>QYQN01000023.1 GCA_007280895.1 Methylococcaceae bacterium
AATTGGTATCGACACAGGTGCTTACGCAAGCAGCGTACTCACTTGCCTAGTACTAGAAAGCACGACCCAAGCACTTATCCAAACCAACGCAAGCTAATGGATAAATTAAACACCACGCAGCTAGCCTTAAAATACTACCTTAATTAAAGAAGGAGCCTGTCATGTTTGAGTTACTCTTTGTTTTAACAACTATTTTTGTTGCCTCTATTTTTTATCAGGCAGTCAACAACCAAAAGCAAGAGCCTATCAACACGCACACCACTCAAGCAAACCTTGCGACCACTGTTCGTTTACCAGAAACGCCAATACTTGCCACTAAAAGTCCTGCCCCAAAAACAGCTAAGCCTGGCACTAAAAAAGAAAGTATTAAAAATCCCCTTACGGGTGAAATAGCCACCATAGCAAGCAACTACCGCTTCACCAAACGCTGGATTAAAGAAGCGCTCGTTACCGAAGGATTGCTAAGTAAAGTCTACAAAAACAATGAACTAAATGAAGAGACGGAAGTGCTTATTAAAACAGCAGTGCTTGCATTAGAATCTTTAAATAAATATCAACTTTAAGCCACCTCTATATTTACTCAAATGGCGGCTTTATTCACCGCTACACACCGAAAAATATGGTAAAATTACCTTGAAAGAGTTGGCTGGACAGTCGCTGTTTTATGCTTATTAAGCATAGGATGGAGGAAAGTCCGGGCTCCATTGGGCGAGGTGCCAGGTAACGCCTGGGAGGCGCGAGCCTACGGAAAGTGCCACAGAAAATATACCGCCTGCTGACCAGCAGTAATGCTTGTCATCAGGTAAGGGTGAAATGGTGCGGTAAGAGCGCACCGCGCAACTGGCAACAGTAGTGGCAGGGTAAACCCCACCTGGAGCAAGATCAAATAGAGAAGCAGACGCGCGGCCCGTGCGGCTTCTGGGTAGATTGCTTGAGCTGCAGGGTGACCTGTAGCCTAGATGAATGACTGTTCCCGACAGAACCCGGCTTACAGGCCAACTCTTTCTTATTACTCTCCCGTTTTTTACCCACTTAACTACCTACCCCGCCATATCACTACGACACACAACGCTTAACTTAATCCTTACTTGCTTCGCCTTGCCGCCAAAACACCCAATCGTATAGCTTCGCGCCTTTTTATCCCTACTTATATTCCAAGCTCCAAAAGGCTTACGCCCTTCATTAAGGCACTGCATTACACCCCCTAATCATAATACGAATGACTGCTCACTTCTTACTAGCAATCTAATTCATGCACTTTATCAACTAATCAATCCACCTTATTGATTAATCGTATGAATTTATTTTTTACGTTCAGAACCCAAAATTAACCATAAGCACTGCTGTAAGTCATTGTCAAAAAAGAAAGAATTTTAACAAAATGATTCTTGACTAAGTTCATTTTGAATTCTATAGTGGTCGATATGTGGAGAAAAGTGGTACATTAGTGATGAAATATGGTTTTTTTATCAACAAATGGGGGCAGGTTTGTTTCGCGGAATTAGCTCACTTAATTTAGATGATAAAGGACGCATTGCGATGCCAACGCGCTATCGTGAAGCCATCCACGCGTGTTGTAATCGGCAATTAATCATCACCGTTGCCGTTAATGAACGCTGCCTTGGTGAGTCAGGTTGCTTATGGCTTTACCCACTGCCTGAATGGGAAAAGCTAGAAAACACCATTAGCCAATTACCCACCTTAAACAAAATGGCAGGCAAACTGCGCCGCTTTTTAATTGGAAACGCTACTGAATGCGACATGGACGCACAAGGAAGACTGCTGTTGCCAGAAAAGCTACGAACATTTGCCGCGATGGATAAAAAACTTGTGCTAATTGGTCAGCTTAATAAATTTGAAGTATGGAATGAATCGGCATGGCAAGCCAAAGAACAAGCGTGGATGACAGAAGATGACAACGATGGCTTAGCAGAATTAGGGACATTATCGTTTTAAACCAGTGAGGATGCGCTATTGGAACACAGACCCGTCATGCTTGCAGAAGCATTGGAGCAACTTGAATTAAAACAAGAAGGCCTCTACATAGACTGTACATTTGGGCGTGGCGGTCATAGCTCTGCAATATTAAACTTTCTTGATAATACAGGAAAACTCATTGCATTTGATCAAGACATCACAGCGCATAACTCTGACGCAGCGATAGCTTTAGCACAAGACAATAGATTTACGTTGTTACATAAACCATTTTCTAACTTACAACTTGCCTGCCAGCAGCTTGGCATTGAAGGAAAGGTTAATGGCATACTGCTTGACTTGGGGGTCTCCTCACCACAACTTGATAACGCAGAGCGTGGCTTTAGTTTTTTAAGAGACGGTCCCTTAGATATGAGGATGAACACCACACTCGGCCTAACTGCTGAAGCATGGTTGAAAAGTACCAGTGAATCAGCAATAGTCAAGGTGTTATTTGATTATGGTGAAGAGCGCTTTGCTAGAAAAATTGCTAACGCAATTATCACAACGCGCGAACACACGCCACTTGTCTCCACAAAACAATTGGCGGACATCGTTGCCAATGCAGTGCCTTTCCATGATCGGCATAAACATCCCGCAACCCGAACATTTCAAGCAATACGCATTGCCGTCAATGCTGAACTTGATGAATTAAAAGCCGTTTTAGATCAAGCCATTCCAGTCTTAACGCTAGGCGGACGCTTAGTTGTGATGAGTTTTCATTCCTTAGAAGATCGCCTCGTAAAACGTTTTTTTAGAGCAGAGTCAGGCGCAAAATATAACCCTGGCAGACTCCCTATTCTGGAACGTGATATTTGCAAAGGTGCTTTAAAAACATGCGGCAAAGCGATTAAAGCCAGTGCTGAAGAGCTACGGCATAATCCTAGAGCACGAAGTGCCATAATGCGTGTCACAGAGAAAAGGTAAATGAACACACTGCGCCTGTGGGGTATGGGCTCCCTATTTTTGATTTTACTAGGTTCGGCGTTAACAGTAATTTTTTGTAAATACCATTCTCGCCTGCTTTTTATGGAAATACAGCAACAAGAAAGTGCGCTTGATCAATATGAAGTGGAGTGGGGGCAAATGCAGCTAGAACTCACTATGCTGACTGAACACAATAGAATTGAGCAATTTGCGGTAGAAAACTTAAAACTTATTACTCCTTTGCGTGAAAAAACCATTTATCTAAAACCTGCAAACTAAAAAGCCATGCTGGATTTAAGAATCACCACAACCAAATCAAAGCCTCAAGCAAGCAATGATTTTTCTTTTAGAAAAACATTCTTGTTGGGCTTTATGCTGTGTTGCATGACACTGTTAATAAGCCGCGCTTTTTATTTGCAAGTTATTGAAAAAGATTTTCTTCAAGACCAAGGTGACGATCGCCACGTTGATGATATTGCCATACCTGCCTATCGAGGCATGATTAAAGACAGAAACGGAGCGCCCTTAGCGGTTAGCACGCCCGTAGAGTCAATTGCTGTTAATCCAAGAGAACTCATCACTGACGATAAAATCAGACTCAAACAACTTGAAAAAGAGTTTAGAAAAAAACAACCATTACTCAAGTTGTCTGAAACAGATAAAGCCCAAATATTAAACGATTATCGCAAAGAAAAATCGTTAACCATTAAAACCATTGAAAACCTCCTGCACTTACCCACCGGAAAAATAACACAATTACTCAACGAAAAACCTTTGCGTGCCTACGCTTATCTGGCAAGAAGCATTAACCCTGAATTAAGCGAAAATATTAAAGCGTTAAAATTAACGGGGGTATATTTTGAACGCGAGTTTAAGCGCTTCTACCCAACCGGCAGTGTTTCAGCACATCTTGTTGGCTTTACCGATATTGAAGAAAAAGGGCAGGGAGGCATAGAATTAGGCTATGAAAATGCCCTGAAAGGTATCTCTGGCAGTAAGCGCGTAATTAAAGATGGGCATCGCCAAATTATTGCTGATGTAGAAAATATAAAAGAACCTGTCAATGGCAAAGATATTGTTCTAAGTATCGATCAACGTATTCAATACCTTGCATATAAAGAATTGCAACGCGGCGTTGCTGAAAATCAAGCAAAAACTGGCACCGTAGTGGTTCTTGATGCACAAAATGGCGAAATACTGGCCGTTGCCAACCAACCTTCATTTAATCCTAATACACGAAAAGAAATAAAAGAATATTTATATCGTAATCGCGCATTAACGGAAGTATTTGAACCTGGCTCAACAGTGAAACCCTTTGTCGTTGCGGCCGCCTTAGATGGTGGCTATATCAAACCCACTGATGTCTTCGAGACCCACGGCAGCTTTCAAATTGGTCGGCACCAAGTAAAAGACGTCCATAATTATGGCACGCTTGATTTAACCCATGTGATCAAAAAATCTAGCAATATTGCGGTCAGCCAAATGGCCTTAAAAATGCCTCCAGAATATTTTTGGAATATCTACCACCGCCTTGGCTTTGGCGTTTCTGCCGGCACTGGTTTTGTTGGTGAAGCCAATGGCACCTTATTAGATTATCATCGCTGGCATGATTTTGAACGCGCCACGCTATCTTTTGGTTATGGCATGAACGCCTCGGCATTACAACTAGCACGCTCTTACACAGCATTGGCTGATGATGGCATTTTACACTCAGTAAGCTTACTCAAACGCGATGAAGATATTGATCAACAACGCGTCTTCTCTACAAAAACAGCTCGACGAGTTCGAGCCATGATGGAGCACGTCATCATGGAAGACGGCACTGCGTATGAAGCCAGAGTAGATGGCTACAGCGTTGCCGGCAAAACGGGTACGGTTAAAAAATCAGGGGGAAAAAGCGGCTACCTTGATAAAAAATATTTCTCAGTATTTGCAGGCTTTGCACCCGCTAAAAACCCTCGTTTGATTATTGTAGTCATGATTGATGAGCCGTCTGCTGGTCAATATTATGGCGGTTTAGTGTCGGCTCCCGTTTTTTCTAAACTCATGTCAGGTGCTTTACGCATTCTTAATATCGCGCCTGACAAAGAAGAAACTATGCCTATTTTACTCACGCAAGCACCTTAATTGAATGGGTAATTCTTATGCAACTCGCCACGCTATTTCAAAAGTTACCCGCGCTTGAACCCCAAGACACACTTTATAAAAACATACCCATAAATGGCTTAAGCATTGATAGTCGCACCCTTAGCAGTAATGATGTATTTATTGCCTTAACCGGCAATCAACAACACGGCTTATATTTCGCCGAACAAGCGATTAACAAAGGTGCCGCTGCGATTTTATATGATCCAGAGCAAGAGGGTCGGCACTTAGCCCACGCCATTAACGCCATTCCTACGATTGCAGTGCCAAATTTAAGCAAACAACTGGGCATTATTGCCGCCAATTTTTATGGTTGGCCAACAGACGCATTAACGCTGATTGGCGTAACGGGTACCAATGGCAAAACCTCATGCACACAATTCTTAACTCAACTAACCGAACACAGCGGAGTTATTGGCACCTTAGGTTGGGGTGACCGACAGCAACTTCATGCTACGCAACACACCACGCCTGACGCCATAACATTACAAAAAATATTTTCTAGCTTTAAAGAAAATAACCAACATACCGTATTTATGGAAGTTTCCTCACACGCCATAAGTCAACATAGAACCTTTGGCATTCCCTTTGAAGGCGTAGTCTTTACTAATATCACCCGTGATCATTTAGATTACCACTTAACATTTACAGCCTATTGCAACGCAAAACTACAGCTGCTTGATACACCAGGCTTACGTTTTGTGGTGATTAATTTGGATGATGACCACGCATCAAAGATCATTTCACAAGCGCCCGCAACGGCAATAATTTGGAGCACCAGCTGCACAGGGAAAATTCTGCGCCCAGCAACGAGCCTCATTGCAAAACAACTTAGACAAACTGCGACCGGCATTGAATTTGACGTGCACCTTGACCAACAGCAACACCCTCTTAGCCTACCGTTATATGGCTTATTTAATGTAAGCAATTGTCTGCAAGTATTAGCCGTATTACTCGCCAAAGGCTTGAGCTTTTCCTTAGCCTGTGAACAACTGAAGACTTTACACCCCATACAAGGACGCATGGAACGTTTGGGCGGACACCATCAACCCCATATTGTCATTGATTATGCCCATACCCCTGACGCCTTAGAAAAAGCCCTAAGTAGCTTACGTGCTCATTGTCAGCAGCGGCTTTGGCTGGTCTTCGGTTGTGGTGGCAATCGCGATCAAGGTAAGCGCCCGTTAATGGGCGAATGTGCTTCACGCTTTGCAGATCAACTCATCCTTACCGATGACAATCCTAGATTTGAGGCCAGCGAAAAGATAATTTCTGACATTATGACTGGCTGTGATCCACAAAAAACACGAGTTATCGCTAATAGAGAACTCGCTATTAATTATGCAATTGCTCATGCCAGCCCCAAAGATTGCATTTTAATCGCTGGCAAAGGACATGAAGATTACCAAGAGTGTGCTGGCGAACGCTTTCCCTTTAGCGATAAAGAATGCGCACTGCACGCTTTAACTCAAACCTATCCAGCATTGGACTAAATAACATGACTCTTTATTTAAGTGCTTTAGCTAAACAACTATCTGGACAACAGGTGGGCGCAGATGTGGCAATCACCTCAGTAAGTATTGATTCAAGAGCACTGCAAGCAGGCGATGTGTATATTGCGATTAAAGGACACCAGCATGATGGTCACGCCTTTTTAGCTGAAATTGAACGTGCTGGCGCATCTGCCGCGATCATCGAAGCAAGCTCAGCTTCGCAGCTCACTATTCCTCACCTGATCGTGACTGATACGCGGACTGCACTGGCGCAACTGGCTAATCTTTGGCGACAACAAATGCCCGCCTGTACCGTCATTGGGATAACGGGTAGTAATGGCAAAACCACTGTCAAAGAAATGACCGCCGCCGTCATGGGCGACGCCAGCAGCGTACTTTATACCCAAGGTAATTTAAACAACGCCATTGGCGTGCCTCTTACTTTATTGCGCCTTACCCAGGCACACCACTACGCAGTAATCGAAATGGGGGCTAATCACCCAGGTGAAATTGCTTTTGTTAATACCTGCGCCCAAGCAGACATTGTCCTTATAAATAATGCCGCTAATGCACACTTAGCAGGCTTTGGCGATGTCGCAGGCGTTGCAAAAGCAAAAGGTGAAATTATTAGTACACTTAAATCAGACGGCATCGTCATTTTAAATCGTGATGATGCTTATTTTGATTACTGGCAAACGCTAGCAGGTAACCGAAAAATACTGTCTTTTGGGCTGCATAATCAGGCGGATATAAGAGCGGAGCACATTCAAACCAGCCTACAAGCGCAGCAATTTATGACATCTTTTGATCTCATTAACGCGCCGCACCGCTACCACTGCACCATTGCGTTAGCAGGACAACATAATGTCTTAAATGCCTTAGCCGCCTGTGCCGCAGGTTTGGCGGCAGGTATACCCATCGCCACAATAATTACTCGCTTAAAACAAGTCAGTCCAGTCAAGGGACGCTTACACGCTTTAGTTGGCAGACACGGGCAATTAATTATCGATGATACTTATAACGCTAATGCCGATTCCTTAGCTGCCGCGCTAAACGTTTTACAACACTGCCCAGGTCTGCCTTGGCTGGTTCTCGGCGCCTTTGGCGAATTAGGTCCAACAAGTGCTGAACAGCATTATGAATTGGGCTTACAGATAAAAAAGAGCGGGGTAAATCGCTTATTTGCCGTGGGTGATGATTGTCAACACACGGTAGCGGCCTTTGGCGAAGGGGCGTTGTATTGCCACGACCACGGCGAACTCATAAAACAATTAAATAACGCCTTAACGGGTCAAGAAACACTTTTAATTAAAGGCTCGCGCTCACAAAAGATGGAACAGATCGTTGCCTCACTCGTTGAAAACTTTAGGACATAAACAATGCTACTTTATTTAACTGATTATTTAATGAGCTTTAACAGTGGCTTTAGAGTATTTCACTACCTCACGTTTAGAGCTATTTTAGGCGTACTGACCTCATTGCTCATTTCCTTCATTATTGGCCCAGTCATGATTGAAAAATTACGCGGCAATAAAATTGGTCAAAGTATCCGCGAATTAGGTCCGCAGTCACACTACGAAAAAGCAGGTACACCCACGATGGGTGGCACCTTAATTCTCGTTGCCGTTACCATCACCACCTTAATTTGGGCAGACCTAAGTAACCGCTATATTTGGGTCATCTTATTAGTCACCTTAGGTTTTGGTGTGATTGGCTTTATCGATGATTACAAAAAAGTCATTAAGCGCAATAGTGACGGCCTCTCTGCAAAAGCAAAATACTTAGGACAGTCGATTATTGGCTTAACTGCGGCATTATTTTTATACCAAACCGCCACGCTACCAGCCGAAACAGAATTTATTGTGCCTTTTTTCAAAAGTATTGTTTGGCAAATGGGCTGGGTTTATGTGCTGCTTAGTTATTTTGTCATCGTGGGCACCAGTAATGCAGTCAATCTAACGGATGGCTTGGATGGTTTGGCTATCATGCCAACAGTAATGGTCGCAGGCGGTTTAGGTATTTTTGCCTACCTATCTGGACACAGTGAGTTTGCCCAATACCTAGCCATTCCCTACCTTCCTAATGCAGGTGAACTCATTGTATTTTGTGCTGCGCTCATTGGTGCAGGCTTAGGGTTTCTCTGGTTTAACACCTACCCTGCAATGGTCTTTATGGGCGATGTGGGCGCACTTGCCTTAGGTGCAGCGTTGGGCGTTTTGGCTATTTTAGTTAGACAAGAATTAGTCTTAGTGATTATGGGCGGTGTGTTTGTGATGGAAACTTTGTCGGTCATTATCCAAGTAGCTTCATTTAAATTAACAGGTAAACGCGTGTTTCGAATGGCACCCATTCATCACCACTTTGAATTAAAAGGCTGGCCTGAGCCACGTGTCATTGTACGGTTTTGGATAATCACCGTAATTTTAGTATTAATTGGTTTGGCAACATTAAAATTGAGATAAGCATGCCTACTGCAACACATTCTATATTAAAGAAAAAATTTGATTTAGACCCAATCTCCGCGAAAATATTAGTGGTGGGCTTAGGGTCTACGGGTATTTCTGTGGCACGTTATCTAAAAAAAATGGGCTATCAATTTGCAATTATAGATAGTCGAAAACATCCCCCGTTAATGGAGGAGTTTTTTAATTTGATGCCTGATACGCCAGTATTTACAGGTGGTTTTGATGATGCAGCATTCAAAGTTGCCACGCATTTAGTGGTGAGCCCAGGCTTATCCCTCAATGAAAAATCCATCATAAAAGCCGTTGCTAATGGCTCAATCGTGATGAGTGATATTGACTTGTTTGCCTGCTCAGTACAAACCCCAATCATCGCCATTACAGGCTCAAATGGCAAAAGTACCGTAACAACTATGCTGGGTGATATGGTCAAAGCAGCCGGAAAAAAAGGCGTAATTGGTGGCAATCTTGGTGTGCCTGCACTGGATTTACTTGATGAAGAGGCCGAGCTTTATGTCTTAGAACTGTCAAGCTTTCAATTAGAACGCACCTCTATGCTTAACGCTAACGCCGCAACCATTTTAAATATCAGCCCCGATCATCTTGACCGCCACAGCTCAGTTATAGAATACGCAAAAGAAAAACAAAACGTCTTCAACGGCAACGGTGCAATGGTTATCAACATTGATGACCCCATCGTCAACAGCATGATTGAACCACAGCGTCAAACCTATACCTTTTCTATCAAAACCACCGCAGATTTTTATCTAGCGCAGCAGACTACGCGCCAAGACGATAGCCAGACAACTGCAAACGAATACCTGATGTATCAAAACCGCGCCTTATTAGCGCTTAGTGAACTTCCATTAGAAGGTCGTCATAATGCAGCCAATGCCCTTGCCGCACTGGCTTTAGGTCATGCTGTGGGGTTACCTTTGCCGGCAATGTGCGAAGCCTTGAAAAAATTCAAAGGCTTAGAGCATCGTATGCAACGGGTAGCTACGTTACATGGCATTACCTGGATTAATGACTCCAAAGCCACCAATATTGGTGCCTGTGTTGCAGCACTGGAAGGTTATCAAACTAAAGTCATTTTAATTGCTGGTGGCGACGCTAAAGGCGCCGACATGAATGAACTTGCGCCCATCATTCAAGAAAAAGCCAAAGCATTAATTCTCATGGGTAAAGATGCCGCGTTATTTAACGACGCCTTAATGGAAACCTCGCTGCCTATTTATCATGCTGAAAATATGCAACAGGCCGTTCAATTAGCAGCACAATGTGCCCACTCAGGCGATCATGTGTTGTTATCTCCGGCGTGCGCGAGTCTTGATCAATATAAAAATTATCAAGATCGTGGTAATAAGTTTTCTAAAGCCGTATTAGCCCTGGCACATTAAGCACAATGATAACGCGCACAAAAAAAACAAAAGTATCTCGACTTGGACAATTTCATTTGGATACGTTCTTGTTAACAGTCTGTGTCAGTTTACTATTAATAGGTTATGTGATGGTCACGTCTTCATCCATACATATTGGTACTAAACAGCTTGATAATATGTGGAATTATCCACTCAAACAGCTTATTCATATTGGGTTAGGCGTGGTCATGGGCAGCACTATCGCCACCATTCCCATGCGTAAATGGGAAAAACTTGGGCCTGTGTTATTTTTATCAGGACTCGCGCTGCTCGTGATCGTCATGATTCCAGGCTTAGGTATTAAGGTTAATGGCAGTACGCGCTGGTTATCACTGTTAGGTTTAAGAATTCAAGTGTCAGAAGTCGTTAAATTTTTTGCCGTAATTTACATGGCTGGCTACATCACCCGACACCGTGAATCCATTCGTACCCTAGGCATCGCCCTTTTTAAACCATTAGCCTTATTTCTCATTGCCAGCATCTTGCTATTAATGGAACCTGATTTTGGCTCGGCCGTAGTTATTTTAATGATAGCCATGGGCACCATGTATTTAGCTGGTGCAAAACTTGGTCAATTTATTATATTGTTTGCTGGCTTAGCTGGCATGGCCGCTATTTTAGTTGTGTTTGAACCGTACCGAATGATGCGCATTACCAGTTTTTTAAATCCTTGGGCTGATCCTTTAAACTCAGGATTTCAATTAGTGCAAGCACTAATCTCTTTTGGACGCGGCGAATTAATTGGCGTTGGCTTAGGTAGCGGTATTCAGAAATTATCGTATTTACCCGAAGCCCATACTGATTTTTTATTCTCTGTCATTGCTGAGGAACTGGGTTTTCTTGGCGTTATTTCGGTGATTGGTTTGTTCGCTTTATTTTTAACACGCGCCTTTCAGATTGGTGCTAAAGCCGAAGCAATAGGCGAGGATTTTTCCGCCTATATCGCATATGGCTTAGCTATTTGGTTTGGCTTTCAAGCCTTCGTCAACATGGGCGTAAACATGGGCATGTTGCCTACAAAGGGTTTAACCTTACCGCTAATGAGTTATGGCGGTGGCAGTATGATGATTATGTGTTGTGCATTAGGTCTATTATTTCGTGTTCATAGTGAAAGTACCGAAATCAATGCCAACTCTCTACCGACACCTCGGGTTAAAGCCAAAGCAAGGGCATCTCATGACTAAACGCATTATTATTATGGCAGGCGGCACCGGCGGCCATGTCTTTCCAGCCTTAGCCGTTGCCGACTACTTACGCGAACAACACTGGCAAGTCAGTTGGTTAGGGACTCAAAAAGGGCTTGAAAGCCGCGTTGTTCCTGCCCATGACATCGCCATCGATTGGCTGAGTGTTTCTGGCGTGCGTGGTAAAGGCGTATTCACCCAACTCAAAAGCCTTATTAACTTAGTAACCGCGTGCTGGCAAGCACTCTGCATCCTACGAAAACGTAAACCTGATGTGGTCTTAGGAATGGGAGGCTTCGTTGCTGGGCCAGGCGGCTTAATGGCAAAATTACTGGGTATACCTCTGGTGATTCATGAACAAAATCGGATTCCAGGTACCACCAATAAACTACTCTCTCGGCTTGCCAAACTGACACTCGAAGCCTTTCCAAATAGCTTTGCCGACTCTGTTCACGCACACTGTACGGGAAACCCGTTGAGAAAAGCCTTAGTCGCGTATGCCTCGCACCCAGACAAAGTTGTAACCTCTGACCCACATCTGTTGATTATTGGCGGCAGTCAAGGCGCACAAATCTTAAATGAAATCGTGCCCGATGCCCTTGCAAACCTACCTAATATTCAAGTAAAACACCAAACAGGTGCAGTTATGGTTGAGCAGGTTACGCAGCATTATCAACGCTTAGGCATAACCGCCGAAGTTAAGGCATTTTATGATGACATCCTCAGCGCTTATGCGTGGGCTGATCTCATTATTTGCCGCGCCGGTGCCATGACAGTGAGTGAAGTAGCGGCACTCGGATTGCCTGCTATATTTGTGCCCCTACCTAGTGCAATTGATGATCACCAAACTGCTAATGCCCGTTATTTAACAGAGGCGAATGCTGGCGTCTTACTCATGCAAAAACACCTTACGCCCGACATCCTCGCAGAAAAAATCAATGAGGTCATAGCAAACTTAAACTCACTAAGTAACGCCGCAACACAATGCGCGCGCCTCGATGCTACCGAAAAAGTGGCACAATTTTGCGTACAGGCGGCAAACTCATGAAAATACCTACTATTCGCTCAATGGTGCAGTCCTTAGGCAATATCCAACGTATTCACTTTATTGGTATTGGTGGTACGGGCATGAGTGGGATTGCCGAAGTATTATCAAATTTAGGTTATCAGGTGTCTGGTTCTGACATTAAAGAAAGCAGTGTCACACAGCGCTTAGCAGACTTAGGGGTAAAGATTTTTATAGGCCACCAACGCGATAATATTACTCATGTTGACGTTGTCGTTGCCTCAAGCGCAATCGATCACCATAACGAAGAAATTGCGGAAGCTATTGCGCAGCGAATTCCTGTTATTCCACGCGCGGAAATGTTGGCTGAATTAATGCGTTTTCGCTTTGGTATTGCCGTTGCGGGCACTCATGGAAAAACCACCACCACCAGCTTAACAGCAAGTATGCTTGCAGAAGGTGGCTTAGATCCTACCTTTGTTATTGGTGGCAGACTTAACAGTGCCGGCACGAATGCAAAATTGGGCTTAGGTCACTATCTGGTCGCGGAAGCTGATGAAAGTGACGCCTCGTTTCTTTATTTACAACCCATGATTGCAGTGATTACAAATATTGATCAAGATCACATGGCAACCTATGAAAACAATTTTCAACGCTTAAAAGATACCTTTATTGAATTCTTACATCACTTACCCTTTTATGGCTTAGCCGTGTTATGCCTTGATGATGAAGGCGTAAAAGAGATTTTACCTAAAGTATCCAAGCCAACGCTCACTTATGGCGTTGATGAACGTGCTGATGTTCGCGCAATCAATATCAACCAAGAAGGCTTACAAACACATTTCACCGTATTGCGGCGAGGCGATTATCCAGACCTACACGTGACATTAAATATGCCAGGTTGGCATAACATGCTAAATGCGTTAGCCGCCATTGCCATTGCTACCAAATTACACGTTGACGATCAGGCTATTAGCTCAAGCTTAGCCAGCTTTAAAGGGATTGGCCGTCGTTTTCAACATAGCCTAATTGAACTCCCAACGTTAGGTAGCATTCCGCTCGTAGATGATTATGGCCACCACCCACGAGAAATTGCTGCAACCTTAGAAGCTTTAAGACAAGCGTGGCCAAACAAACGCGCAGTGGTGATATTTCAACCACACCGCTACAGTCGCACACGAGATTTATTTGAAGATTTTGTCCACGTACTTTCTAGTGTTGATGTGCTGATTTTAATGGACGTGTACTCAGCAGGTGAGCCTCCCATTCCTGGTGCTGATGGTCGTGCCTTAAGTCGTGCGATACGGATACGAGGACAGGTTGATCCTGTATTTATTGAAACATGGGAAGAATTGCCTAGTTTATTAAAAAGAATTATGCACAGCAACGATGTCATTTTAACAATGGGGGCAGGCAATGTTGGGCACATAGCACCGCAACTAGCATCACTTCTACAGCAAGAATGGCAGACCCAATGAGCCTAACGGGACAATTATTAGTCAATGAAACGCTGGCAAAATATACCAGTTGGCGTATAGGTGGCCCAGCAGATTGTCTGTACTTGCCCGCCAATAAAGCTGACCTCATTGCATTTATCCAACACCTACCCCACGATGAACCCTTGTTTTGGTTGGGACTTGGCAGTAATGTACTGATTAGAGACGGCGGTCTGCGTGGCACGGTGATCAACACTAAAAATCGCCTAAAAACACTTCGCTTAACAGACGAGGGTAAGGTGTTTGCAGAAGCAGGCGTTCCGTGTGCACATATCGCCAAATTTTGCAGCGAACACGGCTTAACAGGTGCAGAATTTTTCGCTGGCATACCTGGTACCTTAGGCGGCGCGCTTAAAATGAATGCCGGTGCTTTTGGTAATGAAACGTGGCAGCTTGTTGAGTGCGTTGAAACAATTGATCGCAGTGGCAAGGTTTCAGTAAGAACGCCTGAAGAATTTACCATCAGCTATCGCTCTGTCAATACAGTGCACAACGAATGGTTTTTGTCGGCGAACTTAACCCTAACCCTTGGCGATTGCGTAGCGAGTCAACAAAAAATCAAGCAATTATTGGAACATCGTGGCAAAACGCAACCCACCAATCAACCAAGTTGTGGCTCTGTGTTTAAAAATCCAGACGGAGATTTTGCCGCACGCTTAATTGAACAATCTGGGTTAAAAGGCTATTGCCTTGGTGGCGCGTGTGTATCACCTAAACACGCTAATTTTATTATCAACACTGGCAATGCAACAGCGCAGGATGTTGAAAGCTTAATCACTTACATACAAACCACCGTGCAACACCAGCACGGTATTAGCTTACAAACCGAGGTCTATATGGTTGGCGATAACGTTCCCCACGCACACTCAACACCCACAGCACTCAGCACCGCAGCATTTGGTCGTGTTGCAGTAGTCATGGGCGGCAGCGCAGCAGAACGCGAAATATCTCTACGCAGCGGTCAAGCCGTGTACCATGCCTTAAAAGAGCAAGGTATTCAGGTTGAAGCGGTTGATTTACAAGACCACCCGATTGACACTTTGCGCAACCTTAAGGTTGATAGAGTGTTTAATATTATTCATGGGCGTGGTGGTGAAGATGGTGTCTTGCAAGGTATTTTAGAGGCGATGAAACTACCCTACACAGGCAGTGGCGTGCTCGCGTCCGCCTTAACCATGGACAAACTAAAAACTAAACTTTGCTGGCAAGGCGCAGGCTTACCCACGCCAAAATGGTATCTTCTAAAAACACCCGCTGATTTAGCGCAATGTGCAGACACCTTAGGCTTTCCTGTAATAGTTAAACCCGCCCAAGAAGGTTCCAGCATTGGGATGAGCAAAGCCACGACAATAGACGAATTAGCGCAGGCTTTTACCATGGCCAAACAATTTAATTGTGATGTTTATGCCGAACAATGGGTGTATGGTAAAGAATACACCGTTGCTTTATTACAAGAAGAAGCGCTGCCTGTTATTCGCTTAGAAACGCCCCGTGCGTTTTATGACTATGAAGCAAAATACCAAGCAACCACCACACAATACCATTGCCCGAGTGGCTTAGATGAAGACACCGAAAAGGCGCTTAAACAGCTAGCAAAAAAAGCTGCGGAGGTTGTCGGGGTCACCGGCTGGGGACGCGTTGATGTCTTTATTGACGACCAACAACAATATCAATTAATTGAAATTAACACAGTTCCTGGCATGACCGATCATAGCTTAGTGCCGATGGCTGCCGCACAAGCTGGTATCGATTTTGCATCCTTAGTCAGGAGAATATTAACAACCAGTCTGACTTAATGAATACCCTAGGCCTTAAAATTCTGCTTATTGGCATGCTTGCACTCACGGGGCTAATTGGCTTATTTGCTTATAAAAATGAAAAACTGAAGTTCAATTTAAAAATCGCATCATTACCAATTAAATATGTTCGCACCGAAGGCGTATTTCAATTTTTAACAAAAGATGAAATTAAAACGGCCTTGCAACCATTGGTAACCACCGGTTTTTTTGAAGCCGATATGCAAGCTATTCACGAAACAGTTGCTCATCTGCCGTGGGTAGAAACTGTCTCGGTAAAGCGCGTTTGGCCAGATACCATTGATATCAAAGTACGCGAAAGAAAAGCCTTTGTCCGCTGGGGCGAGCAAAAATTAATGACAGAACAAGGTACGATTTTTACACCACGCTCAATTCAAGAGCATGAACAATTACTATTACTGACCGGTCCCGAAGAACAACATGCCAACGTGTTGGAAATCATGAAAGGCATAAAAACCACCTTGGCAGATCAAAATCTTGAATTAGCAAAATTCACTATTAATGATCGTTGGGCTTGGACAGTACACTTAACAACAGAACTAACCATACTTTTAGGGAGAGAAAATCAATTAGAAAAATTACAACGATTTTTAAAAACCTTACCACTGCTCCCCACAGAACAACTAGACTCTATGGTCGTAGTAGATTTACGGTATCCCAATGGATATGCGGTTTCATGGTTAACTGATAGCCCTGAAATTGACTGGAAAAAAATTGCAAACATAGAAAATAACACTCATGAATACTCACATTAAACGAACGAGTTAATAAAATGGCTAGAAATAGAACAGAACGTAATTTGATTGTCGGCTTAGACATTGGCACGTCAAAAGTTGCTGCAATTGTTGGTGAAATCAATAATGAAGGCAACATTGAAGTAATAGGAATAGGCAACTCGTTATCACGCGGCTTAAAAAAAGGCGTGGTAGTCAATCTTGAATCAACCGTCATGTCTATCCAACGCGCCATTGAAGAAGCTGAACTGATGGCTGGCTGTCAAATTAAATCTGTCTTTGCCGGCATTGCTGGCAGCCATATCCGCAGCTTAAACTCTCATGGCGTGGTGGCCATAAAAGATCGCGAAGTCACTCAATACGATATTGATCGCGTCATAGATTCAGCTCGCGCAGTTGCTATTTCTGCCGACCAAAAAATTCTTCACATTCTTCCACAAGAGTTTGTAATAGATCAGCAAGATAGCATCAAAGAACCCATTGGTATGTCAGGCACTCGCTTAGAAGCTAAAGTACACATGGTGACAGGCAGTGTGAGTGCGTCACAAAATATCATTAAATGTATCCGTCGCTGTGGTTTAGAAGTTGAAGACTTAGTCTTAGAACAATTAGCCTCATGTTATTCCGTGCTTACCGAAGATGAAAAAGAATTAGGTGTGTGTTTAATCGATATTGGTGGCGGCACTACCGACATTGCAATCTTCGTCGAAGGCGCCATCAAACATACAGCGGTAATCCCCATTGCCGGTGACCAAGTAACCAATGATATTGCCGTTGCGTTACGCACACCAACCATTAATGCTGAAGAAATTAAGCGTAAATATGCCTGCGCCTTAACACAACTTGCTGATATAAAAGGTGTTATTGATGTGCCAAGTATTGGTGATCGTTCGCCACGACAAATCACCGCACAAAACTTAGCAGAAATTATTGAGCCGCGTTATGAAGAACTCATGCTCTTAGTGCAAGCAGAAATCAGACGCAGCGGCAATGAAGACATGATCGCTGCTGGCATTGTCTTAACGGGTGGCAGCTCAAAAGTCATGGGCTTGATTGAATTAGCGGAAGAAATCTTCCACATGCCCGTGCGCATGGGAGGACCAGAAAATGTAACGGGACTAACAGAGGTTATAAAAAACCCCATGCACTCAACGGGCGTAGGATTATTAATGTATGGGAAAGATCATCAAGGATTGAGCAGAAGCATCGATGCAGAGGACGAGCATTGGATGGTTAAAATAAAAAGTTGGTTTCAAGGTAATTTTTAACAAACAGCGTGTGTCTTAAATAAATTTATCAGTTTCTTTATTATAAAATTGGAGCAGTGTTATGAAATATGAATTAGTAGATATGTACAGTGAAACAGCCGTCATCAAAGTTATTGGCGTTGGTGGTGGTGGCGGTAATGCCGTTAATCACATGGTGGGCAATCACATTGATGGCGTAGAATTTATTTGTGCTAATACCGATGCGCAAGCCTTAAGAAAATTAAACGTGAATACCATCATTCAGTTGGGTGTTGAATTAACAAAAGGCTTGGGTGCAGGCACCAATCCAGAAATTGGCAAACACGCCGCACAAGAAAATAAAGAACGCATCAAGGAAGTTTTAAATGGTGCAGACATGGTCTTTTTAACAGCAGGCATGGGCGGCGGTACTGGCACCGGTGCCATTCCCGTCATCGCCGAAATTGCCCGTGAAATGGGCATATTAACGGTCGCGGTAGTCACCAAACCCTTCTTATTTGAAGGCAAAAAGAAACAAGCCGTCGCTGAACAAGGCATTATCGAGCTGGAAAAATATGTTGATTCATTAATCACCATTCCAAATCAAAAATTATTACCCGTGCTGGGTAACGATGTCTCATTAATGGATGCATTTAAAGCGGCCAATGATGTCTTACTCGACGCCGTGCAAGGCATTACTGAATTAATCGTCCACCCTGGCATGATCAACGTTGATTTTGCTGATGTGAGAACCGTTATGTCTGGCATGGGCGCAGCTATTATGGGTTCAGGTGCCGCTTCTGGTGAGAATCGCGCTCGCGTTGCTGCAGAAAAAGCGATTGCCTGCCCGTTACTTGAAGACATTAATTTACAAGGTGCACGCGGCATTTTAGTAAACATCTCTGCATCTGATATGGGGATTGCAGAATTTAACGAAGTGGGTAACATCGTTCATGAATTTGCCTCAGAAGATGCCATCATTAAAATTGGTACCGCAATTGATCCATCCTTAGGCGATGAAATCAAAGTGACCGTAGTCGCCACAGGCATGGGCTTACCTCCTGTAGCAGCCAAAGCACCAATAAAATTAATGCACAAACCAATAAAAATCGTCAATTATGATGATCTTGAGAAACCAACCATCATGCGCCAAGGTGCAAAACCTGATAACAAAGAAGTTCGCTTTGGTGCACAGCCTAAAAAAGAAGCAGATATGGATTACTTAGACATTCCTGCATTCTTAAGACGCCAAGCTGATTAAGCATTGCACACCATATAGATAAGCGCGAACACTCAAGCTCGCGCTTATTTGTCCACCCGCCTTTTACTGAACACACCATAGAAATCTACATCGACACGACAAATCGCTGAACAAAGCTTTTAAATACACGTGTATTTCCTTACAATAGTTTTTTCGAATTCCCTACTTTTTCTCAACCCAAGTAAACACCTAATCACACGTGTTCATCTACATTGAGTAAATCTATCTTGAGTGCTATGAAAAAAAACAACTTCACCCTAGGCATCCCTAATTTTTCTTATTCTGATTTATACGACGCACATCGCTTGCATGATTTACTTCACGTTTTTGATGCTTTTGTACAGCAACACGACCCCCTACTGTTTAACAAATTTACGACACTCCGCAATGCTTCTGATACCGATCTTGCTGCCAAAGAAAAATCAGAAATACTCGTTGCAATGGCGCCGTATGTAGGTCAGTTTGTCGCCACACTTTTTAATATAAGTGAAGTTCGTGAGGCCCAACAAGCCGCCATAAAAAAAGAAATTGACAGCATTTATACCTATAAAAATGATGTCGTCGAAAAATTATCCGTGCAGTTTAAGGGGCAAGAGACTGACTCATGGGATCATCACGCACTTACCGCCGACCTTGAAGCCCTCATCACCATCGCGTTTCCAGACGTAGCACAGAACAGTGATGCCGAATACCGTACCGCTTACGTTGGCGCAAAGATGAGTCATTTTGCCCAATATTTTCAGCAACTAGCAAAAGGCAAAACGTGCGCAAATGCCTTGCTTGAAAAAGAAGTCCTGAAACTTCGCACATGCTTACAATCAGCTAAACACCTCAGTCCTACGCTGACCGCAATAACTGAACTAACGAATCTCTCAGAATTTGCCATACAGCTCATGGAAGTCATCGCTCGCTGGAGCTTCCTTGCATTACATGATGACCACTACAGCCACTGGCTAAGTTTTAAATTTCCCAAAAAACGTGATTTTGAACAGTTAGTTAAACACGACACCATCGAACGCGATGGACATTCCGTATGGATGGGGTCGCATAAAAGACACCGCGATGGCTTTAGCTTAACGGATACACGCTACAACCAACGTGAAGTGCTCTCTGAAGTTAATCACTGTATTTATTGCCACGAGCGTGACACCGACTCTTGCTCAAAAGGCATGCGTAATAAAAAAACCACTCTTTTTAAACAAGACCCACTAGGTGAAACCACTATTGGTTGTCCTCTTGATGAAAAAATCTCTGAAATGCACCTTGTTAAAAGAGGTGGCGATAATATTGGCGCACTCGCTATCATTATTATCGACAACCCAATGTGCCCTGGAACTGGACATCGTATCTGCAATGAGTGCATGAAAGGCTGTATTTATCAAAAAACAGACCCCGTCAATATCCCTCAAATTGAAACCAATGTCTTAACTGACGTGCTGTTTATGCCTTATGGTTTTGAAATATATAGCTTTTTAACTCGATGGAATCCCTTAAATGTAAACCGTCCCCACCTGCTACCTTACAATGGCAAGAATGTATTAGTGGTCGGCTTAGGCCCTGCTGGCTATACAATGAGCCATTATCTTCTTAACGAAGGCTTTGCCGTTGTTGGTATTGACGGCTTAAAAATAGAACCCTTACCGGAAGCATTAACAGGCAACGATGATCAATTACCCGAGCCTATTGCAGATTTTAATAGCCTTTACGAAGATTTAGATAAACGTATCCTCGCAGGCTTTGGTGGCGTTGCTGAATATGGCATTACCGTACGCTGGGATAAAAATTTCTTAAAAGTCATCTATTTAACCTTACAACGACGCACGGCTTTTAGAAGCTATGGAGGCATCCGTTTTGGCGGCACACTTACCATTGACGATGCCTGGGACCTAGGCTTTCATCATATTTGTATTGCCACAGGCGCCGGCAAACCAACCATTATTGATATTAAAAATAATTTAATCCGTGGCATTCGTAAAGCTTCAGATTTCTTAATGGGCTTGCAATTAACGGGCGCGGCAAAAGCCGCCTCGTTAGCTAATTTACAAGTGCGCTTACCCGCAGGCGTGATTGGCGGCGGCTTAACTGCAATAGATACCGCCACCGAATTAATGGCTTACTATCCGGTACAAGTTGAAAAAATAGTGCATCGCTATGAATCCTTAGTCCATTCACTGGGCGAAACTAAAATCAGAAACCTTTACGATAAAGAAGAGCTGGGCATCTTAGATGAGTTCTTAAGTCATGGTCAGCTAATTCGAGCAGAACGTGATCGCGCAAACAGTGCAGGCGAGACACCTGATTTCCAAACATTAATTAATAACTGGGGAGGCGTAACCCTGTATTACCGTAAAGGCATTAATGATGCCCCTGCCTACCGTCAAAACCATGAAGAAATAGAAAAAGCTTTGGAAGAAGGCATTGCTCTGGCAGAAGGCATGTCACCAACTGCTGCATGGCAAGATGAATATGGCCATTTAAACGCAGTAGAATTCGATAAATTACAGCTAGAAAATGGCCGCTGGGTAACCACGCATCAAACACTTAACATACCTTTGCGCAGCTTATATATTGCCGCCGGCACCTCGCCAAATACCATTTACGAAAATGAATATCCAGACTCTTTTGTGATGGATAAACAGTTCTACCAACGCTATGAACCCAACTGGCATACGGACAGCATGGAATTGATCGCGATGAACGACGACACCACACCTAAACTAGGCAAGCCCGCCCCCCTTACTTCATATCACAAAGACGGCAAATACATCAGTTTCTTTGGTGACAATCACCCTGTTTATGCCGGCAATGTGGTAAAAGCAATGGCCAGTGCTAAACATGGCTATCCTTATGTGGTCAAATTATTTGAACAGGACTTAATCAGACTTAATCAGAATGATCAAGCAGAGCGCAACGAACACAGAAAACAGCTTTTTGCCACCTTAGATGATAAATTTACTGCGACCATTGTTGCCATTAACCGCTTAACACCCACTATTATCGAAGTGATAGTGAGGGCACCTTTAGCCGCAGAAAAATTTCATCCTGGGCAATTTTATCGGGTTCAAAACTTTGAACGCTACGCACCCACCGTCCATAACACAGTGCTTGCCTGTGAAGGCTTAGCCTTAACTGGCGCAGAAGTTGACAAAGAAAAAGGCACCATCTCCTTAATCGCACTAGAAATGGGCTCGTCCTCTAAATTATGTGCGACCTGGAATATCGGCGATCCTTTGGTCATTATGGGCGTAACCGGCACGCCCACTGAAATCCCAAGCAATCAAACCATCTTACTTATTGGCGGAGGTCTAGGGAATGCAGTGCTATTTTCAATTGGTAAAGCACTGCGTGCAGCGGGTAATAAAGTCATTTATTTTGCCGGCTATAAACTTACTCGCGACGTCTTTAAAACAGAAGATATCGAAGCCGCAGCTGATTTAATCATTTGGACGGTAGACAAGACATCCCCTGAGGTACAAGCACTGCCAATCACCCGACCTCAAGATAAATCCTTTGTAGGCAATATTCTTGAATGTATGCTGGCGTATGCAGAAGGCAAGCTTGGCGAACAAGCAATAGCCCTTACTGATGTTGATCACTTAATTGTTATCGGCTCAGACCGAATGATGGCAGCGGTCAAAGAGGCGCGCTTCAACAGCCTTAAACCATACTTAACTAAAGTCAGTCATGCTATTGGCTCTATCAACTCACCCATGCAATGCATGATGAAAGGTATTTGTGCGCAATGTCTGTGCAAACATATTGATAAAGAAACAGGTAAAGAATTTTTTGTGTACTCGTGCTACAACCAAGATCAAGACCTTGATAGCGTAGATTTTGTTCACTTAAATTCTCGTCTAAAACAAAACAGCGTTCAGGAAAAGTTGTCTAGTCAATGGCTTGAGTTTATCACGCACCACTAAGCTTAACCATTACGTGGACAAATAGTTTTTTAGCGCCGCCAATGATGCGTTATCTGACGTCGAGTGCGGGACACCCTCAGCACTCGACGCTGATATCACCAACACGACAGCTTGATCAGCACACCCTAACCCAATGATCCTACAGCGAGCCTTACTTATGAAACACAATGACTTAGTAGTTTTATCAATGTTAATCAGTACCCTGATGACATTAAACGGGTGTGCATCTGAGCAAAGCGTTGCCCCACCGAGTAATCAAATCATTTCAGGCGACCAAATGTTGCGCGATAGCCAAGCAATCGCTCAATTAAATAGTCAATGGAAAAAAGGCAAACAACTTATTGAGCAAGGCAATACTTTAGTAAGAGAAGGCCAAACAAAAATTGATGAGGGCAGTCGATTAATCTCTGAAGGTGAAAAAATTGTTCATGAAAGCGAAGAAAGTTACAAAAAAATAAAACAATAATGCCGCTCCTTCAGAGCAGTGGAAACGTATGTGTATCCCGCCTAGAACACCCTATTAAAACAAGCAACAAACTGATAATAAAGGCTTAAAGAAAAATATCTACGCACCATATTTGCTTTATATTTACTTGCACTAACCAGCGTGTGCACGAACTACACAAACAAAAAAATTAAAATTAATTCACTATCGTAAAAAAGTAACAAAAGAGATTTAAACTAACTGAAAACTAGCATTAATGAGATGTCTTTTTATAAAGATTAATTTATTAATCACTAACTTTTTAAATCACACCCCTTTAATCAACCTATGTATCTATCAATATAATAATGAAAAAGTCTTATTTATAAATCTACGCTATACTTAAACACTATTAAGTAGTGCAAAACCTCAAAAACTGTAGTAAAAAATTATATATAATTTCAAAAACTTTGAATGTTACACTTTTAACCTTTACAAGTTTTTATTTTGAAAAATTGAACATAATGGAGAAAACAATGGCAAGCATTCTTGCAGTTGACGATTCAGCATCAATGAGAAAAATGGTTACATTCACGTTGAAAAGTGCTGGATATGATGTAGAAGAAGCAGTAGATGGTGTTGATGCATTAGAAAAAGCACAATCTAAACAATTTGATTGCATCATCACAGATGTGAATATGCCAAATAAAGATGGAATAACGCTAATAAAAGATTTACGCGCCATTGCTAACTATAAATTTACCCCAATGCTAACCCTCACCACAGAGTCAGGCATGGAAAAGAAAATGGAAGGTAAAGCGGCAGGAGCAACGGGATGGATTGTTAAACCATTCGATCCTGATCAATTATTAAAAACCTTAAAAAAAGTTTTGGGCTAATTAGCCACTCCTTTTTAATTTAAACATAAAGGCACACAGGTAAGTTTATGTCTATCGATATGTCACAATTCCATCAAGTTTTCTTCGAAGAATGTTTCGAAGGACTGGAAGCCATGGAGGCTGGATTGCTGAATCTAAATATAGATGATATCGATCCAGAAGTGATAAATACCATTTTCAGAGGTGCTCATTCTATTAAAGGCGGGAGTGGGACCTTTGGATTCAACAATGTCGCAGACTTTACGCACATCATGGAAACATTACTTGATGAAATGCGTGATGGTCGTCGCCAAGTAACCCAAATAGCCATCAATATTCTTTTGGGTTCAGTGGATTGCTTAAGAGAAATGATCTCTTCAATACAAAATGAAGAAGAGGTTGATGAATCAAGAGTAGCTCAACATACTGCTGATTTAGATAACGAATTAAATGGTC
Organism: Methylococcaceae bacterium; assembly: GCA_007280895.1. Lineage (GTDB taxonomy): Bacteria > Pseudomonadota > Gammaproteobacteria > Methylococcales > Methylomonadaceae > Methylovulum. The sequence goes on from QYQN01000023.1 coordinate 24,825, forward strand.
TGGCAGAATCTACCCCACCGCCAAGCCACAAAGCGAATGTAGAAACAATAATAACTGAAACATCAGAACTTGTATCTAATACTAGCGAAGCCAGCGACACCAATGAAGAAACAGGCTGGAAAATTGCTTTTTGCCCCTATCTTGATCTTCTTAAGACGGGCAATGATCCCGTCAGAATGTTTAGAGAACTCAGCGAATTAGGTGAGTTAACATCACTAGCTAACATACAAGACGTAGCAAGCTTATTTGAAATGGATCCAGAAGAATGCAATATTTCTTGGGATCTAAAAGTAATGGGCGATATTCCACTGGATGAAATTGAAGAAATTTTTAATTGGGTGGAAGGTGACTGTGAGCTAGATATTCAACCTATAGCTACCAAGCCAGCTAAAAAAACAGCCCCTCCCATTAGCGAAGTCGCACCTGAAGATGAACCAGAAGAGGCTATTGAAACCCTAGCGAAGGAAGCGTCACAACCGACTCAGCCAGAAATTATTGTTGAACAGCCTGAAATCAGCAAAGAAATTGAACCTATTGCAAAGCCACCCACAACCGCAACAAAAGAGCCCAATAAAAAGATACAGCTAGATTCAGACCAATCCAAACTGATAGTACAGGTTGCCAGCTCCATCAGAGTTGATACCTCAAAAATTGATGCCTTAATCAATATGGTGGGCGAAGTAGTTATCACCCAATCCATGCTTGGTCTGGTTGGGGAAAACTTCACTATGGATAAAGTTGATCAATTAAAAAAAGGCTTGGCTCAATTAGAACGCCATACCAGAGACCTACAGCAAAGCGTAATGAATGTACGTATGCTACCTATTAGCTTTGTTTTTAGTCGCTTCCCCCGATTAGTTCATGACATCAGCAGCAAACTGGGCAAAAAGATTGAACTTAAACTGGTTGGAGAAAATACTGAAATTGATAAATCTGTGGTGGAATTAATCAATGACCCACTTGTTCACTTAATCAGAAACAGCTTGGATCACGGCATTGAAATGCCCGCAAATCGAATTGCAGCAGGGAAACCTGAAACAGGAACCATTGAATTAAAAGCCTATCATCGCGGCGGACATATCGTCATAGAAATCATTGACGATGGCCATGGCATGGATAGAAATAAGTTAATTGCCAAAGCGGTTGAAAAAGGAATTATCGATGACACCACCGTCTTAACAGACAAACAAGCTTATGAATTAATTTTCTTACCTGGATTCTCTACCGCAGAAAAATTAACAGATATTTCTGGTCGTGGCGTAGGGATGGACGTTGTTAGAAGAAATATTGAAGCCTTAGGCGGAAATATAGAAATTTCTTCAGAACTAGGTCACGGCACCACCATTGCCATTCATTTGCCACTCACCTTAGCAATACTAGATGGTCAGTCTGTCGCGGTCGGTGATGAAACCTATATTGTCCCTCTTGTTTCTATCATTGAGTCAATTAACATTACTGAAAAAATGCTCAATAAAGTAGCTGGCAAAGGTGAAACATTCCGCCTACGTAATCAATACATTCCCATTATTAGAATGCATAAAATATTTAACGTACAGCCAAGCACCAAATCTAAAATGGGGGAGGGTGTTATCGTTGTCGCCGAAGGTCAAGGTGTTTTATGCGGATTATTTGTTGATGATTTATTAGGTCAGCAACAAGTTGTAATTAAATCGCTTGAAGCAAACTATCGCAGAGTCGATGGCGTTTCAGGAGCGACCATATTGGGTGATGGCTCCGTTGCGTTAATTCTTGATGTGCCGGGCCTGGTTCGATTTTCAAATCGATAACTATTAATTAGCATTCCTTAACTCTTGTTATGAATAAAAATGTAACCCAAGAATTTGAAAAAAAAGATAACGACCATGATCGATTCAGTAACAAAATTGATAATGCTGGTCAATACCTAAGCTTTACTTTAGGAAAAGAAGAATATGGCGTTGATATTCTTAGAGTACAGGAAATTCGTAGCTGGGAACCCGTTTCAAGAATTCCTAATGTACCGCCTTATGAAAAAGGTGTTGTTAATTTGCGTGGTTCTATCGTACCTATTATTGACTTAAGAGAACGCTTTAAACTTAAATCAGCGGATTACACATTATTGACCGTGGTGGTGGTATTGCAAATTGGTGATATCAAAAAAACCAGAACAATGGGCGTAGTTGTAGATTCCGTCTCAGATGTCATTACTGTAGATAAAGCACAAATACAAAGCGCACCTGACTTTGGTACTAAAATTAGTAATGAATTTATTAATGGCCTAGTCTCAGTAAATGAACGGATGGTCATGCTATTAGATGTCGATAAATTACTAAAACTTGAAGAATTAGATCAAACAGAAATTTCAGTTTTCTAGCACTGTATCGGAAACAAGCCGTACTAGTAAAAGACTCACTATACAAGCAAAGATACACAAGCAATCTCATAGCAAAATAAAGGCTACCCATACAGTGCTATAGATAGATGCGTTTAGCTTAAACTTACTCAAAAATTACTCGCTCAACGCTGATGACTGGCACACAAAGTTAATTAGATATCTATAATTAACCCAAAAATCACGTTGATTAAGTATTGAAACTAGAACAATTCGCAACCGACTTTATTGAAACGTAAGCATAATGATTTTAATGTTGCACAAATAAACCGTGAAAGCACTATCTATGACGACTGATACTCAAGCAAATAATAATCCAATAAAGCAACACCAAATTGAACAATTTCTTACGTTTCAACTTGCCGACGAAGCTTATGGTGTTGATATTCTAAAAGTTCAAGAGATAAGAGGATGGGAAACAGTCCGCGTTATCCCAAACACGCCCTCCTTCATAAAAGGTGTATTAAATCTTCGTGGCTTAGTTGTTCCCATTGTTGATTTACGGGAACGCTTCTGTCTTGAAAAAAGCAAATATAATCATAAAACAGTCGTTATTGTGCTTTGTGTTAAACACTTAGACAGTACTTTTGTGATGGGTATTGTGGCCGATGCCGTCTCTGATGTTTTAGACATAAAAGTTGATGACATTAAAAAAGCACCAAACTTTGGTACTAAAATAGATACTCGATATATGCGAGGAATGTATGTTCACCATAAAAATATGATTATGTTATTGGATGTTGACCGACTGCTCAACCCAGATGAAATTGAGAGTATTGATAACTTGGAGTAAAGGGTGAAAGTTATCGCCATAATCAATCAAAAAGGTGGTGTAGGTAAAACGACCACCTCTGCCAATTTAGGTTCTGCTATTGCAGAACTAGGTAAAAAAGTAACTATAATTGATCTTGATCCTCAAGGTCATTTGGCCGTGTCTTTAGGTGTGCGAAAAAATCAAAGTGGAATTGATGAGGTTTTAACTGGCGAAAAATCGATACAACAACAAATTATCTCCCTTAGTGATAATTTACAACTCATTACGTCTGGACTAAAACTTAAAGAAATTGAACAATTAACTGAAAACAGGGCGCATCGCGGCGATTTGTTAAAAAATGCATTACATGAAAGCCTGCAAGACCAAGACTATGTCTTCATTGATTGCCCTCCGTCATCAGGCTTACTTATTGTCAATGCATTATTTGCAACTGATGAAATAGTCATTCCAATGACGAGTGATTTTTTAGCCCTTCAAGGTTTATCACATCTAATGGGCACTATTAAAAAATTTGAAAGCTTATTAAAGAAACAATATGTCGCTTGGTTAGTTATTTCCCGGTATACCCCGAATAGAAAAATTTCAAAACAAGTGCTGAATATGTTGCTGACTTATTTTCCTAAACAGATTTTAGCAACTACGATTAAAGAGACTACCTTGCTCGCGGAATGTCCAAGCTTTGGCCAATCTATTCTTGAATACAGATCAGGAAGTCGCTCAGCAAAAGAATTTAGAAAACTTGCAATAGATTTTATGGAAGGCAGGATTATGTATGGCAAAAAATAATAAAACTGTAAGTGATGAAAATAATCTAATTGGTTACGATCCTCTCGCTTGGATGACGGAAGAACTCCTTGAGCAAGAAACTGTTGCAGAAGAAGAAAATACCGTTAGCGTACAAGAACTTGAAGTAATTAAACCAAGTGGCTCTATTAAATTAGAAGCCGTACTCAATATTCAAAATGTCACACCGCTGCATGAAAAACTTAAGAATTCAATCGGAGCTAATGATTTAATAGAAATAGAAGTGAGCGATGTGACATCAATAGACACTACAACACTACAATTGCTTGTTGCCTTGAAAAAGGAATCCATAAAATTGCAGAAAATTGTGATCTTTATTAAGCCCTCACCAAGATTTTTAGAATCTGCTAAATTATTAGGTTTACTTGAAATACTTGACATCTAAATTCTTGTAATTCTCATCAGGAAAACATAAAGGCAATCATTTCATATATGGCTGTACAAGAAAGAGAGCGGGAATTTAAATTTACCTTCGATGATTTTAATTTTCTAAGAACACTATCAAATCAATACTCAGGCATACAAGTCCCTGATGAACGTTTTGACATGTTTTATGCACGTCTATCAAAAAGAATACGACGACTCGGTCTTACTGATTTTAAAGCCTATTGCGACTATTTAAACGACCACCCAGAATTAGAATTTACTGAATTTATTAATGCCATAACAACAAATTTAACCTCTTTCTTCAGAGAAAATCATCATTTTGATTATTTGAAAGAATCCGTAATTCCAGAATTACTGGTTAGAAATAAAAGCACTCAAAAAATTCGCGTTTGGTCTGCCGGCTGCTCAACAGGCGAAGAACCTTACTCTATTGCGATTACTTTATTAGAAAATGTTCCAGCAAATTGGGACATAAAAATCTTAGCCACAGACTTAGACACTGCTGTGTTAAGTACTGCCGCATTAGGTGTTTACACAGACGAACGTGTGACAGGAATATCAGAAGAAATTTTAAAAAAATGGTTTATGAGAGGTAAATCTTCTCAATCTGGGCATGTTAAAGTTAATCCGCAATTACAAAAATTAATTAGTTTCAACCAATTAAATCTCATGGAAAAATGGCCAATGAAAGGCGGGTTTGACTTCATCTTCTGCCGTAATGTTCTGATTTATTTCGATCGAGCAACTAAAATTAAATTAGCCCAACGTTATTCAGATATTTTGGCAGATAATTCGTGGTTATTTATTGGCCATTCTGAATCATTAAATCAACTTTCAACTGAACTTGAATTGGTCGCGTGTACCAGTTATAGGAAAATCAAGTAAATCAAATGAGTAAAAAGGAAAATATAAACAGCCCCTCTATTACGGGCTTTGAACGAATCAACCGATATTTAGATAATGTCCACGGGGTTGTTGCTGCCAAAATTTTGCCCGGCGAATACTATGTAACTAAAGAAGATGAACTTATAACAACTGTTTTAGGCTCATGCATATCTGCATGCATCAGAGATAAAGAATCTGGGATTGGCGGTATGAACCACTTTATGCTTCCCGTGACAACATCTGACAAAATAAAAAAAAATAATGAAGGTGTAGTAGGCAATGCGACTCGCTATGGAAACTTTGCCATGGAGCATTTGATTAATACTATTTTAAGTAATGGCGGCAAAAGAAAAAATCTTGAGGTTAAAGTGTTTGGAGGCGGTAAAATCATTCCAACACTTACTGATATAGGCATCAAAAATATTGAATTTGTTTTGGAGTATATCGATACCGAAGGCTTAAATTTAGTCTCACAAGACTTAGGCAACATCTACCCAAGAAAAATAATTTATTTCCCAAAAACAGGAAAAGTAGGCATGAAAAAAATCCAAGACCTTCACAATACCACTATCGTACAAAGAGAAAGACAGTATTTTGATCACATTAAAAATGCACCGGTTGCTGGTGATGTCGAACTTTTTTAACAATTATATCTGTACACGTAATCAATAAGGCATGAAAAAAATAAAAGTACTCATTGTTGATGACTCTTTATTAATTAGAGAGGTGTTAACTGAAATTTTAAACTCTTCTCCTGAAATAGATGTCGTTGGTGCTGCAGAAGATGCCTATATTGCTCGTGAAATGATAAAACAACTGGATCCAGACGTACTAACTCTTGATGTAGAAATGCCTAGAATGAACGGAATTACTTTTTTACGTAATTTGATGCGCTTGCGTCCAATGCCTGTGGTGATGATTTCAGCCTTAACGGAAAGCAATGCTGAAGTGACACTTGAAGCGTTATCAATAGGGGCGGTCGATTTCATTGCAAAACCAGTCGTTAATGTTGAAAATACATTAAATGATTACGCTGATGATATTATTACAAAAGTAATTATGGCCTCCAAAGCTAACTTCAGGACAACGTAATTATGGGCACAAAAAAGATTAGTTTACTTTTACTATTAAACGAATGATTTAAGGTTCTTCTGATATGAATAAAATTCGAGTTTTGATAATAGATGATTCTGCATTAGTCAGAAAAATTTTAACTGAAGTTCTCACCTCTTCACCTGACATTGAGGTTATTGGCACTGCAGCAGATCCCCTGATTGCTAGAGAAATGATTAAACAATTAAATCCAGATGTATTAACGTTGGATATAGAAATGCCCCACATGGACGGCATAACCTTCTTAAGAAATCTGATGCGTTTACGGCCTACGCCTGTGATCATGATTTCAACCCTAACCGAAAAAGGTGCCGAAGTCACTTTAGAAGCCCTATCGTTAGGCGCTGTTGATTTTATTTTTAAACCTAAAGTTAATGTCGTCAAAACACTGAATGACTATGCTGACGAAATTATTGCTAAAATCAGGGTTGCCGCCAAAGCAAATGTCCGTAATATCAACTACAGACAAGTAAAATCAAAAGCTGATGATATTGTCCCAAAAACAGCGCTGTCTCCCAAATCATCGAACACTGACAATGCGAATACCATTATTGCCTTAGGTGCTTCAACCGGCGGTACTGAAGCAATTAAAGTAGTGGCTAAGGGACTCACAGCTGAAACGCCACCATTATTTATAACTCAACATTTGCCCGCAGCATTTAGTGTGTCATTCGTCCAACATGTTGATATGGTCACGGAAATGAAAGCAAGTATTCCTACTCATGGGGAAATTGCTAAGAAAGGACATATCTACCTCGCGCCAGGCGATAGACACATGCTCGTGATTAGGGAAAATGGTCAATATGTCATTCATTTAAACGATAGCGACCCTGTCAATAGACATAAACCAGCCGTTGACGTGCTCTTTCAATCTATTGCTGAATGCGCAGGAAAAAATGCTATTGCAGTCTTACTAACTGGCATGGGTGCTGACGGCGCAATAGGCATGAAACAAATGCATGATATGGGGGCTAAAACGCTTATTCAAGACGAGCAATCCAGTGTCGTGTGGGGAATGCCAGGAGCCGCTTATAAACTAGGCTGCACTGATTACGTATTACCCATAGACGACATCGCCAATCAAATTCAAACGTTAATAAAACAAATCAAACATAACAATTAAACAAAATAAGCAACGATTAGGTATTAATTTAATTAACGAATTTTGATGATAAACCTTAACAACAAATAGCCTTCCTATGAACATTCAAACAAAATCTCAATTTGTTGCCGTAGCATCTATTACATCTGAATTAAGTGCGGTCATGGTCGTTGCTAAGGAAATATCATTAGCCGCAGCTAATGCTAAAGCCATTGCATTTAGAGCGGGAGACAAAGCGAAAGGATTTCAACCAATCACTGATTTCATTAATGAGCTCGCTAAAGAAACAATCGAGTTAGTCACCAGTATCAACGTCTATGCACTTTCACTATACCAACTAACTGTTAATGAATATCGTAAAACAATAGCTTACAATAAATTTGAATTAATCGCTGAGTTATCAAAAGATGCGGCTCATGCTCACTCTATGGAAGAGCCTCTTGAAAAAGCAAAACTTACCATGGAAAACTGTCAACGACAATTTAAACGCGATGTAAAACAATTATTAGATCAGCTAGAAGCAGTTATGCACCATGCTAGAGCGGCACGAGTAATTGCTGCAAATTCACGAATCGAAGCATCTCAAGCCGGCGAATATCTACAAAGTTTACAAGCAGTAGCTGAAAGTGTAGATAAAGCCGCACATACCATTCACGATAATGTACAGCGTTGTAGAATCGCATTATCTCTTTATAGAAATAATTGAACCCTAAAGTAAGGCAGTGTCTCATGAAAATGACAAAAATATACGAAGGCTCGCATCAATGGATTATGTTTGGTAGAGATGAAAACAAGCCTTCCAATATCATAGACAGCAACCAATATGCTGTAAGAACAGCCAATAAATGCTTATTAATGGATCCGGGCGGTTCTGAATTATTTGCTCCAATGATGGCAGCTATTTTGCACCACGCTCCGGTAGAGCAAATAACTGATTTGTTCGCATCCCACCAAGATCCAGATGTAATTTCATCATTAGGTTTATGGGATCAAGCGCTTTCAAATGCAAAATTACACGCACCGGCGCTTTGGGAAGGCTTTATTCGTCATTATCTTGGCTGTGAATCAATTGAATATGTACCAATTCCAGACAATGGTGGAACGATAAAATTAGAAAATATTGAATTGCAACTGATTCCAGCTCATTATCTACACTCATCTGCTAACTTTCATGTCTATGATCCTCAAGCAAAAATTTTAATGTCTGGCGATGTAGGTTCTGCATTGGAACCGGCGGGCACGCCGATGTTTGTAGAAAACTTTGATTCACATATTGAAAAAATGAGATATTTTCATCAACGCTGGATGCCATCAAATCATGCCAAAAGAGCATGGATTGAACGCGTAAGAAATTTAGATATTGATATTCTTGCACCACAACATGGCCGAATTTTTAAAGGCGATGATGTTAAGCACTTCTTAGATTGGTTTGATGCATTACAAGTAGGAGTTGCTGTTTAACACAGCAACTATTTTTTAAAACGATTTAATTTACTTTCTGCCTGCCTATAATCTTCTACTGCTTTCTCAAAGTGGTAAATAGTTTTATCAAAAACTAATGAAGACGCTTTAAAAGAATTGCGCAATTTAGGTAAAGTGCTTGTTGAATTTAAAGCACTTTCATCTAACTCTTCGTCAAAATCTAAAGATTGATTTCCCTTCCCATCAGAGGATAAATTTCTCCGCCATTGCAAGAAAGATTCTCTAGTAAATAAATAGGGGTCTAACGCTGCTTCATCAATAAATTTTAACGCCCCTTCTGCATTAGCACGGGCATTTAAAATAGACAACAACTGTATTGGCGCACCAATATAACTTGTAGGATTAGTTGCAGTATCAAACATAGCACCAGGAACTCCGCGTAAAGTGAGTGGGCCTACAATTGGCAATACTAAATAAGGCCCCTCTGGAACACCCCACACAGCAAGCGTTTGATCAAAATCTTCATCATTTTGCTCAAGCCCCAAATCTTTAGCCACATCAAAGATACCTAATAAGCCTAAACTTGTATTGACGACTAACCGTCCTGAGTCTTTAGCACTCTGCTTAAATTTTGCCTGTAACACATCATTGAAAATAACATTAAAATTTCTTAAATTAGTATAGAAATTAAAAATACTATTTTTAACAAACTGAGGAGCGACATACTGATAAGCATTTGAAATAGGCTCAGCCAAGTATTCATCAAGATAATCATTGAAGACAAATACTTTCCTATTAATGTTCTCATAGGGATCAGTCTTTTTAACCATGGAGTTGTGGTCTAAAACAGGCTGAGACGCGCACCCACTTATAACGACAAAGACCAAGGATAAAAAATAAAAAACTCTTTTTTTACCCAACCAAAGAGCAAACAAGTTTAATAAATAAGCAGTCATAACTAGGATTTGTTATTGTTTAGAATAAATAGTAATCTTTTCATTAATCTTAGCTATTAAAGCATCAAAGCCTTCATGTTGCAAAATGTTGGTGTATTCAGAACGCTTTACAGCCAGATCACTTACCCCGTTAGCTATGATATTGATAATTTTCCAATGCCCTGCAATTTCTTTGAGATTATAGTCAAATTTGACAGCTTTATCGTTAGGAATGACTAAATGAGAATGTACAACAACCCCGCCTCTTGCCGTCTCTTCCTCCGAATCAAAAACAAAGCTTTCACCTGAATATTCTTTAAAATTATGAGCATAAGAAGCAACGCTGTACTTGCTAAAAGTAGTGACCAAGATATCTTGCTGCTCTTTTGACAACCCCTCCCACTCTTTACCCACTACAATACGCACTATCTTAGTTAAATCATGAGTATCTGAAACAGGCTCATAAAGCGCTTCATAACGCCCAGAATACCCAAGCTGCTTGCCCTTTTTCATAGCAGTAAGCAATTGCGACTGAAAGCCTTCAACAACTTGACGAGCAGTTAATAGCTCTTGAGCCGAAACAGTAAAAACTACCAAGCATAATACACATAAATACAAAAACTTAACTTTAGTTAACAACATCAGCATTCCTTAAATTAAATCGATTCACCCTGTAATTTTTCTACAACTTCGACGTTAACAGGAATTTTGGATAAAGATGATGCTACAACCTCTTCAAAACGTGACTCTGGCACCATTTCACCCTCAGTTTTAATGCCTTTTAAAGATAACACCAAGGCCTTAAAGGGATTTCTTAACATATCCTCAACGGCAGTAGCCTCATAACCACAATGCGCCATACAGCTTGCACATTTTGGATTACTATTATTGCCATATTTTTCCCAAGGAGTCGTTTCCAGTAACTCATTAAAACTCGCTGCATTACCTTCATCAGCCAATAAATAACACGGTTTTTGCCACCCAAATACATTTCGCGTTGGATTGCCCCAAGGCGTACACTCATAATTTTGATTACCAGCTAAAAAATCAAGATACAGCGAGGAATGATTTAAACTCCATTTACGCTGCTTCCCGATTTTAAAAATACCTCTAAATAACTCCTTAACATCACGACCTTTAATAAAGACATCTTGTTGCGGTGCGCGTTCATAACTGAAGCCTGGAGCAATCGTGACGCCTTCAACACCTAAATCAGTAACGTAATCTAAAAACTCAGCAACTTCGTGGGCATTTTCGCCTTGAAATAACGTACAATTTACTGTCACCCTAAAACCTTTAGTTAAGGCTAGTTTTATAGCTTCCACAGCACGTTCAAAAACCCCCTCCTGACAGACAGACGTATCGTGCCGATCTTGCATACCATCCAAATGAATTGAAAACGTTAAATAAGGCGACGGCTTATAATCATCAATACGCTTTTTCAACAACAATGCATTAGTACACAAATACACATATTTTTTTCTAGCAATAATGCCTTCAACAATTTGCGGCATCTCTTTATGGATTAATGGTTCGCCTCCAGGAATAGATACCATTGGCGCATTACATTCATCAACAGCCTGCATACATTCCTCAAAAGATAATCTTTTATCCAAAATGTCATCTGGATAATCAATTTTACCGCATCCTGCACAAGCTAAATTACAACGAAAAAGAGGCTCTAACATCAACACCAAGGGATATTTTTTAACGCCTTTTAGTTTTTGTTTAATCAGATAACTGCCAACAGTCAATTGTTGACGCAAAGGAACACCCATAAAACCTCCAAAATGATTATTTATCGACAAAGATAAACTGAAAATAAAATTTTCATAATAATAAGCTTGTAGCAATAAAACAACAACAAATTACCACTTCACAACAGTAAATAAATAGGCCTTACACTCAGGTAGCTTATAAAAACACGATAAAACGGATAAACCATTGCAAAAATTATTTCAGTCTAAATGTCATCTAGCTGCACTGTACAAAGCAATTAATCAACCAGACTAATTGTCAAATTGACTCCCCTAAATACAACAACATCAGTAAATATTAAACGCCCAAACGCGCACAACATACCTTAGCTTAAGTAAGGCAAAGCACTTTCTCAAAAAATCAATACCTCTAAACCTACTCATAAATTAGCTTTAAAACAACATTGCTTTGCAAAATACCAACAAACAGTCTATGATTTAAAAAAATAATTAAGACAATTTAGTAAATATCGAGCGTATGGGAAAGTTTGCAATTGACTTAGAAAACCCAAAATCACTAAATCAACTTTCAGATAACGATTTTCAATTAGCATTATTGGAAGGCGTATCCAGAACATTTGCCTTAACAATTCCTCAACTACCCCCTGAATTATTCGCTCCGGTAGCTAATGCTTACTTGCTATGCAGAATTGTCGATACAATTGAAGACGAAGTGTCGTTATCAGTGCGTCAAAAAGAATATTTTTGTGCCGAATTTACTACAATTGTCACGACTGGCGAAAATACAGAATTATTTGCTATAGAACTTGCCCCGTTATTATCGGATCAAACCCTTGCAGCAGAACATACGCTGATACATGTTTTACCACGCGTAATCCAAATCACTCATACTTTTGCGCCCGAGCAAATTACAGCTTTATCAAGATGCGTAGCAACAATGGCGAAAGGCATGCCTGTTTATCAATCAATGGAATTACAAAAAGGCTTAGCAACCCTTAAAGACCTGGATTTATATTGCTACTACGTAGCTGGATGCGTTGGCGAAATGCTCACCGAATTATTCTGCTTTTACTCCTCAGACATTGCTAAACACCGCACTGAAATGCTGGCTCTTTCAGTATCTTTTGGACAGGGTTTACAAATGACCAATATTTTAAAAGATATTGCAGATGATGCTCAACGTGGTGTGTGTTGGCTGCCACAAGACATCTTCACCGAAGTCGGCTTTGATTTAAAATCTCCAGCATTTGATAAAAACACCGCTCAATACCGCGCAGGCGTAAAGAAATTAATTGCCATAGCGCATGGTCACTTAAACAACGCACTAAAATACACGCAGCTATTACCAAAAAATGAACCTGGGATTCGTAATTTCTGCTTATGGGCCGTAGGCATGGCTATTTTGACCCTTAGAAATATACAAAAAAATACAGCAAGCAGAGCAGAAACGCCGATCAAAATTAGCCGAAATGATGTTAAAAAAACCATTTTTATCACAAATCTATTCAACAAAAATAATACCATGCTGGATTTAATTTTTAATTTAGCAAGCTTGGGTTTAACAACATCCAAAAAAACAGCTCAACCTATGTCAACTCAAACCAATGTTACAAAGTTTCTACATTTAAAAAAATAAGAAGCCAGCATAAATCAACTATTTTTTTAAGGACTTACTATGTTTACTGATGCCAATCAACATTCCAATGCACGCGTCACTGCAAGCGCATCCGTTGCAATTCTATCGCATGCTAATAACTTAGATAACGCAATTGATAGCGCAAAAAAACAGCTACTTCAGCTTCAAGACCAGCAAGGCTATTGGTTATTTGAACTCGAAGCAGACTGCACTATCCCTGCTGAGTACATTCTAATGATGCATTATCTTGATGATATTGATCATACTTTGCAGGCAAAAATGGCGACCTACCTAAGATCTCGTCAATCAGAAGATGGCAGTTACCCTTTATTTACAGGCGGACAAGGTGATATTAGCTGCAGTGTTAAGGTTTATTATGCCTTGAAATTATCAGGTGATGACAGCAATGCACCCCACATGCAAACACTAAGAGAATTTATTCTTAAGCAAGGTGGTGCGGCAAAAGCAAATGTATTTACTCGAATTGCATTAGCTATTTTTGGTCAATTACCTTGGCGCGGCGTCCCCTATATTCCTGTTGAAATCATGCTTCTACCCTCATGGTTTCCCTTCCATTTAGACAAAGTCTCTTACTGGTCAAGAACGGTAATGGTGCCTCTTTTTATTTTATGCACATTACAAGCTAAGGCTAAAAACCCATTAAATATTAATGTCCTTGAGCTTTTTGTCACGCACCCTGATAAAGAACAACATTACTTCCCAAACAGAACAGTATTAAATAAAATTTTCTTAGGTCTTGATAAGGCGGGACGGGCGTTCGAATCATTCATTCCTTCGGGCTTTAGAAACAAAGCACTTAAAAAAGCCGAGGCGTGGTTTGTAGAAAGACTTAATGGCGAGGATGGTTTAGGTGGTATTTTTCCAGCGATGGTCAATGCTTATGAAGCCTTACTGTTATTAGGCTATGCTGAAGACAATGAATTAGTCATTACTGCTCGTAAAGCAATAGATAAACTACTAGTCGTCAATGAAGAGGATGCGTATTGTCAACCATGCTTATCCCCCATCTGGGATACTGCATTAGTCGCATTAGCATTACAAGAAGTGGACAAGAGTGCTCCCCAACCTGTCATTCAACACAGTCTAGCATCAGCATACTCATGGTTAAAATCTAAACAACTCACTGATGAGCCCGGCGATTGGCAAATAAAAAATCCACGCTTAGCCGGTGGTGGCTGGGCGTTTCAATTTGCTAACCCTCATTATCCAGATGTAGATGATACTGCAGTTGTCGCTTTTGCAATGGCTGATTCTCACTTAACCAATTTAAATGAATCCATTACTAGAGCCACTAAATGGATAGCTGGCATGCAATCTGATAATGGCGGTTATGGTGCATTTGATATTAACAATACCAGTTACTATTTAAATGAAATTCCTTTTGCAGACCACGGCGCCTTACTTGACCCACCTACTGCTGACGTAAGTGCACGTTGCGCCATGTTGTTAGCTAAAATCTGCACCACCAATGGCGACTATTTACCCGAATTAACACGCACACTTAACTATTTGCGCAAAGAGCAAGAAGAAGATGGCTCGTGGTTTGGTCGGTGGGGCACCAACTATATTTATGGAACTTGGTCGGTGCTTATTGCGTTAGAACAAACTGACACGCCCAAAACAGATTCAGTTTTTGTCAAGGCGGCTCAATGGTTAAAAAGTATTCAACGTCCTGATGGCGGATGGGGGGAAGATAACTTTAGCTATCACGACACGACCACTAAAGGACGCTACCACTTCAGTACCTCTTTTCAAACAGCATGGGCCTTATTAGGCTTAATTGCAGCTGGCGAAGTACATTCAGCAGAAGTAAAAGCGGGCATAGATTTTATTTTACGTCACCAACAAACTGATGGTTTTTGGAATGACAAATGTTTTACTGCCCCCGGTTTCCCAAAGGTTTTTTATTTGAAATATCATGGCTATGATAAATTCTTCCCATTATGGGCCTTAGCTAGATACCGTAATGAGAGTCGTCAATCGTGATTACGGGCATTATCATCGCACTTCCAAACGAACTAACAACGCTTACATCCAAACGCATTGACCGCGGTCATTGTGTTTTTATTGCAGATAAAATACTTGTAGCCTACTCTGGTGCAGGCGCGACCAATGCGCAAATCTCTGCCGAATTATTAATAAGTAAAGGCACAAATCAACTGATTAGCTGGGGGTGCGCTGCTGCGTTAGATGGCGCTTTAAAACCAGGTGACTTAGTTATCGCAGATCGCTTAATCACTCGAGATGATGAATACATTGAGGTAAATAAGCGTTGGCACGCCCATGCACATAGCCTATTAAGCCCGTTACTTACAACATTTATTGGTGGCTTAACCGAAAGCGCAAGCATTGTTTCTTCTAACAAAGAAAAACAGCATCTACACACAATAACTCAAGCGATTGCCCTTGATATGGAAAGTGCTGCAATAGCTAAAACTGCACAAGAAAAAAATCTACCTTTTTTAACGATTCGCGTTATTGTTGACCCCGCCACGATGAACATGCCGGCAGCCATAAACTACGCCATTAATGATCATGGCGAAATCAGCCTAAAAAAGTTAGCTCTCTTTATCGCCTTACATCCTAATGAATTAGTTGATTTAATTCGTTTGGGCTTTTATTTTAATGCAGCAAAATCATCACTTAAACAGGTTGCTAAAAAAATTGACGCCCTAAGCCACTTTCAATGAGTCAAATACCATAACTTTTACTCTTTAAACCCGATCCACTAGCTATCAAAGATATATCATGACCTTCAGTATCTCCGAGCTTTTCACCAAGCATAATTTAGAAAAATTTGATCTACACGAAGAATACCTTAACAACCAAATGGTTAGGGTATTAAAAACAATAGGCTATGATCGTTGTTATGATAGAGCCATTGGGCAATATTTGTACGATCAACAAGGAAATGAATATTTAGACTTATTGAGCGGTTTTGGTGTATTTGCTATTGGACGCAATCACCCAACCGTAATAGCGGCTTTAAAAGAAACGCTTACTTTAGAATTACCTAATCTAGTACAACTAGATGTATCGGTATTAAGTGGCTTGCTGGCGAAAGAAATACTTAAAACAACACCTGAAAACATTACTAAAATGTTTTTTTGTAATTCAGGAACTGAAGCCGTTGAAGCCGCCATAAAATTTGCGCGCTACACCACAAAAAGAGAAAAAATTGTCTTCTGTGAGCATGGCTATCATGGCTTAACCATGGGCGCATTATCTTTAAACGGCGAACATATTTTTAGAGAAGGCTTTGGGCAATTACTCCCTGGCTGTAGCTCCGTGCCTTTTAACGATCTTGCTGCATTAGAATCAGCGCTTGAAAATAAAGATGTGGCGGCATTTATCGTTGAACCTATTCAAGGAAAAGGCGTAAATCTTCCAGATGAAAACTACCTTCCCGAAGTAGAACGGTTATGCAACAAATACGGCACCTTATTTGTTGCGGATGAGGTTCAAACAGGTTTAGGTAGAACAGGAAAGTTTTGGGCTATTGACCATTGGCATGTAAAACCTGACATGATTTGTATGGCAAAAGCCTTATCTGGCGGCTTTGTGCCTGTTGGCGGTGTCGCGATTACTCAAAAAATAATGGATACTGTTTACAATCGCATGGATAGAGCGGTTGTTCATGGCTCAACCTTCTCAAAAAACAATATGGCTATGGCCGCAGGCTTAGCCACTTTGCATGTTTTAGAAGAAGAAAAGTTAGTTGAAAACAGCGCTAAAATAGGCAATGAAATTATTCAAAGTCTGCATGCTTTAGCGGACAAATATGAATTCCTGAAAGAAGTACGCGGCAAAGGCATGATGATTGCCGTAGAATTTCAAGCACCTAAAAGCATGACATTAAAAGCCGCGTGGGCAATGCTTGAAGCCGCAAATAAAGGACTATTTTGCCAAATGATCACTATTCCATTATTTAAAGACCATCATATTCTTACTCAAGTTGCTGGGCATGGCATGAATGTCGTCAAATTACTCCCCCCACTAAATTTAACAATAAAAGATCGTGATCATATTGTCACTGCCTTTGATAAGACCATCCATGAAACCCATCAAATACCTGGTTCACTCTGGGATCTAGGAAAAAATCTCGCCAGCCACGCGCTGAAAAACAAAAAAGGATAAGTCATGCGTGCCCAACATTTCTTACTCTGCATACTGCTACTCCTTGCTTACCAAGAACAGCTTTACGCGCACGCCGTCGTCACCGAACATTCTTTTGCCATCACTAAAATCCATGCCAATCATGAAGAGCAAGTGAGCCTTGATTTTAATTCAAAAATTGAATTAGGTTTATCTGAAATTTTTTTAGTCAGCAAAGGCGATGTATATACATTATTACCTATTTCTAAAGGTAAAAAACAAGGGCAAATCTTAATTAACATTCCTGCATTAGCATCAGGTGAATACGCTATTAAACTTAAAGTGTTTGCTGCTGATGGTCATTTAACTGAAGATGTTATTTATTTTTCCGTTATTCCTTAGGACATTTGCATGGCCGGCATTGCTGATTTTCTTGATTCCTTAATTGGTGGCTTTTCACTTATTTGCTTTGCGCTAGCAGTAGGTAGCTTATTTTGGGGATTATTTATCCTACAACCTTGGCAAAAAAAGGCTGACCTACCACCAGTTTTATTAGATAAAACTATACGTTTATTAAGCCTAGGCGGCATAACCTTAGCTTGCACCCAACTTTTTAAAGTAATTTTAAAAATTTGGCTTATGAGTGCCGTGCTTAATCACTCCCCATTTCCTGAATTTGCAGACACAACGCAATTTATTGGGGGCCTTGTGCGCACCTTATTAACGGCTATTTTTACAGGTTATTGTGCTTTAGTTTTAGCAAAAAATCCGTTTTCCAAAGTTTATTGGTATAGAGCAGCATGGCTAGCCATGCCCATGATTATTTCAGGAGCATGGCTAGTTCATGCTGCAGGGCGTTTTGATAATCCCTATATTCTTATGGGGCTTACCGTTATTCACCAACTTGGCGCTGCGGCATGGGTAGGTGGCGTGTTCCATTTAGTACATATTTGGATACTAACAAAACAACAGACAATCCCCGCCACACTTTGGCCCAAATTATTAAAACGCTTCTCTATTTTTGGCTTTAGTTCAGTAGGCGTGATTTTATTAACCGGCTTACCCATGGGCTTGCAATATATTGACAGCTGGAATGGATTAATTGGCACAGGTTACGGCAACTTACTGACGGTAAAAATCATTCTTCTTGGACTGGCGTTAAGTCTTGCCTGGCTCAATAAGTCAACGGTGCACGCGTATTTTTTAACAGATAATGATCACGGCTTAAACACTCGCCTACCTCATTACCTTGAAGCAGAAGCATTTGTATTAATTACGTTATTATTTACCGCTGCAAGTTTAGCCTCACAACCACCCGCCATTGACATTCCTCATCTTACGGCGACGTGGCAAGAGGTCATCACGATGTTTGCCCCTCAATGGCCAAGCATAGCCTCACCGTCACACCACGATTTAATCGCTGGCGAAGCCGGTCGTGTAGCAATTATTGGTCAAACACCTTCTGAAGCAGCAACGGCTTGGTCAAATTATAATCATAATATTGCGGGTATTTTTCTCACTATCATGAGTTTTTTTGCCATGCTTTCTTATGTTAAACAACGCCCCCATAATGCCTCGGCAGCGCTTGAAATCTTCTTCTCACTGATTACACGGTATTGGCCAATAGGCTTTATTGCACTGGGTGTTTTCTTATTTTTCCGCAGCGATGCAGAAACGTGGCCTCTTGGGCCCATCGGTTTTTGGGAAAGCACTTTTAATAATGGCGAAGTTTTACAACATCGAATTGCAACATTGCTGGTCTTTTCGTTAGGCGTGATTGAAGTATTTGCTCGACTACCCAAATACCAAAAAAGTCATCTTCCTTATTTTTTTCCTATCTTAGCGGCTTTTGGCGGACTCATGTTGTTAACCCATTCCCATATTGGATTTCAAGCTAAAAGCGCATTTTTAATACAAGTAGGCCATACCTTAATGGGTATTTTTTCTTTGATTCTTGCCTGTGGACGCTGGCTGGAATTGAAATTAGATCGACCAGGTAAGGATATTGCTGGATTTATTTCTGTAGCCGCCCTGTTTCAAATTGGACTTATTTTAATGTTCTATCGTGAACCCCTTTATTAATCAGCAGATGTCAATATGAACCCATCATCGAACTTTTTTTTATTAAACGACATACATTCTCCTGCCGATGTAAGAAAGTTACCTAAGGATTTGCTAAAACCATTAGCAGAAGAACTTAGAGAATTTTTAACACACTCAGTGAGCATTTCAGGTGGACATTTTTCTGCTGGTTTAGGCACTGTTGAACTAACAGTTGCCCTACATTACGTATTCAATACCCCGTCAGACCAATTAGTTTGGGACGTAGGCCATCAAGCTTACCCTCATAAAATTCTTACCGGCCGCAAGGATAAAATGACCACAATCCGTGCGCAAGGCGGCATTTGTGCCTTTCCTAATCGCTCAGAAAGCGAATACGATGCATTTGGCGTGGGTCATTCAAGCACTTCAATTAGTGCGGCCTTAGGAATGGCGATAGCCTCCTCGCTTCAAGGTCACGATAAGCAAATGGTTGCGATTATTGGTGACGGCAGCATTACCGGCGGCATGGCATTTGAAGCAATGAACCATGCGGGTGCTATTGATGCAAATCTACTGGTCATACTTAATGATAATGACATGTCAATTTCACCCAACGTGGGTGCAATGAATAATTATTTATCAAAAATATTATCAAGCCGCTTATATTCTTCAATGCGCGAAGAAAGTAAAAAAGCCCTGAGCAAAATGCCAACGGTGTGGGAATTAGCAAAACGTACAGAAGAACACATTAAAGGGATGGTGATTCCTGGTACCTTATTTGAAGAATTAGGCTTTAATTATATTGGTCCAATCGATGGGCATGATTTAGATGTGTTAGTGGAAACCTTAGAGAATCTTAAACACATTAGTGGCCCTCGCTTCCTTCATATCGTCACAAAAAAAGGCAAAGGTTACGCCCCTGCAGAAAAAGATCCTTTAGCTTATCACGGCGTTCCAGCCTTTGATCCAAGTAAAGAATGCTTACCAAAATCTACGCCATCACCACACCCTACTTACACAGAAGTATTTGGTAACTGGTTATGTGATATGGCTCAGCAAGATGAGCGCTTATTAGGGATTACACCTGCTATGCGTGAAGGCTCGGGGCTAGTTAAATTTTCACAACGCTTTCCTTCGCGCTATTTTGATGTTGCCATTGCTGAACAGCACGCCGTCACACTAGCGGCAGGTCAGGCATGCCAAGGCGCAAAACCAGTGGTTGCCATTTATTCAACGTTTTTACAACGCGGATATGACCAATTAATTCATGATGTTGCTTTGCAAAACTTAGATATATTGTTTGCCCTCGACCGCGCGGGACTCGTAGGTCCGGATGGTCCAACTCATGCAGGCAGCTTTGATTACAGTTTTCTTGCCTGTATCCCCAATATGGTTATTATGGCACCTGCTGATGAAAACGAATGTCGACGCATGCTTACCACAGGCTTTATGTATAAAGGTCCTGCATCTGTTCGCTATCCACGCGGCAAAGGCCCCGGTAGTGTCGTCGAAACAGAATTAAACACTCTTGAAATAGGTAAAGCAGAGATTCGCTTGACTGGCAAACGCATTGCTATTCTTGCTTGGGGCAGTATGGTCACGCCAGGTCTTGAGGTTGGTAAACAACTGAATGCAACAGTAGTAAATATGCGGTTTGTGAAACCACTTGATGAAACAATGATTTTACAGATGGTAAAAACTCATGAAATTTTTGTCACGTTAGAAGAAAATGTCTTATCAGGCGGTGCCGGAAGTGCAATTAACTTATTCTTACAAAAACAACGTATCTTAATGCCTGTTTTAAATATTGGTCTTCCTGATGAGTTCATTGAGCAAGGCACACGCGAGCAACTTTTAACGCAATGCGGATTAGATATACAAGGCATACTTGATCAAATCGAAACATTTTGCGCATAAGAAATTATTACCCCATACGCCTTAGTTGAATTTATGCATAGATTAAAAAATAAAATTCGTGAAATACCTGATTTTCCAAAACCTGGCATCTTATTTAAAGACATTACCCCTTTAATTAAAGATCCCGCAGTTCTGAAACTGACTATTCACCAATTAATTCAGCCCTTTTTAGGTGAACATATCACTGCTGTTGCAGGGATGGAAGCAAGAGGATTTATTTTTGGCTCGCTAGTCGCATGGGAACTAAACCTGCCTTTTATTCCATTACGCAAACCCGGCAAACTTCCTTACAATGTACACAGTGTTGCCTATGACTTAGAATACGGTTCAACCATGCTGGAAGCGCATATTGATGCTGTAGACAATACCGATCAGGTTCTTTTAATCGATGATTTATTAGCTACGGGTGGTACAGCTAAAGCAAGTTGTGAATTAATTGAAAAATTAGGAGCAACTATAGTGGGATGCGCTTTTGTTATCGAACTCGACGCATTGGCAGGAAGAAAAAAATTATCAGATTATACTATTCATTCTTTAATACGCGACTAAACTTAACAAAGTATTGTAAAACAATATATTACAAGGATTAGCGATGACAACGAAGCGCGCCAACACCTCCCCCCCACAGCAACAATGGATTGCTGTCGCCGCGTATTATAAAGCCCTTTCCCGAGGATTTACGCCACATAATGCGCAACAAGATTGGCTAGAAGCTGAACAAGAATTGTCGCACTACAGTCAACTTGCGCCAAAAAAAATCGGCCTGATTACGCTGCGCCGCGCATAATTTATGATGAGCGCCGATACTGATAATACGCTGCACACGCACCTTCTGCCGACACCATTGTTGCGCCTAACGCTGATTCTGGTGTGCACCGCGTAGCAAATTGTGGGCATTGTGGTGGCTTAATAAGCCCCTTTAACACTTGTCCACTTAAGCACTCAACAGCTTCCTGAGTATTTATCATGCTGACATCAAAAAACGATTCAGCATTCCATTGCTGAAATTCAGAACGTAATGCTAAGCCGCTGCCAGCAATTGTCCCCAAACCACGCCAATCTCTATCCACAACCTCAAAAACTTGCATCATTAATTGTTGGGCAGGAAGGTTTCCCCTCTCATTGACGGCACGTTGATAGCTATTCTCAACAGCATAATGGTTATTTTCTAATTGCCTAACACAGCATAAAATTCCTTTTACAATATCAACAGGTTCAAAACCTGTTATGACAATAGGAATCTGGTAGCGCTGGGTAAGGGGGAGATATTCATGATAACCCATGACCATACAAACATGCCCAGCACCTAAAAAACCATGAATCTGATGATCTGGTGAAGATAAAAGCACCTCCATGACAGGTGGAACACGAACATGACTAATCAACAAAGAAAAATTTTTAACCCTCAATAATTTTGCTTGATACGCAGCCATTGCAGTAGTGGGTGCGGTTGTTTCAAAACCAACACCAAAAAAAACAACATGCTTATCTGTGACTTGTTGCGCTAAATGAACTGCGTCAATAGGTGAATAAACAATTCTTATGTCAGCCCCTTGCGCCTTTAAATGCAATAAATCAGACTGCGAACCTGGCACGCGTAACATATCGCCAAACGTACAAAAAATGACATTAGGTTGAGCGGCAATACTCAATGCTTTATCAATATACGCTAAGGGTGTCACACATACTGGACAACCAGGTCCATGAATTAAGGTAATTGAGTCAGGCAACAATTGATCAAGTGCATATTTAATGATGCTATGCGTTTGCCCACCACACACCTCCATAATATTCCAGGGACGAGTAATACAACATTTGATTGCCTCGATGTATTCAAACACCTTATCAGGATGCTGAAACGCCTTAAGATAATTCATTTATACGTTCAAAAGCACTTAGTTCAACAAAGGCATCAAGCGTTTGTTGAACTTCGGCTTGATCAAGAATGGATAAGGCAAAACCTGCATGTACGATCACGTAATCATTTTCCTTTGCTTCGGGCACAAAAGCTAAAGACACCGCCTTGGTAAGGCCTGAAAAATCTACCACTCCCATAACTAACATGTCATTATTTTCATGCTTAATAATACTGATAATTTTAGCTGGCAAAGCAAGACACATAAGCTGTTACCTGTAAAAAGAGATAGTCGGAAAGGGATGCTAAAAACATGATGAGCCTTAAGCTTTAGCTGCTAAAAGAAGTTTGTTGCGCTCAATTTGTAAAATATAACTTTGAATATGATCTTCAAAAACAGGAGCAATGCGAGTAAATTTACAGCCAATGCGCTCTATTTTTAAATAAAATTCATGCGTAAATTTAAATATAAATCTTTTTTTAACAGACTCCTCGATACGCTTAAATCGACAACCCAACTCTTTTAATGACCTAGCATTTTTTTCAGTTAACACCTCTTGGTACTGAATTTCAAATGAAACAATACCTTCAAAGCTATTAGCTAAAAATATCCTACAGTTTAAAAACTGCTTACCTTCTGTGAATAGAGAGGATAGGGCGCTTCGCTCATTTAATAAAGCAAAGCCCGTCAAGCTAATATCTATTAATTTTATTTGTACTTCTTCCTGACCAAACCAAGGCAGTAAACAATAATTTGATTTTTCTTGAGGTAAAGTGACGCGATGAAATCCTCTAAATTCTAACCAAGCCAAACTATCTGGAAAAGGAACTAAAAATGCGCGGGCATTACTAAAACGCGTTTCCTGCAACGCTTGAGTAGTAAAAACAATTTTTACACCATGATAATCTGAATTAAAAGCAAGGCTAGAACACGCTAAAAATTGCTTAGTCAAGGTAAGCTTAGGATCAAGGTAAAAAATTAATGTGCGTGTTTGAAGGTTAATTTCTAATAATTTAGTTCTTACAACTTCATCATTATGATCATCAGTAGAAGCATACATAACACAATCATGCTTACATAAAATTGCCAATTTATTAGCAATTAACTCCGGCTTGGTTATTACAAGAACAGGATCTATTTTCATATTACGATCTACAACACAACAAGTTAAGAGGAATAATGCACAAACAATTACTTAATTTACTAAAAATTGCCAAACAACAGACGAAGCTTAATAAGCAATGAAGCAGAATTATACCGAAAATAAAGAGCGTGAGTGTAACTCAGATTGACTTGCCCCGTTGGGGCCGTAAGTATTGGAGACTAGAGTGCTACCTTTTACAATTTGCAAAGCACGCTCTGTGTGACGGCTTAATAATAAGATACTAGCCCCATTTTGATCATTTAATTGCTTGCACAGCAATGCATTTTCCTGGATTTTTTGCCAATCGCTTTCTAACGCAATCATATTTAATCCAGCAGACCCTACATTTTTAAAATATTGTCCAATGCCAATTCTATCAATAGATAAATTTTCAAGCCTTAAAACATCAACTAATTGCTTATTAAATGCTTCTAAATCGGCAACAAGACGCATTTTTTCCCCCGCTTTTTGACTAATTGAATCAGGGCTTGACGCAGTTTTTAATACTTTTGCCTCATCTTGCAAGGTTTTTTCCAAAACAATAATGCGCTTTAACATATCAGTCAATAAATTGACAACAAGAGGATAAGTATTTTCTATCATGGGGAAATAACTCAAAGAAATTTGTTAAGGTAACGCCAGCTCAAATTCAAGCATTTTTTTTGCAATCCTTTCAGCATTAATAACATAACTACCTTCTGATAAGGCTTTCTTTACACTATTGACTTTTTCTAAATCAAATGACTCAGAAGCCGAAGAGGATTCAAACGCTTTTTTAATTCCTTGCGCCATCGTCGTAATGGACACATCATCTGTATCAATGTTACTTACAGCATCCGTCTTAGTGCTTTCAGGCTGATTTTTAGGGGCGCTTTTACTAGCCAATGGTGTCTGTAAGCGACCATTTATAGATTCTATAGTCATATGAAACTCCTTTATTTAAACTTTAAACTTGCAACTAGTAACGGCACCATCAATTCATTCTTTAAACATACGGTGTGACTAATTTTAAAAAATCAAAAAGTTTTTAACCATAACCTATAGATGCAATGACATTGCCGGCAAATTTTTCATTCGTCGTAAGCGTAATTCAATAGCATTAAAAACTAATAATGCATAATAATACTCTTTGCCCATTTTGCTATTCAACCACAAATAATGAATAACAAATCAGCATTGCGCCCTCAAGCGATAACACAAATGTTAATTTCTTAAATAAAACCACGTCATAAAAAATAAGAAATTACGGATATAACAGTCTTCGCGTTAGTCATCGCTATACTATTTACGAACGACACTCACGCATTTTGGCAAACATAACATAAACAGCTTAAGCTATAAACCTATAGCAAAGCTGTTTATTGTCGACCTACCTGAGGTTGTACGTATAATTTTAAAACATACTTGTTATTTACCTTTTACCAGTAATTTTCAATTCAGAGGAATTTATGTTAGTCATTATCGGATATGTAGTTATTCTTGCTTGCCTTGGTGGTGGGTTTGTTGGAGGCGGCGGCCACATGGGAGTACTTGTTCAACCCTTTGAATTTCTTATTATTATTGGCGCAGCATTGGGTGCCTTTGTTGCGGGGAACTCCATGGACATTGTTAAAGCAGCATTTAAGGGTGGTACCGCTACCTTAAGCAACTCACCTTACAATAAAACTTTTTATCTTGAGCTCTTGCTATCGTTTAATGCCTTAACCAATAAGATACGCAAAGAAGGCTTACTGTCGTTGGAAGATATTATTGATGAACCTCAAATTGATACTATTTTTATGCCTGCCGTATTAAAAGACCATCATTTAATGGAGTTTGTTCGCGATAATTTACGCTTAATGCTAACAGGGGTCGAGGTTGCAGCACTTGAGGAATTAACAGATCAAGTATTAGAGACGCATCATGAAGATGGACATGGCCCGATTAAAGCCGTGCAATCCGTTGGTGATGGTTTACCCGCCTTTGGTATTGTGGCCGCTGTATTAGGTGTTGTTCACACGATGGAATCAGTGGGCATTCCACCCGCAGAATTAGGTAAACTTATTGCAGCAGCGCTTGTAGGAACATTTTTGGGTATTTTATTGGCCTATGGCTTTGTTAATCCTGTTGCCTCAGTCATGCAACAACGCTTTGAAATGGCGAGTAATGCTTATAAGTGCGTACAAAAAGGTTTACTCTGCTGCTCGAAAGGCTTATCACCCACCATGACAGTAGAATATATGCGGGCAATGATTACAGAAAATATGCGTCCTGACTTCTTTGAGCTCGAAGCGCAAATTAAAGCGAACAAAAAATAGGAAGCAACTGTGGCAGATCAACCTATCATC
The DNA here is from genome assembly GCA_007280895.1 of Methylococcaceae bacterium. GTDB lineage: Bacteria > Pseudomonadota > Gammaproteobacteria > Methylococcales > Methylomonadaceae > Methylovulum. The sequence continues at coordinate 51,376 of QYQN01000023.1, forward strand.
ATCAAAAAAATTAAAAAGAAAGGCCGTGAACACCATGGTGGCGCATGGAAACTTGCCTATGCCGATTTCGTTACCGCCATGATGGCCTTCTTTTTACTTATGTGGCTTTTATCATCCACCACGCCTGATCAAAAAAAAGGCATTTCAGAGTATTTTCAAGACCCCTATAAAATTTCTTTAAATGGTGGGGAAGATGTAGGGGATAGAACTCAAGTTGAATCTCAAGGCGGACGCGACATTACCTCAGATGATCCAGGCCAGGTAGAAGATAAAACTGCCGAAGCAGCGGCATTACAACAACTAGAGCAATTAAAAAAAACCATTGAAGAAATGATTAATACAAAGCCAGAAATGAACGAATTTAAAGATCAAATAAATCTTGAAATCACCCCAGAAGGCTTACGTATTCTCATTACTGACAAAGACAACCGCCCCATGTTTCAGCTAGCCAGCTCAGCCACCGAAGAGCATATTAAAGAAATTCTAAGGGCGTTAGGCTCAACAATAAATGGCTTACCCAATAAAATTTCTATCAATGGTCACACAGATTCACGCCCTTTTCCAGAGAATCAATCTGGTTATACAAATTGGGAATTATCAGGCGATCGCGCTAATGCGGCACGTCAAGAATTAATTGATGGTGGACTAGAAGAGCAAAAAATTTTACGCGTTTCAGGACTATCTTCTAGTATTCCTTTAAATACTGATGACCCTAATGATCCAATTAATAGAAGAATATCGATTATCGTTATGAATAAGAAGACAGAAATGAATATTATTGATAGCTTAGGTGGCGTCCCCTCGACCACTGTACCTACGGAAACAACTGTACCTACGGAGACCACTGAACCCGCTGAACTTAATGTAGAATTACCTACCGCACCAGCAGCTAATACAGCTGAACTGCAATAAATCGCAATAACTTACTATTTTTAGCCAAAGAATACACCCGCTTTACTCATGGTGTATTCCTTAACTAACTACTGAAATTAACTCCCGCCGTAAAACATAAATACACCTAGCGTCAATCAACTAACACCAAGCCCGCGTCAACAATCGTTGCATTAATAATACGACTAGAACTTTCATTTTTAACACGAATACGCTGCCCCTTCGCCCCATCCATAAGAGCAATACCCGTCATAGAAATAGAGAGCCCAGATTTTTCACTACGAATTGCGACTTTATCGCCTTTTTTAATAAGCACTGGCTCCACAATATTGCGCACACTTATCACACTACCTGCCGACATTGATCGAACTACCTGCTTATTAAGCACCTGAGAAATATCGGTAAAAAAGTCTTCTCGCAGACTTGAAATATCGCGTCGCTCAATTGATAACATGGTCTCAGTAATAATATCCCCACGCTGCATAGGTCTAGTAAGCATCACAACATCTTTAAAGACACTAATTAACACAGAGACGTAAATCGTCCATTTTTTTTCTCCCTTGCAACGCACGCCAACTGAATAACGCCCAGCGTTAATTGTTTCAGAGGACGAAAAGGCTTCGAGCGCAACCGAACACTCGGCAAGCTGTAACTGGTTATCCAAAGGCATAATATTGACTGAATAATCTACACTTGCCACCAATTTGGCATGAATGAACTGCGTAATCGTTTGATAAATATCATCATGGACAGGTAACTTCTGCTCCGCTCCCACCGCACTGATACTCATTGCAACGATAAAAATAAGATACATTTTTTTCATCATAGCTCACGTACTCCTTGAATTAACCACAGCAAAACGCCAAAAAAAATAAGCCTAGGTCGTAACGCTAAGCCATTTTTTTGACGAATCCTAATAAGATTGCCTAAAAAAAACCAAAATAACAGCCACTACATTGATAAGTATAATAAAAAATTATTGGCACAAAGCATGCTTTAGCTTTTGTAAAATTAATTAAAACGCAATACGAGGACTACATTATGACAATTAGCTTTAACAAAGCGTTAGGCATTCATCCTCAAGCGCTGGCATTACGAGAAAAACGCAGTGAAATGATTGCTGCAAATTTAGCGAATGCTGACACGCCTAACTATAAAGCACGTGATTTGGATTTTTCTGCCGTGTTACAGAAAACCATGTCATCAACAATGGGACTTCAACAAACGCAACAAGGACATTTAAGCTTAAGTAATGAAATGTTAGGTGCGCATTTAAAGTATCGCAATCCTAACCAAGTGTCATTAGACGGTAACACAGTTGAAGAGCATTTAGAACAAGCAAATTACTCTCAAAATGCCGTGCAATATGAAGCCAGTTTACAGTTTTTATCCAATAACTTTGCCGGTCTAATGACCGCCATAAAAGGGCAATAATCATGTCATCACTCAATATTTTTAATATTGCCGGCAGCGGCATGAATGCACAATCACTACGACTTAACTTAGTCGCGAGTAATATTTCCAACGCAAGCAGTGTGAGCAGCAGCGAGGAAGACACCTATAAATCAAGACAACCGGTATTTTCCGCAGAGTTAAAAAATATACTTAATCAAAAAGATGCGGCTAGCAAAGTTAACGTATTGGGCGTTTTAGAAAGTGAAGCACCTGCGATTATGGAATACGCGCCTAATCACCCGAAAGCTGACAAAGATGGGTATATTTTCAAACCTAATGTAAATACGGTTGAAGAAATGGCCAATATGATGTCAGCCTCTCGCTCTTATCAAAACAATGTTGAAGTGTTAAACACAGCCAAACAACTTATTTTACAAACGTTAAAAATGGGGCAATAGGAATTAAATCATGAGCACTATCAATCCTTATGGCGGTATTAGTAATAGCTTGCAAAACACCGGCAGCAACACTAAAAAAAATACCTTAGATCAAACTGAGTTTTTAAAATTAATGACCACGCAAATGACCCACCAAGACCCAACTAAGCCCATGGATAATAGCGAGTTTGTTTCGCAAATGGCACAATTTGGCACGGTCTCAGGCATTCAAGAGTTACAGCAATCCTTTAAAGATTTCTCTACGTCAATTAGTTCAGATCAATCCTTACAGGCTGCAAGCTTAGTAGGACGCAATGTTTCAGTAGCCTCAGATTTTGGCGTATTACCCGCAGGTGGTGACATTAACGGCAACTTTACCTTAGCCACCAGCTCAGCATCCACCCATGTCATCATCAGCGATCCCAATACAAATGAAATTATTAAAACAATCCCTTTAGATTCACAGTCTGCTGGCACGATTCCATTCCAATGGGATGGCACTAACGACAACGGCGTTATGGCCAACCCAGGTCTGTATAAAATCAGAGCAGAAGCGCTCATTGATGAAACGAATACAGCCATTCAACCGAATATCATGTCAAAAGTTGACAGCGTCACCATGAGCAACAATTCAACCGGCGTGCAAGTCAATATTGCTGGCTTAGGTGCAATGAGTTTTAACAAAATTAAAGAAATACTTTAAACATCAACAGGAGAAATATCATGAGTTATTTAACTGCACTCAGCGGCCTAAGTGCCGCATCGAATAGCTTATCTGTCACAGGTAATAATATTGCTAACGCTAACACCTCAGGATTTAAAAAATCACGTACTGAATTTGCCGACATGTATTCCGGTACCTTATTAGGTGCCAGTAAAACACAACCAGGCTCTGGCGTAGCCTTATCGCAAGTTGCCCAACAATTTAACCAAGGCAACATTGATACGACGGAAAACGTATTAGACTTAGCGATTGGTGGCGAAGGTTTTTTTACTCTTGCTCAGGATCCAACGCATCTAAATGATATGAGCTATACACGAAATGGCGCATTTAAAGTCAATAGCGATGGTGCTGTCGTAAACAATAACGGCAATGCGCTCATGGTTACTGATGTGGGAGGCGGCACGTTAAGACCCTTGTTTTTACCAGCACGTGGCTTGCCCACAGCCACGAGCACCATGAGTTTAAATATCAATTTAGATTACAATCAAACACCGATTACTGATACCTTTGATCCTTTAAACGCCAAAACTTATAATAACCGTAATGACTCTATTATTTACGATTCATTAGGTGGGCAACATAAAATGACCACCTATTTTACCCGCACGTCAGCTGCTGAATGGACCGCTCATCATTACATCACCGACGATCCCTTTACCCCTGTTCCCATCGGTAGTGGAAACGGCACACCCACCACGGTAATACCGGTTCCTTCAACGCCCTTCGCTGTGGGCCCTTGGTCGCCACCAAATGGCTCAGATCCAATTTCCATAACCATGGATTATTCAGGCTCGACATCTTTTGCCTCGCCATTTAGTGTGTCTAAGATTTCGCAAAATGGCTATGCAGCAGGTGAATTAACAGGGATTAATATTGATGGTGATGGCTTAGTTAATGCCAAATTCAGTAATGGTGCCACGGTACCGCAAGCTCAAATTGCACTCACCCGCTTTATCAATCCTCAAGGTCTCGCAAAAATAGGTGATACCAATTGGAAAACAAGTATTGACTCAGGCTTACCCGTAACGGGTAATCCTGGCACAGGTCGGTTTGGCAATATTAAATCCAGCGCCTTAGAGCTTTCCAATGTGGATTTATCTAACCAATTAACTAATTTAATTGTTGCACAGCAAGCCTATCAAGCTAATGCCCAAACGATTTCAACTGAAACCAGCATTATGCAAACCTTGCTACAAAAACTGTAAACTTTAGGACATAAGCCATGGACAGAAGCCTTTATATTGCAATGAGTGGTGCCAAACAAACCTTAATGGCACAAGCGACAAATGCCAATAATTTAGCCAATGCCCAAACCACTGGCTTTAAATCAGACCTGGAACAATTTCGCAGTATGCCAGTATTTGGCGCTGGCTACCCAACGCGTGTTTATGCCATGACTGAACGACCTGGAACAGACTTTACCCCAGGTGCGATACAAACCACGGGCAAAGAGTTGGATGTGGCCATTAATGGCGCTGGTTTTTTTGCCGTCCAAGATAGCGAAGGCAAAGAAGCATATACTCGTGCTGGTGACTTACATTTAACCACAGAAGGTTTATTGCAAACTGGAACGGGCTTACAAGTGCTTGGTCAGAACGGGCCGATAGCCATTCCTCCGGCTCAAAAAATGGATATTGGCAGCGATGGCACTATCAGCATTGTTCCCTTAGGTGCAAATCCAAATGCCTTGGTGGTTCTTGATCGCATCAAGATGGTTGATTTACCTGAAAACACTATTTTAAAAAAAACGGATGGGTTAATTCACACCCAAGATGGTCAGCCTCAACAAGCCAGTGCTAATGTCAGCCTTGTGCAAGGTGCGCTTGAGAGCAGCAATGTAAATTCAATTCAAGCGATGGTTGAAATGATCGAACTATCAAAGAATTTTGAATTACAAACCAAGGTGATGAAAAGTGCAAATGAGCTATCTGGCGTCAGTGCAAAACTCATGCAAATGTCATAAACGTATGTGTTCGCGCTGATGTTATTAACTAATCAAACAAGGAAATTATCATGACAGAACGTGCATTATGGGTAGCCAAAACTGGACTAGATGCCCAACAAACAAGAATGGCAGTTATTTCAAATAACTTAGCTAACGTCAACACCACAGGATTTAAAAAATCCAGGGCGATATTTGAAGATTTAATTTATCAAAATATTCGCCAAGTGGGTGCTCAGTCTAATCAAAATAACACCTTACCTTCTGGACTACAGCTGGGCACTGGGGTAAAGACAGTCGCCACAGAAAAAATTCATAGCCAAGGCAATATTCAACAAACAGGCAATGATTTAGATGTGGCGATTAGTGGACGTGGTTTTTTTCAAATCCAAATGCCCAATGGTGATATCAATTACTCCCGCGATGGCTCGTTTAAACGAGATGCCGCAGGGCAGTTAGTTACCTCGGGGGGCTTAGTGTTAAATCCACCCATTACCATTACGCCAACGGCCTTAAGTATTACCATAGGCAGTGATGGCACAGTCTCCGAGTTACAACCTGGTAACGCCACGCCTGCGGTTGTCGGTCAGATTCAGACCGCTAATTTTATCAACCCCACTGGCATGGAACCCATTGGTGAAAATTTATATCGCGAATCCGCAGCCAGTGGCCCACCCATTGTAGGCGTGCCAGGACAAAATGAATTTGGTGCCTTGATGCAAGGCTCCTTAGAAACATCCAATGTAAATGTGGTAGAAGAATTGGTCAGCATGATTGAAACGCAGCGTGCCTATGAAATGAACTCAAAAGCCATTTCTACCACAGATCAAATGTTGTCTTATATAAATCAACAACTTTAACGTGGAATAAACTCATGAATGCGTCCTTATTACGGGTCTTTACCCTCGCATTATTAACATCTGCCTGCGCACCGCTCCCACCACAACGCGATCCAGCCTTTGCGCCTGTTGCACCGGCCGACTTAAGACCGCCGGCACAAAACAGTGGTGCGATTTATCAATCGGGATTTGATATGCGTTTATTTGAAAATATTGCGGCGTTTCGCGTGGGTGATATTTTAACGGTCAAATTACAAGAAAAAACACAGGCACAAAAAAATGCAGACTTAAATTCCAAAAAAGACACCAGCTTAACTGCTGATGCGCCAGTATTATTGGGCATGGGGGCAGGGGCACTGTTATCTGGCAATGGCATGGAAACAACACTTAAATCTTCGCATTCGTTTAAAGGCTCTGGTGATTCCGCCCAAAGCAATAGCTTAACGGGCAATATTGCCGTCACTGTGATTGAATTACTTCCCAACGGCAATTTAAAAGTACGCGGGGAAAAAGTGGTCAATTTAAATGAAGGCGATGAATATATTCGTGTTTCTGGTATTGTCAGACCCGTCGATATTGATGTATCCAATACCATTACAACAGATAACTTAGCCGATGCCACGATCACTTATACCGGCAGTGGAGCCTTAGCAGACGCCAGTAAAATGGGCTGGTTATCACGTATTATTAACAGCTCTTTGTTTCCTTTTTAAACGCAAGCGAAGACTTTTTATTTCCTGAAATTTTCAAAGGACGTTGTCATGAACAAGCAAGCCACCCCGTTACTTTCTATTACGTTTTACGTCATCACCAGTTTATTGCTGTGTTATGCGCCGGCTACCTTAGCCGAACGAATTAAAGACATTGCCTCTGTTCAGGGCGTTAGATCAAACCAACTCGTGGGCTACGGCTTAGTCGTAGGACTAGCTTCTTCTGGCGATAAAACAACCTTCACAGGACAAAGCTTACGCAGCATGTTGGCAAGATTAGGTGTAAGACTCCCCCCCACTATTGATCCTAAATCTAAAAATATTGCAGCGGTTACCATTTCAGCTGATTTACCGCCTTTTGCCAAACCTGGGCAAAAAATTGATGTCACCGTATCGTCAATTGGCGATGCAAAAAGCTTGCGTGGTGGTATGTTGTTAATGAGTCCTCTGAAAGGGGCAGATGGTCAAGTGTATGCCATCGCCCAAGGTAACCTAGTAGTCAGTGGTGTGAGTGCTTCTGGGCAAAGTGGCTCCAGTATTACCGTCAATAATCCAAGCGTAGGAAGAATCAATGGCGGCGGCACGGTAGAGCGTAGTGTGAACACGCCCTTTACGAACAGCAAAGAACTTATTTTTGATCTATTTTCACCTGACTTCACCACCGCTAACCTTGTGGTTGAGGCTATTAATAAAACCTTGGGTGCAAACACGGCCAAAGCCTTAGATGCCACCTCGGTGCTAGTGAGAGCACCTTTCAATCCAGCCCAAAAAGTCAATTTTACGGCAATGGTAGAAAATATTATTGTCTTACCCGATGACGCGCCAGCACGCATCATTATTAATTCCAGAACAGGAACAGTCGTTATTAACGGCAATGTGCGTGTTAAACCAGCGGCAGTTTCACATGGCAATTTGTCAGTGACAATCAGTGAGCGCCCACAAGTCTCACAACCTAATGCCTTAGCCAATGGTCAAACTGCGGTTACACCGCAAACACAAGTAGCTGTCAACGAAGAAAAAAACCAAATGTTTTTATTTAACCCAGGTATTTCTTTAAATGAAATCGTACAATCGGTCAATAATGTGGGCGCTAGCCCAAGTGATTTAATGGCCATTCTGGAAGCACTTAAAGCGGCTGGCTCAATTCATGCTGAGTTAATTATTATCTAATTCATGAAAGTTAATACACATTAACTACCGAGGCGTTTATGTTAACGGGTGCAAATACAGATGTTTATAATGACTTTAATGGCTTAGCTAAGCTAAAACAGCAAGCTAAAAAAGAAGCACCTGAGGCATTAAAAAAAGCAGCGCAGCAATTTGAAGCAATTTTTTTAAGTAATATTCTTAAAGAAATGCGCCAAGCTAAATTATCAGAGGGCTTACTTGATAACGATCAAAGTCACTTTTACAATGAAATGTATGACCAACAACTGGCATTACACTTATCAGGCACGCCAGGCGTAGGCTTGGCTGACATGATTGTCAAACAACTTAGTCCACATCCTGCTACGCCAAAAAATACTGCTCATAGCCTAAGTGATCAGCCCATTCAGGCAAGTCAAGCAACGTCTGTTGCGCCCAATCACAGTCCTGCTTATCGCCCAAACCTACCGCAAACACCCTATAACAGCATCAAGTCAACACTGCTGTTGACACCTGGTCAAGCAACGCTTCGCGCTTACCTTGACGAACCCAACTCTTCTCATAAAATACAAGCAACACCATTTCAGCTTAACGCACCTCTGCCGATACACTCTCAAGCCCACCAACCTATCTCGTCGACAACTGACTTTGTCACGAGATTGCAGCCTTTAGCGCAAAGGGCGGCAAAAAAACTAGGCATTGATCCCAAAGCACTATTGGCTCAAGCGGCACTAGAATCAGGATGGGGGAAAGCCGTGATTAAACATAAAGACGGCAGTAGTAGCTATAATTTATTCAACATCAAAGCAGATAAATCATGGCAAGGCAGGCAAACGCGTATTACTACCTTAGAATTTGAACAAGGCATTACCAAAAAAGTTAATGCAGGATTTAGAGCCTATAATTCCTACGAAGAAAGCTTTAATGATTATGTTGACTTTATACAAAATAATCCACGTTATGCTGATGCCTTAAAAAACACCGCGCACACCGAGCACTATATGCATAAATTACAACAGGCTGGATACGCGTCCGACCCAAATTATGCAAATAAAGTTATTGAAATTTATCATAGTGATACTATAAATAACCCACTAGCAGACAATTTTGTTGCTATGAATTAACAACAGACATAGCCTCAATAATTAACATTAGAAGGTAATTACCATGGCAGGCGTTTTAGGCATCTCATTATCAGGTCTTTTAGCTGCTCAACAAGCACTGGAAACCACAGGACATAATATTGCCAACGTCAACACCGACGGTTACAGTCGCCAACGTGTTGACATGGCTCCCAAAGAGTCTCAATTTAGTGGCGATGGCTTTGTGGGGCAAGGGGTCACCGCGTCCATTTCGCGTGTGTATGATAAGCTTGTCTCAGACCAACTGGTTTCTAGCACCTCAACATTTTCCGAATCAGCTATTTTTTCAGGCTTAGCAACTCAAGTGGATAACTTAGTTTCTAACAAATCAACTAATCTGTCGCCCGCACTCACGTCATTTTTTAATGCCGCGAATGATGTTGCGAATGATCCAACCTCATTACCTGTGCGGCAAATTATGATTGCTAAAGCAGACTCTATTGCACAAAAGTTCAATTTAATGTCTAACCAACTTGAAGACATCAGTAAACAAACAAATGTACATATAAGCAACACTGTGGATGAAATCAATGCTTACGCACAAAATATTGCTTATTTAAACGATAAAATATCACTTAAATACAGTCGTTCAAATACTGGCCAATTACCCAATGACCTCATGGATCAACGCGACTTGTTAATTTCAAAAATTGCTGAAAAAGTAAATGTCTCCTCCCTGCCTCAAACTGATGGCGGTGTAAATGTCTTCATGGCAAACGGCCAATCATTGGTATTAGGCAAAAATGCATCAAGTGTATCCGTCAATATTACGGGAAGTGATGGCACCGATATTGTGATAGATATGGATGGTCTAGATATTACGCAGCAAATCAGCAGCGGTGAATTATCTGGCATTATCAAATTTAAAGAACAAATGCTAAATCCTGCCCAACAAAATATTGGTTTATTAGCTGCGGGGGTTGCTGTAAAAATTAATGAAATTCATCAAGCTGGCTTTGATTTACAAGGGAACCCAGGTCAAGATTTATTTTCAATTAATGCCCCTCAAGTTGTCCCTAGCAGCAATAACGTCGGCGTAATTAGTGTTAATTATGATGCCGCATCAATGAATCAATTAATGCCAAGTGATTATCAACTTAGCTACGATGGCGTGCAATTTTCCTTAACCCGCTTAACTGACAACACTGTCACCACCTTTCAAAGCCAACCTCCGACAACAATCGATGGGCCAGGCTTTAAAATTGATGCCTCAGATACTACGCTTTCTGCAGGCGATACGTTTTTAATACAGCCTACCTTAAAAGCGGCTGGGACATTCAAGTCCATTATTACTGATCCGCTCATGATTGCAGCGTCCAGCAGCCTTAACCAATTACCAGGTGATAATCAAAATGCCTTAACAATGGCTAATGCAGGAAACCTAAGTTTTTTATTAAATGGCAGAACGACGTTTAACGATCTAAATGGTAATTTTATTGCTCAAATTGGTTCACAAACCAATGCGGCTAAAATAAATGATGCAGCACAAGAAGCCTTATTTAATGCAGCCAAGACCACTAAAGAAAGTTTTTCTGGGGTTAACTTAGATGAAGAAGCGGCTAATTTAATTAAATACAAACAATCTTACGAAGCCGCTGCGCAAGCGATTTCAGTATCAAACTCATTATTTGATACGCTTATACAAGCAACTAGAAGCTAGGTTCACAATGAGAATATCAACAGCATGGTCACAACAGGTTGAAGTAAATGCCTTACAAAGCCAACAATCAAAATTAGTACAAACACAAATTCAATTAGGCAGTAACCAAAAAATTAATAATGCCTCGGATGATCCTCTGGCGACCTTAACTATTAATAATTTAAATAAAAGTATTGCTCAAACAACTCAATATCAAACCAATATTACGACTGCAGAACAACGCTTAGAATTAGAAGACAGTGTCTTGCAAAGCGCAACCGACATTCTGGGCAGAATAAAAGAGCTGGCTGTACAGAGCCTCAATGCAACGTATTCAGCGAATGATCGATCAGTCATGGCAATGGAAATGGAAGGGTTAAATGATGAACTCATGAGTATTGCCAATACTAAAAATACCAATGGCGAATATATATTTGCAGGCTTTAAAAGCTCTACGCCCGCATTTACTAAAGCAACGCCTTCTAGCAATGCTTCCGCTACTGATGCTACATCAGTCAGCATGCTGACATATACTGGCGATCTCAATACTCGCTCAATACAAATTGGCCTAAACAGACAAATTAAAGATGGTGATAATGGAGTAACTGTCTTTGGAGAACCTAATACCACAGACAGCCTTGCCAATATACCAGCGGGCTCATTTACCAATGTTTTTCAAGGCATCGAAAAAATGGTTACTGATTTAAGAGCCAATCAACCAAATGATTTATCGCTAACTGATCTTGATAATTCATTAAATAAATTAGTGTCTGCACGTGCATCGGTTGGTGTGCGCTTAAATGCCTTAGAAGACCAAAACACCATCAATGACGACTTTCTACTGGGCATGAAATCCGTGTTATCTGATACCCAAGACCTTGATTATACAGAAGCCATTTCTAGGCTTAATGCACAATCACTCTCCTTACAAATTGCCCAACAATCTTACGCACAAATCAAACAGTTATCGTTATTTAAATACTTGTAAAGTAAGTATTCGCCCCGCCTTTTTTTTAAATACCCAAAGGGAATCGTGAGGGGGGGGCTGTAACGCGAGGACACATTTCTGAAAAATCTCCTTTACTCGCTATTAAAAAAGAGGGTGGCTAAATAATTACGAAGTCATCCTTTTGATAGGCCAATAATGATGCTAAATACGCATCAACCATCACTGGAAATAATCATTCAGGTAATGCAGAATACTCTTACAATGATATTTCATACTATAAAGTTAAAAACCAAGGTTATTTACTATGGCTGAACAAGCATCAGACGACGACGGCAGTCGTAAAGTTGTTAAAACAAAACTGTTAATTCTCATCGGCGCAGGGATTTTACTGTTGGCTCTGGGTGGCGGTGCGGTCTATTTTTTCATGGGCGGCTCAAGTGCTAAAAACACCCACGCTGAAGAACCTGTAGAAGAAGTTAAAAAAGAATGGGTGGACGCTCTTTATTTTGACGTAACCAAACCTTTTATTGTTGACTTTCCAACTGGCTCATCAATGCAGTTGGTGCAAGTAGCGGTCACGTTTGTTGTCGAAAATGAAGCCGTCATCGCTGGCTTGAAAAAAAATGAACCCATGGTAAGAAATAACTTACTCAACATTATCAGTGCACAAACGCCAGAAATTTTAAATACCACTGAAGGTAAAGAAGCGTTACGAAAAAGCATGCTTGATGAAATTAATGCTATTCTTAAAAAACTTGAGATACATGGAGAAACCAAAGAAGTGTTATTTACGTCTTTTATAATGCAATAAATCATGAGTGACTTACTCTCGCAAGAAGAAATCGATGCACTTTTATATGGTGTAGACGAAGGTGAAATACCTACAGATAGTAATGATTCATACGATAAAAGTATTGTTAGAGAATATAACTTTGGTAGTCAAGAAAGAATCATTCGTGGGCGTATGCCTACCATGGAAATGGTTAATGAACGCTTTACGCGCTTATTACGCAATTCCTTATTTTTGTTTCTTCGACGCTCCGCAGAAGTATTTATAACGGGCATACAGGTAAAGAAATTTTCAGAGTATGTCTTAGGACTTCACGTTCCAACCAATCTCAATATTATTCGTGTTGCTCCGCTAAGAGGTCGTGCATTAGTCGTTATTGAATCGCCATTAGTCTTTACTTTAGTAGAAAATTTTTTTGGTGGCGGTGGTCAGTTTCATCCAAAAATGGATGGTCGTGAATATTCCGCCACCGAAATGCGCGTTATTAAGTTAGTTATCGATATTCTTTTTAAAGATTTAAAAATTGCCTGGAAACCGGTCATAGAGCTGGATTTTGAATACTTAGGCTCAGAAACAAATCCTCAATTTGCCAATATTGTTAGCCCGGCTGAAATTGTTGTCATCTCTGCACTACATATTGAATTAGAAGGCGGTGGCGGCGACATCAACATTACCATGCCCTATTCAATGCTGGAACCCATCCGAGATTTACTGGTTGCCATTAGTAGCGACGCGGGTGAAACAGATGGTAGTTTTCAAATAGGCTTACGCAATGAATTATTAAGAACAGAAATGGAAGCCAACTGCTTATTAGTAGAAAAAAATATTACCTTAAGAGATGTGATGAGTTTTAAAAAAGGCGATATTATTCCCTTTGATATGGCAAAAACGCTCACCTTAGATATTGGCGGAGTTCGGGTATTTGATTGTAAAGTAGGGGTTTCTGACGGAAACTATGCCGTGCAAATACTCAACCAACATATTGATGAATAAAGTTATTTTTCATACTATGCCCTTAATATTAACCACTACTTAAAGAACCATTATGAGTGAAGATACCGAAGAAGAAACCGAAGAATACAACTATGATGAAGAATATGTTCAACCAGAAAGAGAAGAAGATCTGGCTGCGGCAACCTTTGAAGAACTAGAAAATCCATTCAAAGACAAAAAACCACCACAATGGTCTTCAGAAGAAGTCAACATGGATGTGATTTTAGACGTGCCTGTCACCATTGCCATGGAAATTGGTCGCGCTCAAATCAATATCAGAAACTTACTGCAACTTAACCAAGGGTCGGTGGTGGAATTGGATCGTTTTGCTGGTGAACCTTTGGACGTACTGGTTAACGGAACGTTAATCGCACATGGCGAAGTTGTTGTCGTTAATGATAAATTTGGCATTCGCTTAACCGAAGTTATTAGCCCTTCAGAACGGGTAAGACGATTAACAAAATGACAGCACCTCACTTTGCATTTAACAGCGTTATCCTATTATTTTTTTATTCAACCTATTGTGTGGGTGCAACCGAACCCGCATCGAGCATAGTCAACCCTCACTTCTACAGCTCAGGCGGCATTGCATTAGTGTTGGTGGTTATGCTATTTCTTATTAGCGCCTGGGGATTTAATAAACTAACGTCGCGCCCACCCTCTCAAACGACCAACAAAATGCACATTGTAGATGGGATATCCTTGGGCATGAGAGAAAAAATAATGCTTTTGCAACTAGGTAAAAAACAATTAGTTATTGGTGTTACGCCAGGAAAAATAGAGACACTCTATGTGCTTGAAGGCGAGGAATGCTTAATACGTGATAACGACTCATCAAAACTAAATTTATCGCCTTTTGCACAAAAATTAAAACAATCCATGATGCAACGCGCCGACACTTAATCACCTCTTCCAAGCATTATAATGATAACAACGACACACCATGCGTTATACCCAAAACAACATCAAGGCAGTTGGCAATGATTAGTCGCGTGTTGCGTGTCATCGTCGGCGTAGGTCTATTATTATTTGCACTAGAGCCTTCCATAGCAAGCCCTGGCGTTGATGCCGTCACCGTCACCAGCAATCCTGAAGGTGGACAAACTTACAGCGTCACCTTACAAATTTTAGCGTTAATGACTTTATTAACCTTATTGCCCTCCTTATTATTGGCAATGACGTCATTTACCCGCATTATGATTGTACTTAGCTTATTACGCCAAGCACTCGGCACAGGACAAGCACCTAGCAATCAAATTCTATTAGGGCTATCGTTATTCTTAACTATCTTCATCATGATGCCCGTCTTCGAACGCGTCAACACGGAAGCAGTGCAACCTTATTTAGAAGAAAAAATAGACCCCATGACCGCAATAAAAGTGGCCTCTGAGCCATTTCGTCAATTTATGCTTAAACAAACCCGAGAAGCTGACTTAGAAATGTTTATCAGAATTTCAGGTAAAGCCGAATTGAAAAGTGCTGACGATGTACCTTTTTCACTACTCTTACCCGCTTACGTTACCAGTGAATTAAAAACAGCTTTTCAAATTGGCTTTTTACTCTTTTTACCTTTTTTAATTATCGATTTGGTAGTCTCCAGCGTCTTAATGTCCATGGGCATGATGATGTTATCGCCCATGGTCATTTCCCTTCCCTTCAAAATTATGCTGTTTGTGTTAGCAGATGGTTGGTCCTTAATTATGGAAATGCTGGCGGCTAGTTTTTATGTTAGTTAACGGTCTCACTATTTCATGACTCCGGAAATTATTTATCGCGTTAGCCAAGATGCAATGATAATAGCGGTAAAGCTATCGGCACCAATGCTTTTGCCATCCTTAGTCATTGGTTTAATCATTGCTATGTTTCAAGCTGCCACACAAATTAATGAATCCACCTTAACATTCGTCCCTAAATTAATCATTATGGTGCTTGTTTTGCTCATTTTAGGCCCCGGAATGCTACAAATGTTCCTTGATTATTTTCAAGATTTAATCAGAGATATTCCTCACCTCATCGGTTAACGATGTGAAGATAACCGAAGCCGAAATACTTCAGTGGATTGCCCAATTTGTATGGCCATTAATTCGTATTAGCGCCATGTTTATTGCTATGCCAATTTTTAGTATTCAATCGGTACCCGCGCGATCACGGCTAATTTTAGCGCTAGTTATCACGTTGTTTATGATGCCACTGTTGCCCCAATTACCCCAAGTAGAGCTCTTTAGTTATAGCGGCATTATGATTTCTATTCACCAAGTCATCATCGGCTTAGTTACTGGCTTTATTTTACAAATGGCCTTTGCAGCGGTGGTATTTGCTGGACAAGGCGTAGCCTTAA
Source organism: Methylococcaceae bacterium (assembly GCA_007280895.1). Lineage (GTDB taxonomy): Bacteria > Pseudomonadota > Gammaproteobacteria > Methylococcales > Methylomonadaceae > Methylovulum. Next base: position 67,311 of record QYQN01000023.1, read on the forward strand.
GCATGGGTTTAGGCTTTGCATCGATGATTGACCCTCAAAATGGCCAACAAGTACCTGTTATTGCACAACTTTATGTTATCTTAACAACACTGATTTTTTTAAGCTTTAATGGCCACTTACTGGTTATTAAAATGTTATTGGATAGCTTCACCAGCTTACCCATTGGCTTAGATGGCATAACACGCAATGATATTTGGATCATTAGCTCCTGGTGTAGTCATATTTTTGCCGCTGGTTTATTATTATCCATCCCCATCATCATCAGCTTATTACTCATTAATATTTGCTTTGGTATTGCCGCACGTGCGGCTCCGCAACTAAATATATTTTCAATTGGCTTTCCATCTTCATTATTTTTAGGCACCTTATTAATTTGGCTGACATTACCCGATATACTCGACCAATTTTCTGATATTCTGATAGAAACCTATAATCTAATTGAAAATACACTTCGTCTATAAGCCATGGCTGAAGATTCAGATCAAGAAAAAACCGAAGAACCCACTGGTAAACGCTTAGAAGACGCTCAGAAAAAAGGGCAGATTGCACGCTCTAAAGAGCTTAATACCTTTGCCATGCTACTTACTAGTGCCTCCTTATTTATGATGCTGGGTGATGGCATCGGCAATAGCTTAATAGTCATGATGAAAAAACAGTTTCACATTAGTCGTGAAGCTATTTTTGATACCGCTCATCTGACCATACAATTTAAACAAAGCATGATTGATGGTCTATTACTGGTTACCCCTATTCTTGCCACCTTAGTCGTTATCGCAATTATTGCACCATTAGCCTTAGGTGGCTGGATCATGAGTTGGGATGCTATCAGCCCTAAATTTGAAAAAATGAACCCCATTGCAGGCTTAGCCAGAATGTTTGCGGTTCATGGTTTAATTGAAATGTGCAAGGCCTTGTTTAAAGTTATTCTCATTGGCATCGTCTCTTATTCTTTGTATCAACGTTTTATTTTGCCCTTGCTTACTTTAGGTGCCGAACCACTAGAACAATCAATACATCATGGCTTAGATATTATCAGTCAATGTATCCTGATTTTAAGTGCTTCGCTGATTGCCATTGTTTTGTTTGACGTGCCCATGCAATTAATGGAGCACAACAAAAAATTAAAAATGACCCTGCAAGAAATTAAAGATGAAATGAAAGAAAGCGAAGGTAGTCCTGAGGTTAAAGGTCGCCAGCGACGTATGCAAATGGATATGGCACAAAATAGGATGATGGCTGAAGTCCCAAACGCTGATGTGATCATCACCAACCCAAGTCATTATGCGGTTGCCTTAAAATATGACCCTGAAAAAAATGCTGCACCTCGCTTAGTGGCTAAAGGTGTCGATTTAATGGCGGCACAGATACGCAATGTCGCTATTGCGTCAAATATTCCTTTACTTGCTGCACCGCCTTTGGCACGCGCCCTGTATTATTCCACCGAATTAGAAAGAGAAATCCCACAAGGCTTATACCTTGCCGTTGCCCAAGTTCTTGCGTATATTTTTCAATTAAAGACCGCGCGTGAACAACGTCAATCAGAACCCATCCCGCCACGGGATCTACCTGTTCCCAAAGAATTTAAACAATCTTAATTATTGTGATTAAGTTTCCCCTTAAAAACCTTCGGGCTGCCAACTTAAAGCGAGACATCGTGAAAAGTTAAGTCGTTCGTGGAGAGTTATAAACCATGAGCAACTTAACAGCCTAGCCCACTCAAAAGGACTCAGGGCGAACGTTCAAGCCTTGTTGAGTGTCCAGTGTTAAAGTGGTCGCTAACTTACGGTGTAACATGACAATCTTAAAACAACATACCGTACTATAAAATAAACTCTTGGTATTTTTTTTGCTTAAGAAATACTCATCATGCCTGTATATTTTTATACCTTTAAGCGACTCATCTATGAATTTTAATAAATTAACTGCCGCTTTACAGCTGTTGGGGAAAGCAGAACTGGGTGCACCGCTAATTATTGTCATTATTTTGGCAATGATTATGCTGCCATTACCCACATTTTTATTAGATTTATTGTTCACGTTCAATATCGCATTTTCACTCATTATTCTTCTTGTTGTCGTATACACCTTAAAACCTCTTGAGTTTGCCGCCTTTCCAACTGTCATTTTATTGGCAACCTTACTACGCTTAGCCCTCAACGTCGCCTCAACACGTATTGTATTATTAGAAGGGCACAATGGTGGCGATGCCGCAGGCAAGGTAATCGAAGCCTTTGGTGCCTTTGTTATTGGCGGTAACTTTGCAGTGGGTATCGTGGTCTTTGCAATTTTAGTGATTATCAATTTTGTCGTCGTCACCAAAGGTGCTGGGCGTGTTGCTGAAGTGGGCGCTAGATTCACCCTAGACGCGATGCCTGGTAAACAAATGGCAATTGATGCTGATCTTAACGCCGGCTTAATCGATCAAGATGAAGCCCGTATACGACGCGTTGAAGTCGCTACCGAAGCTGATTTTTATGGCTCAATGGACGGTGCGAGCAAATTCGTTCGCGGTGATGCCGTGGCGGGTATTATTATTTTATTTGTAAACGTTATTGGTGGTTTAGCTATTGGCATGGGACAACATAACCTAAGCTTTGCCCAAGCTGCCGAAAACTATGTACTCCTCACTATTGGTGACGGCTTGGTGGCACAAATTCCTTCATTACTATTATCTTCAGCGTCTGCATTAGTTGTGACTAAAGTGGGCAGTAGTGGACAAAATATTGGTCAACAAGTCAGCACTCAGCTTTTCGAAAATCCTAAATCCTTATTAATTACTGGCGGCATGATTGGCGCGCTAGGTTTAATTCCTGGCATGCCTAATTTAGTATTTATTTTATTAGCAAGCAGTTTAGCTGGCTCAGCCTATTTAATTGAAAAAAAGCATAAAGCTGCAAAATTAGCCGCAACAACTGGAGACTCAAGCGCTTCAGTGCAGGCAAATTTACCAGAATCTCCTAAACCTATTGAATTAAGCTGGGATGATGTGATGCCAGTGGATATTATCGGTTTAGAAGTTGGCTACCGTTTAATTTCCTTAGTCGACCAAAATCAAGGTGGACAATTAATGATGCGCATCAAAGGCGTAAGAAAAAAATTATCCCAAGAATTAGGATTTTTAATCCCTTCCGTACACATCAAAGATAATCTTGATTTAAACCCAACCACGTACCGAATCTCTCTGATGGGCGTACCCTTAGGCGAAGCTGATGTCTTTCCTGACATGGAAATGGCGATCAATCCAGGGCGCGTTTTTGGCACCATACAAGGTCGCCCCTGCAGAGACCCGGCCTTTGGTTTAGAAGCATTATGGATTGAACCGCGACAAAAAGATCAAGCCCAAACCCTTGGCTATACCGTAGTTGATCCTGGCACCGTCATTGCCACCCACTTAAGTCATTTATTGCAATCTCATGCGCATGAGTTATTAGGCTACGAAGAAACACAAAAATTATTAGATAATTTAGCCAAATCAGCCCCTAAATTAGTGGATGATTTAATTCCAAAAACGTTGCCTCTGGGTATTATTGTCAAAGTATTGCAAAACTTGCTGTTAGAACGCATTCCGATTCGAGACATTCGAACAATCGCCGAAACTTTGGCGGACTATGGCGGGAGAAGTCAAGATCCGGACGTGTTAACCTCAGCAGTACGCACTGCACTTGGACGATTAATTATCAGTGTTATCAGCGGTATACAAGATGAATTGCCAGTAATGACGTTAGATCATGAATTGGAACAGTTGTTGCATAACTCAATACAGACTGCGAGTGAAACAGGTGTCGGCATTGAACCTGGATTAGCCGAGCAAATGCACCAATCGTTACAAGAAAATGTTCAAAAAATGGAAATGGATGGTCAAAGCCCCATTTTATTGGTCTCTTCTTATATTCGTCCTTGGCTTGCTCGCTTCATTCGCCACTCAATCCAAGACTTACATGTTTTGGCTTACACAGAAATACCCGCCGACCGTCAAATAAAAGTCGTGGCAACGGTAGGTCGTCGATCTTAGATTAAGGAATAGGCAAAATGAAAATGAAACGTTTTTTTGCAAAAGACATCAAACAAGCAATGCGCATGGTTAAAGATGAATTAGGCGCTGATGCCGTGATTATGTCTAATCGCACCGTCGATGGGGGCGTTGAAATTGTTGCCGCTCAAGATTTTGATGCACAAACGCTTCAGCACCAAATAAATCAATCCACTACAGCTATTCCAGCACCCGAACCTACACCTGAAACAAAAAAATCAAGCTTACCTACGTTCGATTCCGCAAAAAAACATCTACACATTTTAAGCAGTTCCCGTAAACAAAATTCAGACACTAAAAATAAACCCACACGGACGCTTAATGAGCCACCTGTTAGATCAACATTTAAATTTTCTGAAGATGATCAATTTGTTGGCTATGCGGAAAAAGTACATCTACAAACAAAACCCACAGTATCAAAAGCCAAGCCATTAAACACGGTAAATGAAATAAAATCTGCCATTGAACAGGAACGCGCTGCGTTTAATGAACGTTTAGAAAAAAATCAGAACTCGCCACAATCCCAAGCCACACCACGTACTGACCTATCTTCTGATAAATTATTATTAGAAATGAGCAAAGAATTAAAAAACTTACGTACTGCCTTAGATACAAAACTAACACAACCACATTGGGCAACAGCCTCAGCACCTGCAAATCCAATCCGCATTGATTTATTACAACGCCTAATGGGCATGAGTATTTCAAAAAAACTCAGCCTTAAACTTGCTAACCAATTAGCTGAGCAGCATGATTCAGACTCGGTGTTTACAAAAGCACAAAACATATTAATAGACTCTCTCCCTATTGCCACGGATACTATTTTAACCTCTGGCGGCATTATTGCCTTAGTTGGCCCGACAGGTGCCGGAAAAACAACCACTATTGCCAAACTAGCAGCTAAATTTATTTTAAAACATGGGCCTAGACAGATTGCAATCATTACTACAGACAATTACCGCATAGGAGCGCATGAACAAATCAATACCTATGGTCGCATTTTAGATGTGCCGGTTCGTGTTGCTAATAACGCCACTGAGCTACAGCAGTTAATCCAGAGCTTTGCTGATAAAAAACTTATCTTAATTGATACGGCTGGAATGAGTCATCGCGATATGAAATTAGCCGAGCAAATTGATACACTCAAACAAAGTAATATCCCTATTAACGCTTACTTAGTCATGTCAGCCGCCACAGAATATCGTGCTTTACATGAAACCATTAAGGCTTTTCAGGTATTTGAACCTCAAGGCTGTATTTTGACCAAAGTAGATGAAGCCGTTACTTATGGCCCAGCCATCTCTGCTATCATAGAACACAATCTTCCGTTATTTTCTATTACCAACGGGCAACAAGTCCCTGAAGATATGCATTGGCCCTGCGCAAAAGACCTAGTGCGGCAATGCGCTGCTGAATTAGATAACAAAACAGATTATACTGATGACCTGAATGACGGCTTAAGGGTGGCTCAAGGCTATGCATAATCAATCAGATCAAGCTGCTGGACTAAGAAAAATGAAACAAATGAAGCCTGTAAGAGTCATTGCTATTACCAGTGGAAAAGGCGGCGTTGGTAAAACTAATTTATCAGTAAACCTTGGTATCGCCTTAGCACAGCTTGGCCAACGTGTGGCTATTCTTGATGCCGATATGGGCTTAGCCAATGTTGATATTTTATTAGGCTTATACCCAAAATTTAATTTGTCTCATGTCTTGTCAGGTGATAAAACACTCGATGAAATTATGTTAGTTGGTCCAGCTGGCTTAAAAATCATCCCAGGTGCGTCAGGTATACAAAAAATGGCAGAACTATCCATTACTGAACAAGCAGGTATTGTGCGTGCATTTAGTGAAATAGACCAAGACTTGGATGTGTTAATTGTTGATACCGCAGCAGGTATTTCTGCTAATGTTATTAACTTTGCACGAGCATGTCAGGAAATTATTGTCGTTGTCTGTGATGAACCCACCTCACTTACCGATGCCTATGCTTTTATAAAATTACTCAACCGAGATTACGGGCTAAGCCAATTTCATGTTTTAACCAATATGGTTCAGTCTTTTCAACAAGGTCAGGCTTTATTTCAAAAACTTACCAAAGTAACTAATCACTATTTAGATGTAAGTTTACACTTTGAAGGCGCAGTCCCTTTTGATGATTTTTTAAGAAAATCTGTACAAAAACAGACGCCTGTCGTCATTGCCTTTCCAGGAAGCAAAGCAGCTATCGCCATTAGAGCAATTGCTGAAAAAATAAATCGTTGGCCTTTAAAATCTCAAACGGGCGGCTATATTGAATTTTTTATTGAAAAAATGATTAAGTATGGCGCCAAGGAATATGCAACATGAGTCGAGTAGCAATGTATGCCTCTGTTAAAGGGGGCGGCACGAATGAAATGGTTTTACAACACGCTCCTTTGGTGAAACGGATTGCCTACCATTTATTAAGTAGATTACATGATTCCGTACAAATAGAAGATTTAATTCAGTCAGGTATGTTAGGTTTATTAGAAGCCATTAAAAACTATGATCCCACCCAAGGGGCAAGTTTTGAAACCTATGCAGGCATCAGAATTCGTGGCTCAATGATAGATGAAGTAAGGCGTTCAGATTGGACACCACGCTCTGTTCATAAAAAATCGCGTGGCGTTGCAGAAGCCATTCGAGAAATTGAAAATTCCACAGGACGCGAAGCGAAACCCGCCCAAATAGCCAAACATCTGAACATTAGTTTAGATGAATATCACCAAATTTTACTGGATTCAAGCACTTCAAAAGTGTTTAGTGTTGAAGAATTAATCGAAAATACAGGTGACCAGTATCTCGAGGATTCACATAATGGTACCGATGATTCTATTGAAAATTTAAGCCAAGAACATTTTAAACACGCCTTAACTAAAGCAATTGAAGGTCTTCCAGAACGTGAACGCTTAGTCATTTCACTGTATTACGATGAAGAACTTAATCTTCGAGAAATTGGCGAAGTATTAGGTGTTAGTGAATCAAGAGTGTGTCAAATTAATAATCAAGCCGTATTGCGCTTACGCTCCAGACTTTCAGAATGGACACAAAACTAATTTTTAAAATAGCTTAAATAACATTGAGTCAGAATTCATTCAAATGAAATTTAAATTTTTTGATTTTTTAAGTGTTCTTGGTATTACCTTTGGAATTGGCTCTGTTTTATTAGGAAACGCCTTAGAAGGCGGTCAAATTAATTCCTTAATTAATATTCCTGCTTTTATTATTGTGTTGGGTGGTACATTAGGAGCAACATTATTACAATTTCCGCCCCATATTTTTTTTAAAAGTCTAAGCATGTTAATTTGGATTATCAGACCCGTCCAAATTGATGCAGAAAAACAAATTGAATTAATTATTTATTGGAGTCATCAAGCAAGAAAATCTGGTTTACTTGCACTTGAAGATGAAGTTGAAGCAGCGACCGATCCTTTTATAAAAAAAGCCTTACAATTACTTGTTGATGGTAAAGATGAAAACGCCATTACACATTCGCTAGAATTAGATATTAGCGTGAAAGAACAAAGAGATTATCAGGCAGCAAAAGTATTTGAAGCCATGGGGGGGTATTCACCCACGTTAGGTATTTTAGGCGCTGTGCTTGGTTTGATTCATGTTATGCAAAATCTTGGCAATACTGAGCTACTAGGCTCAGGTATTGCTACCGCATTTGTCGCAACCATTTATGGCGTTGCCTTAGCTAATTTAATTTTTTTACCCATTGCAAATAAACTAAAAAGTCATATCTTTGAGATGATTCAATTAAAAGAAATGCTAACTTTAGGCATAATATGCATTGCTAACAATGAAAACCCTCAAAATATTGAATTACAACTTAGCGGGTATCTTCATAATCCTATAATGAAATAACACTATTATGAGATTAAGGAAAAAAAAATCACACGATTCTGAAAATGAAGGCAATCAAGAGCGCTGGCTAGTCTCTTATGCTGATTTTATTACCTTACTCTTTGCTTTTTTTGTGGTGATGTATTCTGTTTCATCGGTTAATGAAGCAAAATACAAAAGCTTAGAGGCTTCCTTAGGAAGTGCTTTCTCCACAAAAAAAACAAAACCTGAGACCACAGGTTCAACGGACTCAGACACCATAACTGAGGCCGAAGCCGAGGCATTTAAAAATTTACCTGAAAAAAAAAATACTCAACCGTTAGATAAAGCATCTAAAGAAGAAATAGATAGAAAACGTCAATTAAGCGAAGAAATTTTAAAAGAAAGACGACAATTAAATAAAGTCTCCGAATTATTAAAGGAAACACTACATGTCGTTATAGAAGAAAAATTAGTAGAAGTTATCAATAATGATTATTGGATATCTCTACAAATGAATAGTGAATTATTATTTTTAAGTGGTGACTCTGAGTTATCAAAAAAAGCTTTGCCTATACTTGAAAAAATCACAGATGTTATTAATGAAATGCAAAATGCTATAAATATTGAAGGGCACACGGATAACATCCCTATTTCCAATATAAAATTTAGATCAAATTGGGATTTATCTGCTGCGCGTGCATCAAGTGTGGTCATGGAATTTGAACAACTAGGTATTAATCCAACGCGCTTATCTGCAATTGGTTATGGTGAATTTCATCCAGTGGCTGATAATTTAACGGAAGAAGGTCGTTTTAAAAATCGGCGTGTAGTTCTTGTGCTTATGTCTCAAGCATTTTCACGCTATGGCGCAAATGATGAAGAACGCGCAAAATTATTAAACTTAGATCCAAATCTATCTGAGCAAGATAGCCAAACCACGCCAGCTAATTAATTTTGTTTTTATAAAAGTACGAAAAGCATGTGTTAACTAATTCTTTTTTAATATTTTTTTTAATTATAACGTTCCTCTGCATACTACTGCTGAGTGCTGTGATAATTTGGCTTTTTTTCTCTCATCAAGCACATAAAAAAAATTTTCAACGTTTAAATGAACGCATCAATAATTACCAAAGTGATTTATCAGGTTTGTGTTCAGCCGCCTTACTTATTGATAAACAATTAGAAAATATTACTGAACACGTTAATGAACAACTAACACTAATGGATTCAAAATTAGTGGAAATAACTCAACATCCTTCACCAGAAATCAATAATCATCCTTATCAATCAGTTATTCAAAAAGTAAAAGCAGGGGCTAACATCAGCGAATTAATGCAAAGTGCTGGTTTAAGTCACGATGAGGCAGCCTTGTTAATTCGCTTACATAGTAAAAAATAATATTAACCCTCTTTATTTTCTCCTTCTACATTATCCAAAGAGTCTTCTTTATTTTCCTCATCATCCACAACATCCTCATTTTTTTCTTCTACAGGCTCAGTTTGAATAGGTGCTTCAGGAAATAAAAAATCTGCAAAAAATACAGGAAAAAATAAAAAAATCATGAACGCAATCGCCACAAAACCCGGATTTATAATACCTGATAACCAATAGGCCATTACACAAGCACAGATTAAAGCAATAGGACCGGGTGCTTCTAAGTCGTCCTTTTTAACCTTAATTTTAACCTTGATTTTCCGTGTTTTTGCCAAAACAGTTCACCTTTACAACATTAATCATTAACTTATAACGAATACAAACTCATCAGTTATGAAACCGCGAGTTTAATGCGTGACAGTGCATTTTCTAAATTTTTCATACTTGTTGCAATAGAAATTCGAATATGACCATCACAACCAAATGCTGATCCTGGAACTAAAGCAACACCTGCTTTTTCAATTAAAAATTCAGAAAAATCAAGGTCATTATGAATATTATCTAAGCGCTGAATTAATTTTTTTACATCAGGAAAAACATAAAACGTACCGTCTGTGGGAATACACTCCACACCTTCAATTTCATTTAATGATGCTACCACCCAATCATGACGTTTCTTAAATTCTTGACACATGTAATCAATAAAAGATTGATCGCCTGTTAATGCCGCTTCTGCAGCTATCTGTGAGATTGATGTAGGATTTGAAGTACTTTGAGATTGAATTGTACACATTGCCTCAATTAACTCAGCTGGGCCAGCTGCATAACCAATTCGCCATCCAGTCATTGAATACGCCTTTGAAACACCATTCATTACGACCGTGCGTTCATACAAATCAGGATGTGCATTTAAAATATTTACGAAACTCCCCTTATTCCACAAAATATGTTCGTACATATCGTCAGTAGCAATAATAATTTTAGGAAATTCTTTTAATACTTCCCCTAAAGCAAATAATTCTGCTAACGAATAAGCAATACCAGATGGATTAGAGGGGCTATTAATAAAAATTAATCGAGTTTTATCGGTAATTACAGCTCGCAATTGTGTAGGCGTAATTTTAAATTGCTGCGCCTGCGAGGTTTCAATAATAACCGGAATACCACCTGCTAATAACACCATATCGGGATAAGAAACCCAAAAAGGCGCAGGAATAATTACTTCATCACCATCATTTAGTAAAGCTTGCGTCAAATTAAAAGAACTTTGTTTGCCACCACAGGAAACTAAAATCTGTTTAGCTTGATAAGTTAAGCCATTATCGTTTTTAAATTTCTGAATAATTGCTTGCTTTAAACTTGGAATACCATCAACCGCAGTGTATTTAGTAAAGCCGTTTTCAATAGCCTTAATCGCTGCACTTTTAATGTGATCTGGTGTATCGAAATCAGGTTCACCAGCGCCTAAACCAATAATATCTTTACCTGCTGCTCGCATTGCAGCAGCACGGGCAGTCACCGCTAATGTTGGTGAAGGTTTCACTGATTTAACTCGATTAGAAAGAATAATGCTCATATTACACTCATATGAATAGGATTAAATCGGCTAATTATACACTATCAACATTAGCTTTCTCACTAACAACTTTAAGGATAAGCCATCTAATACAAATGACGCCATATAATAAATAATAATTTAAAATTCTTTATTTTTATTATTATTAGGCAATAATATTTTAGGTAAAACCGTATTTTTATCTAAAATATCATATAGTTAATTTTAAATAACTATGTCAATAGACCTGTGTATATACTGTGCATAGATTTTTTATACATTGTTATCCACAGTGTTTTACCTTACATCCACACAGCATATCTTATGTCTTTTTCATCATTAAGCTTATACATTCACATTCCTTGGTGCATAAAAAAATGTCCTTATTGTGATTTTAATTCTCATGCGGTAAAAAATACCTTACCCGAATTTATTTATATTGATACCTTATTAAAAGATTTAAGTAATGACATTGATTTATATAATCTTTATGAAAAAAAACTGCATTCTATTTTTATTGGTGGAGGCACACCAAGCCTCTTTTCCGCCGAAGCTTTTTTTAGATTATTTACCGGTATAAAACAACAATTAGCCTTTAGTGAAAACATAGAAATCACTTTAGAGGCAAATCCAGGCACATTTGAAATTGAAAAATTTGCGGAATTTCAACAATTGGGAATAAATCGATTGTCCATAGGCATACAAAGTTTTAATGATGCTATGTTAAAAAAATTAGGTCGAATTCATTCTGCCAATGAAGCAATACGCGCAATTGAAATGGCTCATCACGTCGGCTTTACTAATATTAATATTGATTTAATGTATGGCTTACCAAACGCAACACGGCAAACAAATCGTTATGATATAGAAACAGCGATTAAACTAAAGCCAACACATATCTCCTATTATCAGCTCACCTTTGAACCTAATACTTTGTTTTATAAGTACCCCCCTAGCGTTCCTACTGATGACCATATCTTTACTATGCAATGCGATGCACAGACTTTATTAGCTAGTGCTGGGTATCAACAATATGAAATATCGGCTTATAGCCAAGAGGACAAACAATGCCGTCATAATGTTAATTATTGGCAATTTGGTGATTATCTTGGTATAGGCGCAGGAGCACATGGAAAGATTAGTGTTGAACGGCCTGATAAAATTATTCGCACCATGAAACCTAAGCATCCAGAACATTATGAACACAATTTGTATCAAAAAAGTTTAACGCAGAGTATTTCTAACCAAGAATTACCAATAGAGTTTTTAATGAATCATTTACGCTTAAAAGAAGGCTTTACTTTGCAACAGTATGCCCAAACTACCGGCTTAACGAGTGACACACTAGAGCCTGCATTATCAACCTGTGTTAATGATGGTTTATTACACTTTGCGCAAAAATCATATTTTTGTAGTAAAAAAGGATGGGATTTTCTTGATAATATTTTAGAAAGATTTATTTAAACGTAATTACTTAGTATTGAATACTAATAATTGTTTGACATCATTAAGCGTTATCTATAAGCTGAAACAAGCTCGAAATTTGTTGCCACTATGCTTATCTTTACGAAGTTTTTCTGTTTTTAATTTTTTCGTCCTGTTTATCATTTGTCATTCTTAAATTTTCTTGCGCCACCCTTGCCTTAAATGGCTTTTACAAATTATATTAGGATTACAAATGACTATCGGTACAGTTAAATGGTTTAACTCAGAAAAAGGTTTTGGTTTTATTCAACAAGAAAGTGGTCCAGACGTTTTTGTTCATTTCAGAAATATTAACAGTTCTGGCTTTAAATCTTTAGATGAAGGTCAAAAAGTTCAGTTTACAGTAACACAAGGACAAAAAGGTCCTCAAGCAGAAGAAGTAACAATTATCTAATTGTTAAAGGCGGTAAGCTATTAAAACAGCCTACCGCCTTTTTTGTTTTACATGGTTTTAAATGCTGCTCTAACTGCACGTAGAGTAGTATCGATAATATTGTCATTATGTGCAGCAGAGACAAAACCAGCCTCAAAAGCTGAAGGTGCAAAATAAACACCTTCTTTTAACATAGCATGAAAAAAACGCTTAAAAAGTGTCTGATCTGATTTCATCACATCAGCATAAAATACAGGCGGCTTTTCTAAACCAAAAAACATCCCAAACATTCCCCCCACATTAGTTTTAGCAAAGGGAATACCTGCTAAATCTGCTTCGTTTTGTAAGCCATTAACTAATTGTTCAGTTTGTGCAGCTAAATTTTCAAAAAAGCTAGGTTCAGAAACTAATTCTAAGGTTTTTAATCCCGCTGCCATTGCAACTGGGTTTCCTGAAAGCGTACCTGCTTGATATACGGGTCCAATAGGTGCCAAATATTCCATAATTTTTTTTGATCCCCCCAATGCACCGACAGGCATTCCGCCACCAATAACTTTACCCAACGTGGTTAGATCTGGTTGAACGTCATAAATCCCTTGCGCACCATGCAGGCCTACTCTAAAACCAGTCATTACTTCATCAAATATTAATAGGCTATTAAATTCATTACAGACACGCCTTAATGTTTGAAGAAATTCAGGTGCAGGTAAAATGCAGTTCATATTACCTGCTACAGGTTCCACAATAATGCACGCAATCTGATGGCCGTATTCTTTAAAAGCATTCACAACAGCAGTGCTATCATTATAGGGCAACGTCAAGGTATGTTCAGCAAGACTCACAGGAACACCCGGAGAACTTGGTATGCCCAAAGTTAAGGCACCAGAACCTGCCTTAACCAACAAACTATCTGAATGTCCGTGGTAGCAACCTGCAAACTTGATAATCTTATCTCGTCCTGTGTACCCTCGTGCTAAACGAATTGCGCTCATTGTGGCTTCAGTCCCCGAATTCACCATTCTTACTAATTCGATTGACGGCAGTAAGGCACAAATTTTTTCTGCCATTAACGTCTCAAGTTCAGTGGGTGCACCAAAGCTTAAACCTTTCTCTAAGGTCTTTTTTACCACCTCAATGACTGCTGGATGCGCATGTCCTAAAATCATTGGCCCCCATGAGCCTACATAATCAATATAAGCCTGTTTATCACAATCATAAAGATAAGCCCCTTTTGCATGATCAATAAAAACTGGCTCTCCCCCAACGCCATTAAATGCGCGTACAGGAGAATTTACTCCTCCTGAAATAACGTGTTTTGCTTTTAAAAAAAGTGTTTCAGAATTGGACATTGTTTTTTTTTAAAATAGTAAAGTGAAATTTAAAATAACTTTATCATGATTGAAATAATTTGATGCGTTAAAATGCTAACGTAATCAGATAAACACTAACATTGTTGTTAGATAACCCTAAAACTTGTCTCTTTAACACACTTATGAAAGCAAGAAAAAATAGAAAGGGCTTAATATTAATTAATACTGGTGACGGAAAAGGTAAATCAACCAGTAGTTTTGGCACTATATTTCGCGCCGCAGGATGGGGATTAAAGATCTGTATTATTCAGTTTATTAAAGGCCAATGGCAAACAGGCGAGCAATTAGCTGCAAAGCGTTTTGATAATATTGACTGGTATGCGCTGGGCGATGGCTTTACATGGGATACAAAAAATCCTGAACAAGACATTAAAACAACAATGGAAATTTGGGAGTTTGCTAAAGAAAAAATTATTTCAAAAGACTATGATATTGTTTTATTAGATGAAATTAATTATTGCTGTGATTATGGCTGGTTATCAGGTCAAGAAATCGCTGAATTTTTACACAACTCAAAAGCACCCTGGATGCATATTATCTTATCCGGCAGAAATGCGGCACCCGAAGTTATTGCCATCGCCGATACGGTCACTGAAATGAAAAAAATAAAACATGCGTTTGATAAAGGAATTAATGCAGAACAAGGTATCGAGTTTTAAATCGATTAAAATATATTTTTTAATCTGTGTAGTGTAATCAAACCATAAGGACAATAAAATGACTGAAACGATGAAAATAGTAATTGCTATTGGCTGTGTTTTTGCCTCTGGATTTATTTTAGTAGGGCTTAGTAAACAAGAATCGCCCGCTAAAGCTGAAGCCGCTTCAATGATTAGGAATTATGCGGCAATTCAAACTATGGCAAATGAAAAATGTCCTATTGCAGTAAAAAAAGCCACGGGCGAACAAGTCTATTTCCCTTCTGAAACACAAAGCGATAAAGAAAATTATATAACTTTAAAATGGAAAGGTGAAAATAGCGATAAAGGTGGCTTTAAAGCGGCTTCATGCACTCTTCTTTCTTCATTAGGTGGAATTTCTGAATTAATTATTGATAACAAAGTGATTATCAAAAAATAAACCAACTCTTTTTTGTGTGTTTAACGATGAAACATAGTGCTAACCGTTAGACACACAAAAGACTCTATTGTGTTATTCAACAGCACTCTGCAAGCCCTTAATTTAATAACTACTGTTAATTGCACCTGAGGTTTTTTATTTATTTAGGTCTTATGAAAAAAAATACACCTCACTCTATTTCATTGCTTAATGGGTTTTCTGATCAAGACAAAAAAGTCATAGAACAAGCACTTGCAGTGGTTGGCCAAATTCCTAATGATGAACACTATATGCGTCCTAAAGGCATAGAAGTTGCCACCATTTTGTTGGAATTTAATGTTGATCTTTCTACCTTAATTTCTGCTATTTTAAGTGATCCAAGATTACTTAACTTATCCCTAAAACCTCCTATTAAAGATCACTTTGGTCATACTGTTGCAGAAATTGTTAAGGATGTTAACTGGCTGAATACCATCACAGTTTACTCCCCAGAAATGGCTGAACAACCCAATCAAGCTGAAATTTTGCGACGTATGCTATTGTCAATGACGCAAGATGTCAGGGCAGTTTTGATAAAGCTGGCATTTCGTATGCAACGCCTGCGCGGCTTAGCCCAAGAAGCGCAGGAAATTAGACAATTTATTGCTAAAGAAACCTTAGATATTTATGCACCTATTGCAAATCGAATGGGTGTCTATCAATTGAAATGGGAATTAGAAGATATGGCTTTTCGTTATTTACAGCCAAAAGCCTATCGTGACATCGCTAAATCACTTAATGACAACAGAATTTCTAGAGAAAATTCTGTTACGCGCTTTATTGATTTACTTAAAGAAAAACTTAGAGAAGAAGACATTGACGCGCAAATATGTGGTCGACCAAAACATATTTATAGCATTTGGAAAAAAATGCAGCGTAAAAATCTGGCTATTGATGAATTGTACGATTTACTCGCAGTACGGGTAATTGTTGATAATTTAACCCGCTGCTATGCTTCTTTAGGCGTTGTACATAATTTTTGGCAAATGATTCCTAAAGAATTTGATGATTACATTGCTAATCCCAAAGAAAATGGATACCAATCGTTACATACGGTGATTGTAGATTCTGAAGGTAACCGTATTGAAGTACAAATTCGCACTCAAGCCATGCACGATTTTGCAGAATTAGGTGTTGCTGCTCATTGGTCCTACAAAGAAGGTGGAAGACACGATGCAGCTGTTACTAAAAGTATAAATTCATTACGTAAACTAATTGCTAATCGGGATGTTGAAGATGAATCCCTAGGTGAGAGTTTTCGTAACGAATTATTTCATGATCGCGTTTATGTGTTAACGCCAAAAGGACAATTGATTGATTTAGTTAAAAATGCCACACCTTTAGATTTTGCTTATGCTATTCATACTGAAATTGGTCATCGGTGTCGAGGTGCAAAAATTAATGGTCGTATCGTCAATTTAACCTACAAACTAAAATCTGGTGAGCAAGTTGAAATTATTACAACCAAAGAGGGGGGGCCTAATCGCAATTGGATAGACCCTAATTTAGGGTATTTAAAAACCTCTGCGGCGATTAGTAAAGTTAAAAGCTGGTTTAAACATCAACAACACAGCCCAAACATACCAACGGGTAAAGCCATTTTAGAAAAAGAAATACAGCGTTTAGGCGTTAAATTTCCCAGCCTGTCAGAATTAATCAAATATTTCAAACAAGAAGATGCAAATAAATTATACGAAGCGATTGCTCGAAATGATATTACAGCCCAGCAATTAGCCGCGTTTTTTAAAATTCCTGAATTAGAATCATCACTTATTGATCTTGATTCAGCAAAAAATCAACGTTTAAAGAAAAATCCTTTGTCCATTATTTGCGTTGAAGGTGTGGATAATGTACTGACATCCTTTGCTAGTTGTTGTGGACCCGTGCATGGTGATGACATTATTGGTTTTATTTCCTTAAAGAAAGGCATTACTGTGCATCGAAAAAACTGTGACAATATTGCTCAACTTAATCCAGAACAGCAAGCACGTTTAATTAATGTCTCGTGGGGTACAAAAGAAGCACGGTATTTTGTGCCCATCATTATTCATGCGTTTAGTGCCCAAAATATGTTAAACAACGTTACACAGGTACTCAGTCAAGCAAAGATACATATTGCTACTGCTTTTTTAGATACACATCCTGATTTTTCAGCAGAATTACATTTAACAATTCAAGTGAAAGATACCGATCAATTAGTCGCTATTTTTAATAAAATTAGCTGTTTACCCAATATTATTGAGGTTAAAAGAAAAACCTAAGTCATCTCTATAGGCGACACGATAAACGCACGAATAGAGGCAATTCCCTGAGCCCCATATTCAATAGCAGACTCAAGATCTGATAAGTTCATACCACCTAAGGCATAAACAGGAAGAGTACATTCTGCCACCCACTTGGAAAATTGTAACCACCCTAAAGCTGGCGCTTCATGGTGTGTTTTGGTTGGCATAACAGGTGCCAAAACAGCAAAGTCAATGCCAATTTTTTCAGCATGCTGTAATTCCTCAAGACTATGACATGAAGCCGACACCCACAGATAAGCATGTGGTCGTTGCGAACAACGCAGCAAATCATGACTCGTTAAATGCAGTCCTTCTGCTTGATAAGCAGCACAAGGTTGATTCGCAGAATTGGTCATTAATATCACTTTTTGGTCACGACATCGCGGCACTGCGTAGTCAAAAAACTGCGTAGTTTCTAAACTAGAACTTGTTTTTAATCGCGCTTGAATGAGTGTGATATTTTGCTTAAGCAGCTCAGTTAATTGCTGTTGGGGAGAAAGCTTGCGGGTATCATCGACGATTGCATAATAAACAGGTAATCGAATTGCTGTAATGATTGGTTGATTAGCCTTTAAAAAAGGATAATCTTTGAGCAAATGTGGAGTAACCCAGCGTAACGGTTGATTTTCACAACATGTAACCTCACCTAAAAATTCATTTACCCAAAAAACATGCAAATGTACGATTAAGTCTGGATAACGATGATAAAGGGTTATTAAACGGCTAATTTTTTTAACAACAATACCAATTTCTTCCTGTAATTCACGTACTAAAGCCATTTCTGGTGTTTCATTACATTCTAATTTCCCCCCTGGAAATTCCCACAACCCACCCTGATGCGCTGACTTATGCCTCTGAGCAATTAAAATTTGCCCTTGAGCATTTTTAACAATACCCACTGCAACGTGCAGTGGAGGTGATGTATTCATGAGCGATTTATCAAATAACACGCGCTACAGTTAAGGAATGATAGGTAAATAAAATTGCTGGGCGGTAAAGGTAACGTCATTACCTTGGCGAGTCTGCTGCACATGAAATTTACCCGAAGCAAGAACAACTTGTTGATGATCATACATAATGAATGCCTGAGCTAAGGTCGCCTCAGAGCTACCTACAGCAGATAAATCAAAGGCAGAAACAGCACGAACTTTATGCTTATTAAGGTAATAACTATTAGTAACAAAACAAGGTGTAGTGACGCACCGTATACCATTATCTTGAAGGCCTACAACAACGCCAGCAATTAACGCAGGCGTTGCTGAACGATACGCTTGTTTCAATCTCATTACTGGCAAGGCAGTAAACGGTGCGATGGCTTTATTTAGCAAGGTGCCTTGTAATAAATGCGCTGACGACAACTCAATAGTTGGTTGGCTAAGCACCAGCGCCACATAACATTCAGTTTGCACCGTTCCATCGGGGCAATGCGTTACTTTTTTATTGACAGATTTAACAAAAATACCTCCACACAAAGGTGCGAGGCATTTTCGATAATCTTGTCGGAAGGTATAAAAATGATACGGATTAAAGTTATTAGTGGTTAAGGTTCTCTCTACAGAATGTTTTTGAGCTGCTTCAGTGTTAAATTGCTCAACTCCCCCCCACACATGCGTCGATGACACCAAACTAGTAGCCAGTAAGTAGCAAAATAACCGCATAGAAAAAAACATAACTATTTAAAGGTAAGGTTATTTAGCAGCAGGTTTAATTAAGCGTATGCCCAGCTCTTTTAATTGCTCATCACTGACCACGGCAGGTGCATTAACTAAAGGACATGCGGCTGATTGCGTTTTTGGAAAAGCAATTACATCACGAATTGAACTAGACCCCGTCATTAACATCACCAAACGATCTAAACCAAAGGCTAAACCACCGTGTGGTGGCGCTCCATATTTTAAGGCATCTAATAAAAAGCCAAATTTTTCCCGCGCTTCATCTTCTTTAATACCCAGAATATCAAAGACGGTTTTTTGCATTGCTGAACGATTAATACGAATTGACCCTCCGCCCACTTCAGTACCATTTAACACCAAATCATAAGCGCGCGAAAGTGCAGCACCAGGATTAGCAACTAACTCTTCTGTAGAGCAACTAGGTGCGGTAAATGGATGATGAATTGCAGAAAAGCGCTGTGCTTTTTCATCCCACGCAAACATTGGGAAATCGATAATCCATACGGGTTTCCAATCACCTTCAAGTAATTTTAAATCATGTCCTAATTTCACCCGTAAGGCACCCATCGCTTCATTAACAATGGTCGCTTTATCGGCGCCAAAGAAAATTAAATCTCCCGCTTGCGCTCCTGTTTTGACAAGTACATTTGCCCAGATTTCTGCTGAAGCGTACTTAACAATAGGTGATTGCAAGCCTTCAACGCCTGTAGTTAAGTCATTGACTTTAATGTAAGCTAAACCTTTAGCACCATAAATACTGACGTATTTAGTTAAATCATCAATATCTTTACGACTTAACTCGCCTCCTGTGGGTACGCGCATCGCCACCACTCGCCCCTCTGGATCATTTGCAGGGCCAGAGAACACTTTAAAATCAACAGACTGCATTTCTTCAGCAATATCAACTAATTCTAAGGGGATACGTAAATCTGGACGATCAATACCAAAGCGCGAAATGGCTTCTTGATATGTCATACGAGGAAACTGTGCGCCTAAATCAATATTAATGACCGTGGCAAATAATTGCCTAATCATTTCTTCCATAATGTCCATGATGTCATTTTCTGTCATGAACGACGTTTCAATATCTAACTGAGTGAATTCAGGTTGTCTATCTGCACGTAAATCTTCGTCACGAAAACAACGCACCACTTGATAATACCGATCCATGCCTGCAACCATTAAAATTTGTTTATACAATTGCGGTGATTGTGGCAGTGCAAAAAAAGTATTTTGATGAGTACGACTAGGCACAATATAGTCGCGCGCTCCTTCTGGCGTTGCTTTAGTTAAATAGGGTGTTTCAATTTCAAAAAAGCCATGATCATCTAAGAAGTTTCTTAAAACACGCGTTACGTCCCGACGTACCTTCATTTTTTCTTGCATTACCGTGCGACGCAAATCGATATAGCGATAACGTAAACGTAATTCTTCATTCACTTCAATATCGCTTTCTACAGGAAAAGGCGGCGTTTCAGATTCATTTAACACTTCAATATTCTGAGCTAATAATTCAATTTCACCTGAATACATGGCCAAATTAATAGTGCCGTCTGGGCGAGAACGAACGATACCGCTTACTTTTAATACATACTCACTACGCACCTGTTCAGCGGTGGCAAACGTATCGATAGTATCGGGATCTACAACAATCTGAACAATTCCTGCACGATCGCGTAAATCGATAAAAATGACGCCGCCGTGATCTCGACGACGATGTACCCAACCGCAAATATCTACCGTTGTGCCTAATTGTTCTGTATTAAGTTCTCCGCACTGATGGGTACGCATAATTATTCCCTGTAATAAAATGTAAGAGTTATAGATGATGTATAGAGTTAAATAAAAGTACCCTATTTAAAAATTTAAACGGTTTTATTCGCCTCTTTTTTTGTAGAAGTACTCGTGCTCGCTGCTGAAGATGAAGATTCACCTGCTACATTTTTTTTATTGCCACTTTTAAAATCTGTTTCATACCAGCCACTGCCTTTTAAACGAAAACCTGCTGCTGATATTTTTTTAAGTAATTCTGGTTCGTTACAGGCTGGACAAATAAGCAGTGGTTCAGCAGAAATTTTTTGCAATGCTTCATGCTCATTACCGCAAGCTCGACATTGATATTCATAAATTGGCATTCACGACCTCCTAAAATAACTAAATTAATGGTAAAAATAAGGTGTAGTATGCGTTTTTCAAGGCATTTAATGAAGAACTTACTATAAAATGCCCCATCATTTTACTGCCACCTTCACCACAATGAAAACATTAAGCCTAACTCGCCCCGATGATTTCCATCTTCATGTCAGAGATGGAGCCTTATTAACCATGGTTATTGCTCATTCGGCCAAGCAATTTGCGCGTGCCATGATTATGCCAAATTTAAAGCCCCCCATTGTTACTGTTCAGCAAGCAGAATGCTACCATCAAGAAATTTTAACTGCATTACCTCCAGAGGCTACGTTTAAGCCACTGATGAGCTTATATCTCACCGAGGCGACCAGTATTGATGAAATAAAAAAAGCTGCACATAGTGACGTTGTTTATGCCTTTAAGTTATATCCCGCTGGGGCTACAACGCATTCTGATTTAGGTGTAAAAAATATCACCTCCATTTATCCTTTATTTGCAGAAATGGAAAAACAAGATATTCCCTTGTTAATTCATGGTGAAGTGACTGATGAAAAGTACGATATTTTTGATCGGGAACGTGTTTTTATTGAGCGTTATTTAGTAGATGTGCATCAACAATTCCCAGCACTACGTATTGTATTAGAGCACTTAACCACGGCTGAAGCAGTGCAATTTGTTAGTGCGGCTAGCTCTCAGGTTGCCGCAACCATTACGCCTCAACACCTGCTATACAATCGCAATGCCTTGTTCAGCGGCGGCATACGCCCACATTATTATTGCTTGCCCATTCTTAAGCGGGAAGAACATCGTTTAGCTTTGGTTAACGCTGCGACCAGTGGTAATCCTAAATTCTTTTTAGGCACAGATAGCGCGCCCCATACCCAAACCATGAAAGAAAATACATGTGGCTGCGCTGGCTGTTACAGTGCCTTTGGAGCCTTAGAATTGTATGCGGAAGCCTTTGAGCGTGCCGAAGCCTTAGATAAATTAGAAGGTTTTGCCAGTTTTTATGGTGCAGATTTTTATCATCTCCCTAGAAATACAGACACCATTACTTTAGTCAAATCAGCATGGCAAGTCCCTGATAATTATGGTAATAATGAAATAAATATTGTGCCTTTAGCTGCGGGCAGCACCTTACAATGGCGACAATCATAAGCCAAATTTTTAAGCAAATTAGGCTGTTAATTTTTAAAATGACGGCAACTTAACGTAACATGCGTAATTATTTAGTTTTAGGATAGCTTATTTCCAATGGAAAAGCCGATGACACCGTTAAACAATCGATTTCGAGGCTATCTGCCAGTTATTATTGATATCGAAACAGCAGGCTTTAATGCCAAAAAAAATGCCTTATTAGAAATTGCCGCTATCATTGTTGAGTTAAATAGCCAAGGTGATTTACACCTCACCGAGCGTTATTCTGCACACGTTATTCCCTTTAAAAACGCAGAGTTAGATGAAGCTGCCTTAAAATTTAATGGCATTGATCCCTATCATCCTTTTCGTATGGCAATTGAAGAAAAAGAAGCCTTAGAACATTTATTTACGCCTATTCGCCATGCTGTAAAACGCAACAATTGCACGCGTGCTATTTTAGTGGGGCACAACCCTGCTTTTGATATTGGCTTCTTAAATGCAGCCATACAGCGTACAAAAATCAAACGTAGTCCTTTTCACCCGTTTAGTAGTTTTGATACGGCGACACTCGGAGGTTTGGCGTACCAACAAACTGTCTTAGCAAAAATTGCTGAAACGGCTGGACTTCACTGGGATAACGCCAAAGCCCACTCAGCCTTATATGATGCAGAAAAAACAGCTGAATTATTTTGTTTAATAGTGAATCGTTGGCGCGCACTTGAAAATTTAGCCGCTTTGTCAACGCAAGCAGAGGAAGTGGAAACAAACGTGCTTGTCTCCACTTAAGTGATGGTTACAACCTTCTCACGTACTGTACGTCTTAGCCTCTCACCACACAAAGTTAAGTACTCGTCGCTGGTGGAGCAGAAACCCTTAACAATTTAGGTGCTCATCTTAATGTTGTGCAACAAAGCTTTTCACTACATTACTCATCAGCAGGCAGTGACGGTGTGCCAACCAACAAGTTTGCTAATTCACCTTTTTCAAATAAATCAATCACAATATCGCAACCGCCAATTAATTCACCCTTAACATAAAGTTGAGGATATGTTGGCCAATGAGAATATTCTTTTAATGCTTCACGTAACTCAGGATCATCAAAAATATTTACTGTCGCGTATTTGGCATTACACGCATCCAATAACTGCACAGTGCGTCCAGAAAAACCACATTGTGGGAAATCAGGTGTTCCTTTCATATACAACACAACCGAGTTAGAAGACAGTTGATGTTTAATTTTATCTATCACATTCATGGTAGTCATTCCTCAAAATATAAAAACCTAGTAATTCTATCAAGATTAAGCGACTAAAAAAAGTAACTTACGTGGGTAGACTTGCTTAGGGCGTATTTGAAATTTATAATCGAACATTTTTTTAATGGTTGCAATTCAACCATTTTGGCTAATTAGGTAAATTTATGAATAATCACATTATGCCCACCTACCAACGTTTACCTGTTTCTTTTGAAAAAGGAAACGGTGTTTGGTTATGGGATGATGCTAATAATCGCTACCTTGATGCATTATCTGGTATTGCTGTATGTAATCTTGGTCACGCACATCCAGCCATACATCAAGCCTTAACGGAACAAAGTGGAAAATTAATTCATACCTCCAATATTTATCGCAATACGCTTCAAGAACAATTAGCTGACCGTTTAATTGAAAAAAGCACAATGGATAATGTGTTTTTTTGCAATTCAGGAGCTGAAGCTAATGAAGCTGCGATAAAAATAGCCAGAAAATACGGTCATGAGCAAGGTATCGATCTCCCCGCCATTATAGTCATGGAAAAAAGTTTCCATGGTCGTACTTTAGCTACCTTAAGTGCAACAGGCAATACTAAAGTTCAACAAGGTTTTGCCCCCTTAGTTGACGGGTTTGTTCGTGTTCCTTTCAACAATGTCACAGCAATCGAAGACGCTATTAAAAATAACCCTTCAATTGTCGCCATTTTAGTAGAGCCCATTCAAGGCGAAGGGGGCATTAATATTCCTGATCCAGATTATTTACAGCAACTTCGACGTATTTGTGATGAACACCAGTTACTTATGATGCTTGATGAAATTCAAGCCGGAATTGGTCGTACTGGAAAGTTTCTTGCTTATCAACATAGCACGAGTATTCCAGATGTTTGTACCTTAGCTAAAGCCTTAGGCAATGGCGTGCCTATTGGCGCCTGCTTAGCACGTGGTAAAGCTGCTGAAATATTAACAGCCGGCACGCACGGCTCAACGTTTGGTGGTAACCCACTTGCTTGCAGCGCAGCATTAGCGGTATTAACAACGTTAGATAGCGATGATTTAATTTCATCAGCACGCACTAAAGGTGATCTTATTTGTGCTGGATTTTCTGCAAAGTTAAAAAACAATCAACATATTATCGATATTAGGCATGTTGGCTTAATGATCGGCATCGAAGTAGATCGTCCCTGTGCAGAACTTGTTAAAATGGCCTTACACCAGCATTTACTTATTAATGTCACCAATGATAATGTTATTCGCTTATTGCCCCCATTAATTATCAATGAAGAACAAATACACCTTCTTGTTGAGCAATTAACACACCTTATTCACGAGTTCACCCAACCACTATGAAACCAAGACATTTTATAAGCCTGTTAGATTTAAGCAGTAATGAATTACGGCAACTTATTTATCGAGCCATCGAATTAAAACATCATCGTGACCCACACTACCAACCGTTAAAAGGTCAGGTATTGGCCATGATCTTTGAAAAATCATCGACACGCACACGTATTTCGTTTGAAGCAGGAATGGTTCATTTTGGTGGCAGTGCCTTATTTTTATCGCCACGTGACACCCAATTGGGTCGTGGTGAACCTTTACGTGACAGTGCAAAAGTTATTTCAAGTATGGTTGATTGCGTCATGTTAAGAACAAATACACATGAAACCGTCACCACCTTTGCCGAACATTCCCGTGTACCTGTTATCAATGGGCTTACCGATCAACAACATCCCTGTCAATTGCTTGCAGATATGCAAACCTATTTTGAACTACGAGGTGATATTCAAGGGAAAACGGTGACTTGGATTGGCGACGGCAATAATATGTGTCATTCGTATATACATGCTGCAAAGCAATTAAACTTTAGGTTAAATATTGCTTGCCCAGAAGGCTATTATCCTGACCAAGAAATAAGCCAGCATGCACACGAACATATTCATTTTTTTTCTGATGCAATCACTGCGGCACAACAAGCAGACTTAGTCGTAACTGATGTGTGGGCTAGTATGGGGCAAGAAGAAGAGCAACAGGCACGGGTCATTGCATTTAAAGACTACCAAGTCTCACAAACAATTATGGCAGTGGCTAAACAAGACGCCATTTTTATGCATTGCTTGCCTGCTCACCGTGATGAGGAGGTAAGTAGCGAGGTGATTGATGGTCATCAAAGTGTGGTTTTTGCCGAAGCAGAAAATCGCTTACATGCTCAAAAAGCATTATTGGAATTTTTGTTGTGCAACCAACACCCATAAAATCTATACTTTAACTTGTTATAGAAAACATAACAGTCTACGTATATTATTTAAATTAAATTTCAGTTAACACTAGAGATTCTTACCGTGAAAAAAATAGTTATTGCATTCATAAGCTTTTTAATTGGTTTCGGTAATGCTCATGCTGAAATTGTTTACGTCACTGATAATTTAAATCTAAGCTTACGAAGTGACAGTTATAACGAAGCAAAAGTAGTTAAATTAATTCCAACAGGAACGCCGCTTACCGTGACTGGAGAAAAAACTCCTACCGGTTTTTTACCTGTACAAATGAACAATGGCACAGCAGGATTTATCTTAGCTCGTCACGTGCAAAAAGAAGTGCCAGCACGCGACCAATTTGAAAACTTGACTAAAACGATTAAAACGCTGGAAAACGAAAATGCTAGCTTAAAAACAGAGCTAAAAAAAACCAAAGACATTATCACCCCAGGTTCTACCTTAGAAAAAACACTGGCTAAGCAACGCGATGATTTAACACTAGAATTAGACGCACTTAAACAATCTGCCAGCGGTGTGGTGCAATTAAAAAATGAACGGGATGAACTGCAAGAACGTGTAGTCAATGCTGAACGCGAATTACAACAATTAAAACTTGAAAATCAATCTCTTAAAGACAGCACCAATCAAGATTGGTTTTTATACGGCGGCTTACTTTCTTTCCTCAGTGTGTTATTAGGCTTTATTTTGCCCAAACTTGGTTGGCGCCGTAAAAACAGCTGGGGCTATTAATCGTCCTCGGCAAAACAATAAAGATAAGGCTAACCTTATTTCACTCTCTACTAACACTACAAAATAGTATATTTTTCAGGAATTTTCTATGTCTCATTCGGACGATAAAAACATGCGGAGTTTTTCTTCATTAGTGGTTGATGGTATGGAGCGCGCACCCAGTCGAGCCATGCTTCATGCCGTTGGCTTTACTAATGACGATTTTCACAAGCCACAAATTGGCATTGCTTCAACATGGAGCATGGTTACTCCCTGTAATATGCATATCAATCAATTAGCAGATGCCGCCGCCATTGGCGTTAATCAGGCTCAAGGTAAAGCGGTTATTTTCAATACCATTACTATTTCAGACGGTATTTCAATGGGTACAGAGGGAATGAAATATTCCTTGGTATCGCGTGAAGTCATTGCTGACTCTATAGAAACTGTCGTCGGTTGTCAGGGCTTTGATGGAGTTGTTGCCATTGGTGGCTGTGATAAAAACATGCCCGGCTGTATGATCGCTATATCACGATTAAACCGTCCTGCTATTTTCGTTTATGGAGGCACGATCATGCCTGGCTGCCATAAAGACAAAAAACTAGATGTGGTCTCAGTTTTTGAAGCAGTAGGCGCTCGTGCAAATAATAAGATTGATGATGCTGAATTAGCAGAAATTGAAGCCAAAGCCATCCCAGGAGCCGGTTCGTGTGGTGGTATGTATACAGCTAATACCATGGCCTCAGCCATTGAAGCCTTGGGCATGAGCTTACCCAATAGTTCTGCACAAGCTGCCATTTCCAATGATAAACGCATCGATTGTGAGCAGGCAGGTGCCGCCGTTTTAGAATTATTAAAAAATAATATAAAACCCAGTGACATCATGACTAAACCAGCCTTTGAAAATGCAATTACTATTGTTATTGCTCTTGGCGGTTCAACCAATGCTGTATTACATCTCATAGCCATGGCAAACGCTGCAAATATCGATATTACCTTAAATGACTTTACACGCATTGGAAAAAACGTTCCTTTACTAGCAGACTTAAAACCTAGCGGTCGTTATCAAATGGCGGAATTAATAGAAATTGGTGGCATTCAACCATTAATGAAAATATTACTTGATGCGGGCTTACTCCATGGTGAATGCTTAACCGTAACAGGTAAAACTTTAGCAGAAAATTTAGCAAACGTTGCGCCCTATCCAGAGGGTCAAGATATGGTGCATGACTTAGCGCATCCCATTAAAAAAGACAGTCATTTGGTCGTGTTATACGGCAATTTAGCACCCGAAGGAGCTGTTGCAAAAATCACGGGCAAAGAAGGCTTGGTTTTTACTGGTACAGCCAAAGTGTTTGATACAGAAGAACTCGCCTTACAGAGTATTTTAAATGGCAACATTATTAAAGGTGATGTCATTGTAATTCGCTATGAAGGCCCTAAAGGCGGCCCCGGTATGCGAGAAATGTTATCGCCAACTTCAGCTATTATGGGAAAAGGCTTGGGCAAAGACGTAGCCTTAATAACCGATGGCAGATTTTCTGGTGGTACGCATGGTTTTGTCGTGGGACATATTACCCCCGAAGCCTATGTAGGGGGGGTTCTAGCTATTGTTGAAAATGGCGATAACATCACCATTGATGCTGAAACTAATGAACTACGACTGAATGTAGCTGAACATGAAATTACCCGACGTTTAGCACAATGGCAACAACCCACGCCTCGCTATACTCGGGGTGTGTTAGCAAAATATGCCAAATTAGTAAGTTCTGCCTCCTTAGGTGCAGTGACTGACTTACCAGAATAATACGCAGCACTAGCGTTAACGATTAAAAACAACGACTTGTTAACGCTAGTCTTCCTTAGTTAAAAAATACCCTCATCATCCCCAAGCCTCTGTGTGCATCCTTATCCTAATGCGTACATTGCAACATTTAGTCTCACCTAAACGTATCAAACAATTCTAACGCCAGCATTAAGGCATCTTCACGGCCGTTTTCAGCAGGATAATACGCTTTTCTTAGCCCAATCTCATTAAAGCCAAGACGCTCGTATAACGCGATAGCATGCGTATTAGAAGGCCTCACTTCTAAGAAAACAGTCTCTGCTTTGCCTTGCGCCACACGAATCATAAACTCTAATAATTTTCTACCCACACCTTGACCTTGTTCTTTAGGATCAACAGATAAATTTAAAATGTGTGCTTCTCCAGCGGCAATAGAAATCAACCCATAGCCTAAAATTTTATTTTCTACCTCACAAATCCATGTGCCATAACCGGCTTTAAAACAATCTTTAAACGTATCCTCCTCCCAAGGAAATTGATAATTTTTATTTTCAATAATCAGTACCTCACGTAAATCTGTTTGTGTCATTCGTCTAATACGCATTAACTCCATCCTTGGCACAGAATCTGGAAATACTTTTGCATAAAACTCTTTATCTGCATCATAAATTAAAAAATTTTTTATCTGATCAACTAATCGGTACATTGTTATTATTCTTTTTTTTGTAGTGTTTTTAAGGCTAATTGCAGATCATTCCACACAGCGCGTTTCATTAAACAATCACTTAACAAATGTGCTGGTGAAAAACTCACAACAACTGGAATATTATTGTAATCAAAGACTTTACCCCGCAACTGAATAAGTGAAGTGGGTGTTTTAAGCAAAGTTTGTGCTGCAAACTCACCTAAGACCAGCAACATTTTTGGTTTAATTAACAAAATTTGTTGCTGAAGATACTCATAACACTGAATCAATTCCGCACTTAATGGCGCAGCAGAAAACGGCGGGCATTTTACCAGATACGTCATAAAAACGGTGTCTCTTGATAACTTCAATGCCCGCAATATTTCATTGATTAACAATCCTTCATTACTCTCTAATAGCGCACCTTCAGAATTATTTTCTTGGCGCGTAGACCAATCAATAACAACAAACCAATCCGCGTGTAAATCACCTTCTCCCCAAATAACCTGCTGCTCTGTAGCAGCTAATTGACTCTGCTTACCCTGCACATTCTGCAAGGTGACATCAAGATTACCTGCTTCAGGATTAATCAGTGGCACAACATCTATCTGTTGCCAAACTGAAATACCCAGCAACTCTAAATAGTGCAAACGTAAATTTTCATCTTCATTCATTTAATAGCCTAATGATTTTTCTGTATAACATGGGTATAACTATGTATTTATTTGTGTATGAACATGTGGATAACAACAATTAAAAAACAGCGTTAAAGTTATCCACACCTTACACACACACTGTTCCTATCAGTTAATTTTAAAAAAACCATTGATTTAAAACAAAAATAACAGCTTTTACCCGTTTTTACCGTTACTAATAATAATAAATTAAATAAATACATTTTTATCATTAAACCCATTATTAATTATAATTTTTTCACTCT
Organism: Methylococcaceae bacterium; assembly: GCA_007280895.1. Classification (GTDB taxonomy): domain Bacteria; phylum Pseudomonadota; class Gammaproteobacteria; order Methylococcales; family Methylomonadaceae; genus Methylovulum. The sequence goes on from QYQN01000023.1 coordinate 97,322, forward strand.
TTTATTTTAAAAAATAGCTTTTTTCATGACACATTTAGTAAAAAAAATAATATATAGCCTCATTGTTTTATTTGTAAGTGGCGTTTTCACGCTACTTTTTTTACGTTTACAAGGAATACAGTACTTAATGGCTTATACAAGTACCGGTTTTGCAAAAGAATTACCCAAACAATCCAACAGTTCTTATGGCACGCAGGAATGCCATAGCCAGCCTATACGTGTTTTAACCTACAACGTTGAATATGGTTCTGAATTTATTGAATCAATGGCAACACGGTTTACCCATGGCAATACCGGAGGAGCATTACCTTGGTCAGTACGCCTACCCGAAATACGCGCACGCATTGCCAGTTATGCACCTGATTTAATTGGTTTACAAGAAACACAAACAGATACTGATATAGCTACTATTGTGGCTTTACAAACCTATCAATTACAAAGCTATCATTTGGGGAAGTTTCATTATGGTGATGCGGCCTTACTCTTTAAAAAAGATAAATTTGAATTACTCGATAGTGGACAATTATGGTTAAGCCCAACACCCTCTTTACCGATGAGTTTAGGATTCAAATCTTTATCAATGGTTCGTTACGTTAACTGGGCACTATTAAAAGAAAAATCAACGAATTTTGTTTTTATGTTTGTTAACACGCATTTTGATAATGCAGGGGTCAATAAAGAACCCAGTGCCACGTTATTTCGAGATTCAATAGCACGCTTAACCCAACAGATTCCAATGATTGTTACAGGTGATTTCAACACTAAAGCAAATACAGAACGCTATCAACGCTTAATAGGTGCTACAGAGACCGCCTCATTATTAATAAATACCCATTCGCTAACACCCTTAATATCCACTGCATTACATCCCAATGAACGTATTGATCACATCTTCGTAGGCGGACCTTGTCAAGTAATCACCAATAATTGGTTAATAGATACGCAACCCTTAAAAAATGGGCAACGCATGTCAGATCACGATCCACTTACAGTGGCAGTGCAGTTTAAATAACAGCAAAATGTCCGTAACAACACGTTAGTCGTTATTTAGCTATCCTTTTTTAAAAAGTAGTTAAAAGCTATAACAAACAGCAGATGAGATTTTTTTAGCTCAACTCTTTTTGATCCATTTTTTCCGAAGATGAAGTCAATATTTAAATATACTTAATTGATAACATTAATATTTATAATATAAAGATAAAAAATGCTTAAAAAACAGCTAAAACAAACATTACACACAGCAGAAGAGCTTTACTATCGTTTAGTCTTGTTAGTGGGGGAAAGTAACTCAGGTAAAACTAAGTTTTTAAATGAGTTTGCTAAGGAGTTAAATTTAAAGGTACTTAATATTAATTTAGCAGTTTCTAAAGAACTCCTTGAGCTTAACGTAAAACAGCGAGCACTTGCATTATCAGAATGTTTAGCTCACCTTACAGAAGATACAAAACCCTTAATAATACTTGATAACATTGAAATTCTTTTTGATAAACACTTACAACAGGATGCCTTGATATTATTACAAAAGCTCTCCAGGCATCGCACAGTCTTAGCGTCATGGAATGGTAAAATCAGCGGTGATAAACTTATTTATGCAGAAACAAATCATCCTGAATATCGACGTTATGAACTTAAAGACTTACTATTTATAGATTTAAATAACACTTAAAAATTATTCAATAAACTTATTTATTAATACTGGGACTAACATGAAATACGGTGAATTGTTTCATTTCGACCCCATCGAGTCGGTTGTTCAGCTACGTGATGCAGATAAAGCCAGTGCTGCCCAACAATTAGTAAGCACTTATGTTATTTCTGAAGAAATGGCAGAACGGCTCACTCAGCTTATCTTTCCGCAGATGCAGTTTGAGCAACCAGTCGATAACAAAGGCTTGTTGGTCGTCGGGAACTATGGGACGGGTAAATCACATTTAATGTCGGTAGTTTCAAGTCTTGCGGAAGATGCCTCACTGCTTGACAGCTTGAATCACGAAGGGGTTCGTAATGCAGCTCAACAGATTGCTGGACGTTTCAAGGTCATCCGTATAGAGATCGGGGCCTCAGAAATGTCGCTTCGCAAAATGTTGACCCAGGCAATCGAAGTTCGTTTTGCTGAGTGGACTATTGATTTTGAGTTCCCTGCTGCTGATCAAGTTATCAACAATAAGGGTGCTTTCGAAAACATGATGGAGAAGTTTGCTCAAGTTTATCCTGAGCAAGGCTTACTTTTGGTGGTTGATGAGTTGCTCGATTATCTGCGCACCCGTAAAGACCAAGAACTTATCTTGGATTTAAACTTTCTCCGTGAAGTGGGTGAGGTTTGTAAAGACCTGCGTTTTCGTTTTATGGCAGGTGTACAAGAAGCCATTTTTGATAGCCCGCGTTTTGCTTTCGTTGCCGATAGTGTGCGCCGGGTAAAAGATCGTTTTGAGCAAATACTCATTGCCAGAAATGATGTTAAATTTGTAGTGGCTCAGCGCTTACTCAAGAAAAATGCCGAACAACAAGTAAAAATTCGCGCTTACTTAATGCCTTTTGCCAAATATTATGGCAATTTAAATGAACGCCTGGACGAGTTTGTTAATCTCTTTCCTGTTCATCCTGATTACATTGATACCTTTGAACGAGTCACGGTAGTAGAAAAACGTGAAATCTTAAAAACCCTCTCCAGGGCCATGAAGGACTTGCTTGAAAAAGAAGTCCCTACGGAGGAACCTGGCTTGATTGCCTTCGATAGTTACTGGGCAACCCTTAAACAAAATG
>QYQN01000012.1 GCA_007280895.1 Methylococcaceae bacterium
GCCCGAAAATACACGCGCCGCATTATTAATGCACTGGGCAAAAATGATGACACGTTTTTAATTGATGATCGTATCTTCCAAGCCGCAGAAATCGGTAGGATTCATGCAAGAGTGGCTTAAATTTTGGCGAAGGTATTGCCGATACCACCTAAAATATTCCAACGTTCAAAATTTCCAAACGTAAGACTATTTAATCGGCCATCAGAATATTTATTCCCGTTAGAGTAAGCAATATTTCTAGTCAACGCATGATAATCAATAACTAATATATCAACACCAGCCAGGCCATCAATATTCATATTGCCTAATTGTGCGGCAATGGTGTCATTCTTTTCTGTAGGTTGATCTGCCATTTGTATTTCTCCAATAAATTTATCAATGAATTAATTGTCAAGTCCCGCATAATTGAAGTCCTTTTTTACAAATAATTCAAGGCTATTTTCTTGCCATTGCTGAATAACTTGCATAGGGGGGATGGTTAATAGCTCGCTGAGGAATATGGTGATTTAGATAAACTTGAACGCAAGATGAAAAACTTCAAGAAACTGTTGCCTACCTACAAAAAGTATAAATTGTATGAGGCCATTACCACATTTCACGTTAATAATGAATGAGGCTAAACATCAAGCCTTAAAACACGGTTTTTTTGTGTTGCAACGTAGCGGCAAACTGATACATACCGACGATGCTGAACAGTTAATAGTGCTCTAAACAATAAGCAAGACAGCGAGCCGTTAGGCGTATGCACTCCATACTATACGCGTCTTACAGCACTTTGCGTTTCCCACAAAAAAGCCCCGCCTGCTTATTGCAGACGAGGCTTTTTAACTTAGTGCGACTAGATTGCGTTTAAGCAATCAGACGTTATAAGCAGGCCATTACATCATGCCGCCCATACCGCCCATTCCACCCATGCCGCCCATATCTGGCATGCCTGCACCCGCTTTGTCATCGCTTGGGGAATCTGCAATCATCACTTCTGTGGTTAACATTAAACCTGCCACTGATGCTGCGTTTTGTAAAGCTGTACGCGTTACTTTTGCTGGGTCTAAAATACCCATTTCAATCATATCGCCGTATTTGCTTGTAGCGGCATTATAACCAAAGTTACCTGTGCCTTTTTTCACTTCGTTGAAAACAACTGATGGCTCATCGCCTGAGTTTGCAACGATTTGACGTAATGGCTCTTCCATCGCACGACGTAAGATGTTGATACCTACGTTTTGGTCATGGTTGATGCCTTCTAAACCTTCTAAAGCAGTTAAGGCACGCACTAATGCAGTACCGCCGCCAGCAACAACGCCTTCTTCAACGGCTGCACGAGTTGAATGCAACGCATCTTCTACGCGCGCTTTCTTTTCTTTCATTTCAATTTCAGTTGCCGCACCGACTTTAATTACGGCAACGCCGCCAGCTAATTTAGCTAAACGTTCTTGTAATTTTTCTTTATCGTAGTCAGAGGTTGCTTCTTCTGCTTGTGCACGAATTTGAGCAACACGATTTTTGATGTGTTCTTCTGAACCTGCACCATCAATAATTGTGGTGTTTTCTTTGCTGATTTGTACACGTTTAGCCGTTCCTAATTGTGCCAATTCTGCTTTTTCTAAGCTCAAGCCCACTTCTTCAGAAATAACAGTACCGCCAGTTAATACAGCAATGTCTTCTAACATCGCTTTACGACGATCACCAAAACCTGGTGCTTTTACCGCAGCAACTTTCACGATACCACGAATAGTGTTAACCACTAAAGTAGCTAAGGCTTCGCCTTCTACGTCTTCAGCAATAATCAATAATGGACGACCTGATTTTGCTACAGCTTCTAACACAGGCAACATTTCACGGATATTAGAGATTTTTTTGTCGTAAATTAGAATCATTGGTTCATCTAATTCAACGCTCATGTTTTCTTGTTTGTTGATGAAATAAGGTGATAAATAACCACGATCAAATTGCATCCCTTCAACAACGTCCAATTGGTTTTCTAAACCTGAACCTTCTTCAACAGTGATAACGCCTTCTTTACCTACTTTTTCCATTGCTTCAGCAATGATTTGACCTACAGACTCGTCAGAGTTTGCAGAGATAGTGCCTACTTGTGCGATGGCTTTGTTGTCAGCACACGGTGCAGCCGATGCGACAATCGCTTCAACTGCTTTAATCACGGCTAAATCAATACCACGTTTTAAATCCATTGGATTCATGCCCGCAGCAACAGCTTTTAAACCTTCGTTAACGATTGATTGCGCTAATACGGTTGCAGTTGTAGTACCGTCGCCAGCAACATCAGAAGTTTTTGAAGACACTTCTTTAACCATTTGTGCGCCCATATTTTCGAATTTATCTTTTAATTCGATTTCTTTTGCAACAGACACACCGTCTTTAGTAATGGTTGGCGCACCATAACTTTTGTCTAAAATTGCATTACGACCTTTAGGGCCTAAGGTTACTTTTACTGCGTTTGCTAAAATGTTTACACCACGTGCCATACGTACGCGTGCATCATCGCCAAATAATACGTCTTTTGCTGCCATGTTTTTTTTCCTATTTATTTGTGTGTTTGGTTGTTAATTAAAGGTTTGATTAACCTAAAATACCCATGATATCTTCTTCACGCATTACGATGAGCTCTTCACCGTCAACTTTAACTTCGTTACCTGAGTATTTACCAAATAACACTTTATCGCCGACTTTAACTTCTAAAGCGCGCACAGTACCGTTGTCTAAAGCTTTACCATTACCTACAGCCATGATAATACCTTGGCTTGGTTTTTCAGCTGCAGAACCTGGTAAAACAATACCACCAGCAGTGGTTGTTTCTTCTTCAACACGTTTAACAATTACTCTGTCGTGTAACGGACGAATTTTCATTTTTATCTCCTAACATTAATTACAAGGTTAAATAAACGTTAATGTTCAGTTTGTCGAACATTAAATAATGAGCTTTTGCAGTTTGTCGATTTACTTGGCATCATCATCACTTCATTAATTAACACAAAAGGCATACCACTAAATGGAAGACTCACAACTATTACGTTACAGCCGTCAAATTATGTTGCCGCAGATAGATATTGAAGGACAACAACAACTACTTAACGCCAACGTGTTAATAATTGGCGCTGGTGGTTTAGGGTCACCCGTTTCAATGTATCTCGCCGCAGCAGGGGTTGGTAACATCACACTTTATGATAATGACGTGGTTGATTTATCCAATTTACAAAGACAGATTGCTCATCACACGTCTGATATAGGGGTCGATAAAGTTATTTCAAGTTATCAAACACTGAAAAATTTAAATCCTGAAATAAATATTTCAGCCATTAAGCAGCGCTTGGCGGGTGAGGCCTTAGAAAAAGCCGTGCGTTTGCATGATATAGTCGTGGATTGTTCGGATAATTTTTCTACGCGCTTTGCTATTAATAAAGCCTGCGTCTATTTTAAAACGCCGTTAGTATCAGGTGCAGCGATTCGTTTTGAAGGTCAGGTGGCGGTGTTTACACCTGGGCAAGCGGAGAGTCCTTGTTACAATTGCTTATATCAATACAGTGAGGATGAGGCGACTACGTGTGCAGCTAACGGTGTGATTGCACCTATTACGGGTATTGTGGGAAGCATTCAAGCTTTGGAGGCTATTAAGTTGCTGGTAAAAAAAGGGGAAACCTTAACAGGACGGTTATTGCTTATTGATGGCTTAACGATGGAATTTAAAACAATTAAACTTAAAAAAAATCCTCAGTGCCCAAGCTGTGCTGTGCAGGTTTAACGGTAATGCCTTCTCCGTTGTTACACGTAGAGAAGGCATCAAAAAAGACACTTATTTTTTGGACAAAGCCCCCGTAACAAGTCCCATTATTTTATTCACCCATTCATCAATAAGCGAAGGTTTGCTATCGCCATGTGCTGTAGATTCAGCAAAGGGATCTAAATTTTTTTTAACGTAAAGATAAATAAAATAACCCAATGGCGCAAACGCTAAGCTCGCCACTACAAACATAAGTACAAATATTTCAATCACTTCACCCATAATTCCTCCTAAAGTTGTAACAATTAACTGCTTATTATTATTTTTTATTTCAGGTTGAATAATACACGTATCTTTAATAAAAAACACGCGACGCTTAAGTAGCTTTCCTTATCGCCATCACTGACAACACGACGCTAAAACTCCTGAGTTTTAACACTCATTAATCGGCTGACTAGCTAGGTTATTCACTGCGTTGATATAAGCGATACGCAACGTCACCCGCCGTTTTGCTTTTAATTAAGTCCCAATTTTCAGGCAGGGTGGTTAAGTCTAAGTGCCGCTCAGTTTCAACATACACTTTGGCACCTGCCTTTAACCAGAGTTTATCTTCTAACCAGTGACAGGTAGGAACAACCAGGCCTTGACCAAAAGGTGGGTCTAAAAAAACCAGATCATAGGGTTCACTATTGCCTGATAAATAGCGCAATACCTCGCTGTTAATTATTTTAATTTGCTTCGCCTTTAACACGTCGGCATTGGCTTTTAAGGTTCGACAAATGTCAGGATTATGATCGATTAACACAACCTGCGCGGCACCCCGCGAGGCGGCTTCAAAACTTAACGCACCACTGCCGGCATAACAATCTAAGCAACGACTGGCTACAATATCGTGATGTAGCCAGTTAAATAAAGTTTCGCGCACACGAGCAGGCGTAGGTCGTAAGTGCTCAGCATTGGTGAAGTGTACTTGCCGACTACGCCACTGCCCGCCAATGATGCGTAATTTATTTTGCACTTTTGCCTACAGTGATGGTTTGTAATTGATTAACAGGCACATGTTGTTTAAAGGCGTGAGTAATACTGGTAACTGTCACCTGAGAAATTTTTTGCTGAAAGTTATCTAAATAATCTAGGGGTAAATGATAAAACCCAATCATCGCTACATAATTTGCCAATTCTTTATTGGTATCAAAGCGCATGGCAAAGCCACCAATGATATTTTTCTTGGCGGCCTGTAATTCTGCCTCTGTGGGTCCGTTGTTGATGTAATGGGTTAAGGTATCTTGCAGCACCTGCAAGGCTTGTGTAGTTTGGTCGTTTCTGGTTTGCAAGCTGGCGATAAATGGCCCAGGTTTTAACATAGGTATAAAAGTGCTTGAGGCACTGTATGCTAAGCCACGTTTTTCGCGTACTTCATCAAATAATTTTGAGACTAAACCACCACCACCCAAAATATGGTTGCCCACGTATAAATCAAAATAATCAGGATCATTTCGGTATGTGCCAGGTATGCCAACTAAAACATGGGTCTGAGTGGAGGGAAAATCAATGTGTTGGCTGCGGGCTTGTGCGGGCAATGTTACCTCAGGAACAGGCGGCTGTACCTTGCCAAGAGGCAAATCTTTTACTAAGGTAATGGCTGTTTGTTCTGCTTGTTGTTTAGATAAGTCACCCACAATAACGACCATAGCATTGGCCGCAACATAATGGCTTTTATAAAAGGCACGCACATCATTTACGTTTAAGGCTGCGACCGTGGCCAGTGTGCCTGAGCTAGGATGACCATAAGGATGGCTGCCATATAAGGCCTCATAAAATGCCAAGCTCGCCATTTCTGCGGGCGATTCTTGTTGTTGTTTTAAGCCGGCCAAGCTACGGTTTTTTTCTCGCTGAAAATCTGCATCATCAAATCGTGGTTGGCTGATTAGCACGCGCAGGGTGTCTATGGCACTCTCAAACAGGGGCTTATCGGTAAGGGTTCGTAAGCTTACACTGGCGGTATCAATAGAACTGCCACTGCTAAAAATAGCCCCTACACGTTCAAAGCGTTCTGCTATCGCATTGGCTTGCCATTGCCCTGCACCACTTTCAAGCAAGTCTGCGGTTAACGATGCGACCCCCCATTGATTAGCTTCGCGCACACTGCCTGCATCAAATACCACTTGAATATCAACCATAGGCAAGCCTTCAGTGTGTACGTAATAAACCTGACTGCCTTGAGCTGTTTGCCAATGTTGAATAGGTGCAGCGGCTAACAGCGTTGGACTAAAAAAAATAACGGCTAAGATAGAAAAAAGTGAGCGCATGAATAAATTCCTAAAAAATAATGGCTAATGGAGTCTGAAGCTTTCAAGCTGAGGTATTAAGTGGCTATGTAAATTTATCGGGATAACATATTGAAATGCAATAACGTAAACCCTTGGTTAAAAAGGCTAAAGCCTTTGTACACTTGACGTATTTCACATCACGGGTCCGTTCCTATTAAACCAAGCTATTGCTTGGCCGTGTTGTTCAGAAAGTCTGCCATATCCTCGTTTTGTACACGATGATAGATTTCTTCTACTGATAAGGTTAAGCCTATAGATTCAAACGTGACCTCATCACCTAAAAAATAATGTTTTTGCAGCCATCCTTCGCTTCTTCTTATCACCTGAATATCCACAAAGTCTTGTTCAATCAGCACATATTCTTGTAAGCTGGTGATATTGATATACGCTAACAACTTAAGGGTTTTATCTTTTTTACGGGTTGACCTAGATAATACTTCAACAATGATAAGAGGTGTTTTCGTAAAATAAGGTGTTGAATTATCAAAGTTACCATCAACTATCACATCAGGATAAAAGAAATTGGAATTAATTTTTAATTTCATATCTGAACCAAACGGTTCGCAAGGTGAGTTTTTTAGATGGTTACTAAATTCTGACAAAACATTCACCGATATTCTCTCATGATTAGCACTGGCTCCAGCCATTACATAAACACAACCATTAATTAACTCATGTTTTATGTCACTGATTAATTCGCCCTTCAAATAGTCTTCTACACTGATTAACTCATTGTTTTTTGTCGCTAACATCTGCTTGCTCCAAATTATGTATTGTATTACTCGGCCTTATTACTAAAAAAATATGCCATATCCGCATTTTGTACACGATGATAGCTTTCTTCCACAGATAGGGTAAGGTCAAGGGATTCAAAATACAGGGCTTCACCTAAAAAATTCATATAGAGCCAATTTATTTTTTGTCAGGCGGCATTTTTGCAAAAAAAATGGTTTTAATGAGCATGTCAAAAACACTTTATTCAGTGAGTAAAACCTTTACTTAGCTATTTACATCTCACGCACTAAGCGGACGGCAGCATAAAATAAGGGACTTTCATTAAGCGCGAGACCTTCGGCAAAATTGACACACCACGCACCTCCACCATAACCTGCATACGCCGTCGCTGACCAAAGCAATGCAGGGCTGCGGGGAAATATTTCGGCAGCGAGATATAAGCCCGTTGCAGTGTTTAAAGAGGGTTGAAGTAACGTTTTTAATTCACTAATTTCAGGACAACGCCAATTAGTAAAGCCTGCGCAGCCACCTTGTTGATTAAATTTTTCAGCACAACGCACAACCTCAGACCACGAGATTATATCTGCCTGTCCTGCAACGCCCGTCGCCGTTAAACGTTGTCCTAAGGGATAACGACACCACATCAACTTGGTTTCGCTATCTACCACCGTGCCATTGGATGCCACGCAATATTTACCGAGGTGCTGCTCTGTTATAGGCTCAGACGTAGGTGCAGCATGCGCGTGCGACTTCTCTTGCTGAAGAATCCAGTCATCGTGCTGTTTTCTACGAATGGGATCTAACAACACTTCGCGGGCATCGTTTAAAATTCGGGTGACGCGTTCAGCAGTAATTTTGTCACTGGCTTTATCAGGATGATGAAGTTGCAATAACGCTTTATGTGCGGCTTTAATCACAATGTCGGGAGCATTGCGCGCCACTTTCAAATTATCGTAATGAGTGCGTAGTTTATTACTCATAAGCCTGACAAGGATCTCACTGGCTTGGCAGCGTGTGCTGAAGTCATCGGTTGAGGTTCAAGATAGGCAACGCTTAACTGATCTTCCCGCAAATATTTACGCGCAACCTCACGAACTTGCTGAGCCGTCACGCTGTTAATTTTGGTGACATACTCATCCGCTTTATGCCAACCTAAACCAATCGTTTCTAACATGCCCAACTGCATAGCCTGATAAAAACCAGAATCACGCTCGTACACGGCACTGGCTAAAACTTGTGCTTTAATGCGCTGCAATTCTTCTGCACTAATTAACTGCTTTTGTAAACTAAACACCTCTTGTTTTAAGGCCGACTCAAGCTCCCACACGGTCTTACCTTCTGCAGGTGTGGCTTCTAATTCAAATAAATTAGTTAAACGTGACGTTAACGAATACCCCGCACTGGCAGCAACGGCAAGTTGTTGACCTCGCACTAATGATTTACTTAAGCGAGCACTATTACCGCCATCCAATACACCTGCTAAAACCTCTAAAGCATAAGCATCTTGTTCGGTAGTGACAGTGCTTAAAGACGGCACTTTGTAACCCAATAACACTGACGGTAGTTGTGCAGGCACTTTCACAACCATTTTACGTTGCCCTAATTGAGCAATCTCTACTTGCGGCTTTAAGGGCTTAAGGGCACTAGGTTTTAAGTGTGCAAAATACTGTTTGGCTAAGGCGATTACCTCAGCAGTTTTTATGTCACCCACCACAACTAAAGTTGCATTATTGGGAGCATACCAACGTTGATACCAAGCGATTAAATCCTCAACCTGATAATTAGCAATATCATCTGGCCAACCAATTATTGGATGTTTATAAGGACTATTGCTGAACGCCATAGCGGCAAAATGTTCGCCCATTTTTGCTTGTGGATTATCCTCTGTACGCATTCGTCGCTCTTCGGTAACCACTTCTAATTCTTTCTTTAATTCTTCAGGCAATAAATGCAAATTGCGCATACGATCGGCTTCTAACTCAAAACTCACCGCTAATTTGTCTGCGGCTAAGGTTTGAAAATATGCGGTGTAATCTTGCCCTGTGAAGGCATTTTCGTCCCCCCCATTCTCGGCAATAATCCGTGAAAATTCACCAGCAGGATGTTTGTCTGTGCCTTTAAACATCATGTGTTCAAGCATGTGGGAAATCCCCGTAATACCCTCGGGCTCGTAACTTGAGCCCACTTTATACCAAACTTGCGAAACCACTACGGGTGAGCGATGATCTTCTTTAACAATGACTTTTAAGCCATTGTCCAAGATAGCCTCAACCACAGCAGGCTCTGCATGACTGGTTAAGACAGGCAAACTGAGTAATACGGTTAGCAAAAATCGATGTTTCATAATTATCCTGAGATTAAAAAGTAAGTTTACGCCTTATATCCATAATTTTATCGCGTCACTACCCTTCGTTAAAGGGTATTTCATCTGAGTGTCGCGGATTGTTTTATAGCTAAAGAGAGTGTAAACGTAGTAACGAGAGCACACTAGACATTTTTAACACATTGATTAAATTGAAATGGCTAGCATTAAAAGCCTAGACTTTTGGTTTTTAAACACCCAAAATCCTGAGTTTAGACTCCAGCAACAATGTTAAAAGAAAAGTGCTTACCGACTATGAGGTGAGATTTTTGGCTACCCACTTAAGGCGGGACAGTTTCAGGTTAAGCCTTGCGCTGTGACCCGACTTAAGTGGGTAGCCGTGATTTCTATCAAATGTGATTTCTGCTTCAGGAAAGGATCCGGCAGTACCGGCTATAAATGCTGGTGACAGATCCATGCTAAATAAAGTTTCACTATTCATAGCCCTATTATATAGTGCTACCCAGTACGATTCACATAGAGCCAAAATTATCTTTGAGCTATTGTTGAGCTAATAAAGGCTCAGTGCGCAAAGGTCTCAAACTAAAAAAAGTCATTACGTTTAACACCACGAATAATTCTGAGAGGAAGGAATATGAATACTACACCCAACACCTTACGCCCCTTTGCGCGTTTATTAAACATTAGCTTATTACTTGCAACCCTGCCGTGTGCCCTTAACGCAACGGCTGATGAAACCTGTCAATCGCCTTACATGGCTAAAATCACTGGTCAAGAAGATGTGGTGTATGTCTGGACCTTGGGTATGGAAGGGCTGGGCGACGAACAAGATAAAATGGTCACTGTTGATGTTAAGCCTACGTCAAGCACTTATGGAAAAGTCATTGATAGCGTCTCGGTAGGCGGGCGCAATGAAGCGCATCATGCTGATTTTACTGATGATAGGCAGTTTTTATGGGCAGGTGGTTTAGATACCAATAAAATTTTTGTATTTGATGTCCACACCGATCCTCTGCATCCTAAGTTAGTTAAAACCATTACTGATTTTGTTGCTAAAAGTGGTGGCGTGGTCGGTCCGCATTCCACTTACGCTTTACCTGGGCGTATGCTGATTACGGGGTTATCTAATAACAAAGATCATGGTGGCAACACTGCTTTAGTTGAATACAACAACGCGGGCGAGTATGTTGCCACGTACTGGATGCCCACTGCTAAAGCCCTGCAAGCCGACCAAAGTAGTGTGTATGCTGATGGCTATGGTTATGATGTCCGCGCCTTGCCGCGTAAAAACCTGCTGTTAAGCTCCTCGTTTACTGGCTGGTCAAACTACATGATGGATTTTGGTAAAATGTTAACGGACGCAGACGCGATGAAACATTTTGGCAATACTGTAGTGCAATGGGATTTACATACTCGGCAAGCAAAAAAAATCTTTTCTGTGCCCGGTGCGCCACTTGAACTTCGCTGTGCTTGGAAACCAGAGCATAATTACTGCTTTACGACCACGGCGTTAACGTCAAAAATTTGGTTGATTTACGAAGCTGAGCAGGGCGTTTGGCAAGCCAAAGCCGTTGCCGATATTGGTGTGCCTGCCAACATCCCCTTACCTGTAGACATTTCAATTTCCAGTGATGACACTAAATTATGGGTCAATACTTTTATGGATGGTAAAACGCGCTTATTTGATATTTCAGATGCGTTTCACCCCAAACAAGTTTACGAACAAAAAATTGGTGCTCAGGTCAATATGGTGTCTTCCAGCTGGGATGGCACGCGTCTTTATTTCACTTCATCGTTGTTAGCCAATTGGGATAAAAAAGGGCTTGATAATGAACAGTTCTTCAAAGCCTATCGCTGGGATGGACAACATTTACAACCGCAGTTTGCTATTGATTTCCTCAAAGAAAAGCTTGGTCGCGCACATCAAATGAAGTTTGGTGCACGCTCCTTGTATACTAATGCCAGCACGGCTAAATAATTGCTTACGCTTAATTTAACATGGTAAGGCGTGGGGGGGGGGGTGATCCTTCTGCTAAGCTCAGGACGAACGGTTTGACCTTGTTTAGCACGACTCAATAATAGAAGGCTTATGCTTAATTCAGGTAAGCTTTAGCCGTGCTTTGCACTAGGCGTTAAGAGGCAAGCAACTTTGTTCAGCTCATTGTTTTGGAATACTTATGCACCTAGTCTTTTTCATATTTCTGAGCCTGCTGTATTCCAGTCGGCTTAACGCCGAGAGCTTAGCACCTGGCTATGCACCGCTTAGTTTTGCTGCGCCTGTGCCCAGCACGTATTCATTACCTGAATTGGGCGTAGCACAGGATGGTAGGGTCTTAGACAGTCAAGCTCATGAGCGCAGTTTACTGGCTTTAATGAAAGGCAAAATCGTGGTGCTTAGCTTTATTTATTCAAGCTGTGATGATGTGAATGGCTGCCCACTTGCTACGTTTGTGTTGCATAAAATTCAACATCAATTAAGCCTGCATCCTGACCGTGTTAAGCACCTGCGTTTATTAACCCTGAGTTTTAATCCAGAACATGACACACCAGAAGTGATGCGCCAGTATGGCAGTAGCTTTCAAGCCGAGTCTCTGGATTGGCAATTTTTAACGACTCGCTCAGTACAAGACTTAGCGCCAATTTTGCATAATTACCAACTCAATGTACAAAAACTCAGCACGGTTGAAGGCAAATTTACAGGCAAATTTAGCCATTCGCTGAAGGTCTTTTTGATTGATGAGCAGCAAAAAATTCGTAATATTTACAATGCTGAGTTGTTACATCCTGAGTCCTTGCTGAGTGACATTAGCACGTTAATAAATAATCAAACTCATACGCGCACTCGCCCCAAAAAAGCCTTTAGTCCAACACCAACACGTCAACTCACTGCGCTTGGTTTGCCAACATTGCCGGTGCCCCGTGCTAATCCTCTTACCCAAGCAAAAATTGCTTTGGGCAGAAAGCTATTTTTTGATCGCCGCTTGTCTTTTAACAATACAGTTTCCTGTGCTATGTGTCATATTCCCGAACAAGGTTTTACCAGTCATGACATGGCAACAGCGGTGGGTGTGGAAGGGCGCACAGTAAGACGCAATGCTCCCACGTTGTACAATGTGGCGTATGCCACAACGCTTTTTCATGATGGTCGTGAACATAGCTTAGAGCAACAAGTGTGGGGGCCGTTGCTTGCCCATAATGAAATGGCCAATCCATCGATAGCGTTCGTGCTTGATAAACTCAACAGTCAGATAGCGTATCAAACAGGCTTTAAACACGCGTTTAATAAACCTGCCACCATGGAAACTATTGGGTTGGCCTTGGCAAGTTATCAACGCAGTTTAACGTCTGCAAACTCAGCGTTTGATCGCTGGTTATATCAACACGAGTCCACGGCACTTAGTCCTGAAGCTCAGCACGGTTACACCTTGTTTATTGGCAAAGCTGGCTGTGCCAAGTGCCACACTATCAAGGCGCACTCTGCACTATTTTCCGATCAGCAGTTTCATAATACGGGCATTGGTTATCGAGATAGCATGGTCACTAACGCATCAACGCAACAAATAGAAATCGCGCCTAAGGTATTTGTTAACGTTGCTAATTCGCTGATTAATAGCGTCTCAGCAAGCAAACAGAATGATTTAGGACGTTATGAAATCAGCCAGAATCCAGCCCATCGTTGGCAATACAAAACCCCCAGTTTACGCAATATTGCGTTGACCGCGCCCTATATGCATAACGGCAGCATGCACTCATTAAGCGACGTGCTTGACTTTTATAATGCTGGTGGTGTGGCACATGAACAGCTTGATCCGTTAATTAAACCACTTAACTTAACGCCCAAAGAGCTCGCTGCCTTGCTGGCTTTTTTACAGACCCTCACTGGGGATAATGTTAAGCAGATTGTTGACGAAGCCCTCAGCGAACCGATTGGCAATTAAGCAGCAGCACTAGATACCACAGTGCTTAGCGTTGCAACACCACGCAATTTTTTTACGCTGCTATACTTACTGATTGCCCTTTAACTATTTAATTTTATCAATTTATGAAATCTACGGTACTCGCAGTGAGTCTTGCTTTATCCGCCCTCTCCAGTTCTTTTTTACCTAGTCAAGCAGACGCCGCTACAAGCCGAAAAACATGGCTTGTACAACAAATTTACAATTTTAATCATCCCTTTGCCGCCACGCTGCCCAGTGAATTGTCCGTTAAAATGACAAAAATGGCCGTTAATGTCTTTGCTTTTTATCGTGGCACTGCGCATTTATTTTATGAAGACACCAGAACGTCCTTTTTACCCGTTTCGTGGTACACCTCTACCGTAACGAATGGCGTGTGGTTAGGCGGCGATGTGCACATGCAAAACATGGGTGGCTTTCGCGATGCTAATGGCACGGCTATCTTCGATACCAATGATTTTGATGAAAGTTATTGGGGCTCTTACACCTGGGACTTACGCCGTATGGCGGTGGCTATTTTGCTTGCGGCTGAAGAAAACGGCATTAGCAGCACAGATCGTCAAACTTTAGTTAAAAATTTCACGGACAGCTATGCCACGCAGATTGCCGTATTTAAAGGCAATGATTCCGAGTTAACCTACAAAGCAACCTCTGCGGCAACATCAGGCGTGGTTAAAGACACTATTCAAGCCGCTAATGGCAAAACACGCGCCAGTTTGTTAGCAAAATACACGGCTGTCACCTCAGGTAAGCGAGCATTTTTAACGATTAGTGGTAGTTTGCAGCCAGTAAATAGCAGCACCTTTTCTGCGCTTAACAGTGCAATGGCGGACTACATCAGCTCTATTCCTGTCGCTAAACGTAAAAGCAACAGTTACTACTTGTTAAAAAGTGCGGCGTTGCGCGTGGGTGCAGGCACCGGAAGCATGGGACGTTATCGTTATTACTTATTAATTGATGGCTCTACAACAGCCACCAGTGATGATGTGATTTTGGAAATGAAACAAGAAAGCAATAGCTCAGTTGCCATTGCAGCCTCTGGCAACATGCCCGCGTGGACTTATGATTATCATCATGGCGAACGTGTTGTTAAAAGCATGAAAGCCATGTTAACGAATACTGATGTGTTAGCGGGTTATAGCACCTTTAATGGTTTGCCATTTTTTATATCGGAACGCCAACCGTTTCAAGAAGATTTTGATTACACCTTATTAACTAGCTATGCAAAGTTTAATGATGCGGTGAAATACATGGGTAAAATTCTGGCAAAAAATCATGCCTTAGCAGATAAAGATTACGATGCCACGTTAATCCCCTACAGCATGGATAAAGAAATCACGGATGTGATTAATGGGGATGTTGCAGGTTTAAAAACAGAAACACTTAATTATGCGCTGAGCTATGCCGCCCAAGTTAAACAAGACTATGCGGATTTCGTGAGTGCTAAAAATAGTGGCTCGGTATTGTATTAAGCACTGAAGCCTACGTGTTGTAAACTTAAGCCGTTCGTGGTGAGTTTAAGCCGTTCATGGTGAGTTTATCGAACCATGAGAACGGCTTAAACGTCTAGCTTTCAATAAACTCAGAACAAGCAGCCAAATTGTGGGTAGCTGTTGTTACGGGTTAAGGTAGCTTTCTAACCCCTCCACATTGTCCACTGCAAATCCCTGACTATCATCACTCCACTCAGCATATTCACGATCAGATGCATAATGAATTCTAAATTTCTCCAAAGCGGTAATTACCTCAGCCTTGCCACTGGCATAAGCATAGGTAGCAATATCATTGGACGCGGCGGGCAAATCAAGTGCAGGCTTAAAACTATTAAGCTTTAAAGCACTCAGCAAGGGTTCAAATTCTGCCAGCTTATAAATAGACAAGGCTTGGGGATTATTATCAGCACTTAGAGAGTCACTGGAAGCTGCCCAATTATTCTTACGTGTTGCCATGATGTCATCAAATGCTTGCTCAACACTGTGCGACTTTTGCCAGAAGTTAGCTAAGTTACTGTCATGATATGTCGTCAACCAGCTACCATCTTTTAAATTCTCTGCATTAAAACTATAGCCACCCACTGCTTTATCTGAAGCAATTAAGTAATCGGCAAAACGGTAATAACGCACTGCAAAATCAAAAAAACCCACATTACAATTAGTAGAGAAGTCTAAAATGAATGTTTTTTTAGCTAGCTTCTGACGAACAAATTTAACTAAATCTACTGAATCTGGATTACTAATAACGCCTTCAAAAAACACATGAGGCGAACCGTGTCCAGAATAAGTTAGCACCAAACGCGTTAAGCCTTTTTCACGTGCCAGCACCTGATTAACAAGCAACTTTAGTGCGGCAGTAACGGCTTTACTACTGCGATAATAATCCTCGCTTGAACCAGTGTATTTTTTAAAGGTAATTTTTTT
Source organism: Methylococcaceae bacterium (assembly GCA_007280895.1). Classification (GTDB taxonomy): domain Bacteria; phylum Pseudomonadota; class Gammaproteobacteria; order Methylococcales; family Methylomonadaceae; genus Methylovulum. The sequence goes on from QYQN01000012.1 coordinate 15,501, forward strand.
TACCGTGCTGCTGGTTTTATAGTTAATCGCCTCGGCACTTGACAAAAACAGCTTATCCGTCGACCACCCAGAAAATTTATATAATGCCACATAAACGGGTGGTTTCCACACCTCTGGGGTAAGTCCATCGGTACGCCCTATCTCAAGATCATACAGACTATAACCAGCAGCATCCTTAACGGGACTAGCATCGGGCCAACTTGCACCTTCCCCCTGTCCCCACGCTGGATCAGTACCCACAACACGAATAACCACTGTTTTTATGGGCACAGCCTGAGCCGTAAATGTAAAAAATGACAGGCAAACAAACAAAATATACAGCGTTTTTTTCATACTCATTTACTCCTAAATTTCAGTTGACGTAACCTCTATTTAAAAGCTGGTTACACTTAGTAAACACTCCTTTAATGCTTTTTTTTATCGTCTTTAATCTGCTTTTTTTCTGTCTCTTCAACACTTGGCATTTCAAGAGGGTGAAGTAATTCAGCAAGCAAATCAATATGTTCATTAATAATTGGCGTATTAGGAATAACCCAAACCCTGTTTACAAAACGCGCCAAAATATTTGTCATCCACAGCTTATTGGAGTCAGCATCACGAAGCATAAAATGATAACTGTCATTTTCATGATAAACCGCAAAATCATGTAACCACACTTCAATGGCTTCATCTTCACCTAGTAACAACAGTTTAAAATAGACCGTTCTCTTGCCTAAATTAACATTAAAATCTTTTAAATTAGCGATGCCTTTTAAAATGGTATTGGCAACCCATTTAATTAAAAACTTAGGCATACATTTTATCGCCATGTTGATTAGCATAATTTTGAAATTATTATTTTTTGCACTCATTGTTTTACCTTAAAAAATTATAAAATAACGTCTTGTAAACAACCCAAGAGACCCCTTACGTTTATTAACACGTTTATTGCTGTCGCTAATTAAACGTTCTCATGACCCACGATTAAGCCATCTTCCATGTGCCACACTTTCCCTAATTTTTGAGCTAAGTCATGATCATGCGTGACTACTAATAAGCTTACCTGCAATTCTTGATTTAACTCTAACATTAACTGATACACCTGTTCGGCCGTTTTACTGTCTAAATTGCCGGTGGGTTCATCGGCCAAAATCACTGCTGGTCGATTAATTAAGGCTCGGGCAACAGCTGCTCGTTGCCGTTCTCCGCCCGATAACTCACCTGGTTTATGGCCGATACGATGCCCTAAACCTACCCGTTCCAAAAGCTGTTCAGCTTCTAGCTTTGCCTGTTTAATTGATTGATTTGCAATTAATAAAGGCATGGCAACATTTTCTAAAACGGTAAATTCGCCTAATAAATGATGCGATTGATAAATAAAGCCTAAGGCTTGATTGCGTAGTTTTGCTAATTTTGTGGCATTAACCTGATTAAGATTAACACCTTTAAGAAAAACGTCGCCTTGCGTGGGCTTATCTAAGCCACCCAATAAATGCAATAAGGTACTTTTACCCGACCCCGACGCACCCATAATAGCAACGCGTTCACCAGCGGCTAGACTAAAATTAACACCTTTTAACACGTCAACATCTAACACGCCCTGCTGATAGCGTTTCGTTAACTGCCGACATTCTAAAATCATTGGATTATTCATAGCGTAATACTTCCGCAGGATTAATTTTTGCTGCTTGCCAAGCAGGATAAAGTGTCGCCAGTACAGTTAAGATAAACGCCATGCTAGCAATGACATAGACATCTGACCAAATCAGTTTAGAAGGCAAATCGCTGATGTAATAGACCTGCGCCGATAAAAACTTGATGTGCAATAGATTTTCCAGTTGATGCACTAAACCTGCGACATTTAAGGCCAATAACACACCTAACAGCGTACCCAAGCAAGTTCCCACTAAGCCAATAACGGTGCCCAATACCATGAAAATGCCCATGATTGACGCGGAGGTTAGCCCTTGAGTTTTTAAAATAGCAATATCGCCGCGCTTGTCAGTCACCACCATAATTAACGTAGACACAATATTGAATGCCGCCACAGCGACCATGAGTAATAAAATAATCGACATGACTCTTTTTTCCATTTTAATGGCTTGAAAAAAATTATCATGCGCCATAGTCCAATCACTGACGTGATAAGACGGAAAAAAATCGCTGGCTAAGGTTTGTGTCAGTGCAGGCACGTCTAATAAATTAGCCATTTTTAAACGCAAGGCTGACACTGCGTTATCCATACGAAATAATTTTGCAGCATCTTCAAGATGAATAAAAGCCATGTTGCGATCATATTCATACATACCTACTTTAAAAATACCCACCACGGTAAATCTGCGCATTCTGGGCATAACTCCCGCTGGTGTCGAGGTGACTTGTGGCGTAATAACCGTGATTTTATCCCCCACCACAACCCCTAAATACGTTGCTAATTCTGCCCCTAACACAATGGAATAACGGCCTGGCACTAAATCCGTCAACTGCCCTTCTTGCATTTTATCAGCCACTTCTGACACCTTACGCTCACGTTCGGGTAGTACGCCTGTTAATACGGTGCCACTCACATGCCGCTCAGCATTTAACATGACTTGCCCTGAAATAAAAGGTGCCATGCCTTTAATCTCAGGGTATGCGGTGAGTTGCTGTTCTACTTTTTGCCACTCGTCCAACTGTCCTGTGTTACCCGTAAGCGTGGCATGAGCGGTCATACTTAACATGCGCTCACTGATTTCTTCGACAAAACCATTCATCACTGATAATACGGTAATCAGTGCACAAACACTTAACGCGATACCTAAAACGGAGGCTAACGTAACAAAGGAAATAAATTGCGTACGACGTTCGGCGCGCGTGTAACGCAAGCCAATATAAAGGATTAACGGCTTAAACATAGTTTATAAAAATGATAAGAAAAGAGACTAAAGAGAAGAAGGGTCGCCTGATAACGCGCAACATGGATGGAGGGTTAATTAAGCTTACACTCACGGCATAAGCCATACAGATACAAACCATGATCGGTGAGTTCATAGCCTAAGTCATGGGCAATTTGTTGTTGTCGCTGTTCGATAAGCTCATCAGTAAATTCGTCAACTTTACCGCATTGCATGCACATGATGTGATCATGATGATCGCCTGAGCTTAATTCAAAGACGGAGTTGCCACCATCAAAATGGTGTCGAGTCACCAAGCCTGCGGCTTCAAATTGCGTTAACACACGATACACCGTCGCCAAGCCAATATCTTCGTTTTCACTCAATAAGATTTTATATAATTTTTCAGCTGTTAAATGGCGTTCGTCTACTTGTTTTTCAAGCAGATGTAATATTTTAATACGTGGTGTGGTTACTTTTAAGCCAGCATTTTTTAAATCTTTTGATTCTGATTCCATACGCCTAATTTATCAAGGTTATGGTTAATGAATACGCTAATTGTAGCCTTTTTAAGCTAATTAGGGATAGTTTAGCGTGCTATTGGATAACAGTTTAGCTTGTTTTATAGACTAAGGCGGCACGCACACAACGTAAAACGTTGTAATCATAGGTGCCACCAAAGGCTTCGAATACGGGTTTTAAGGTATGCTGCTGATCTGCTGGCAAGGCTAATATCGAGGCTTCAATACGGGCAATTTCAGTGGCGGATAAGTCTATTGCATCGGCTAACCGACATTGTCCTCGTTCTATCGATTGTGCCAAATGACTTAAAATAGTGGCTTCTTTTAAACCACGTTGTGATGCCACAGCTGCAACACTAAAGCCCAATTTGATTAAATTAACAGAATCCGTCGCGGTGTCATTTAAGTTGTTGTTATCTGCGAAGGCGCGAATAACAGCCAGAAACTCATCACCATAAAGCTCTAATTTACGTGTCCCTATCCCTGAAATCAGCGCCATTTGTTGATGCGTTTGTGGCTTGGTTTCCATAATAGCCATTAACGTAGCATCATGAAAAATAACATAGGGTGGTACATCTTGAGCCAGCGCAATGTCTCTACGCTTGGCTCGCAGCGCTTCCCATAAAGAAGCTGTTTGCTTTGTATTACCCGTTTGCTTAGTGCCGCCTTTTTGGGGCTTAGTTTTAACTGCGTGCAAATCTTGACGAAACATCACTGCTTCATCGCCACGCAAAACAGATCGACACCGATCGGTTAATTGCAAAGCCCCAAAACCATCAAAATTAACACTGACTAAGCCACGCGCCACTAACTGTCTAAACACTGAATACCATTGCTGTTCATCATAGTGCTTACCAATACCAAACGTTGAGACGGTGTCATGACCTAGCTTTTTAATACGCTCAGTAGTTTTACCCACTAACACATCGATTAAATACGCCACGCCAAAACGTTGTCCTGTTCTATACACACACGACAAGGCTTGCTGTGCCGCCACCGTGCCATCCCATGTTTTTACAGGTTCTAAACAGGTATCACAATTGCCACAGGGGTGTTCAAGATAATCATCAAAATAAGCAAGTAAGGCTTGACGACGACAATGAACTTGCTCACAGAGCGCAAGCATGGCATCAAGCTTATGAAATTCAACTCGTTTATGCGCTTCATCAGCGTGCGATTCTGACAACATTTTGCGTAAGGTAATGACATCTTGCAAGCCATAAGCCATCCACGCATTGGCAGCTAAGCCATCACGCCCAGCACGTCCTGTTTCTTGATAATAGGCTTCAATACTTTTGGGTAAATCTAAATGCGCTACAAAACGCACATTGGGTTTATCAATGCCCATACCAAAAGCAATGGTGGCAACAATAACCAAGCCTTCTTCCATTAAAAACCGATGTTGATGTGCAGCACGTACATTGTTATTTAACCCTGCATGATAAGGCAGGGCATTAACGCCATGCCCCATCAACCACGCGGCCGTTTCCTCTACTTTCTTACGCGATAAGCAATAAACAATGCCAGCATCACCGGCATGTTCTGCCTCAATAAAGGCTAATAACTGCTGGCGTGCCTGTTGTTTTTGAATAATTCGATAACGAATATTAGGGCGATCAAAGCCGCTACGAAACAAGGCTGCGTGATGTAACCCTAAGCGTAAAATGATTTCATCTTGGGTTTTTTGGTCTGCGGTGGCAGTTAAGGCAATGCGTGGGACTAAAGGGTATTGCTCGTGTAGTAAGGATAATTGCAGGTAATCTGCACGAAAATCATGCCCCCATTGCGATACACAATGAGCTTCATCGATAGCAAATAAGGCAATGTCTAAGTGTGCAAATAACGCGGCAGTTTTTGGCGCGGTTAAGCGTTCTGGCGCAATATAAAGCAAATCAAGCTCACCATTAAGTAATTGCTGCTCAATACGGCGCGTTTGTTCATAAGTTAAACTGGAGTTTAAAAAAGCGGCTTTTATGCCTAATTGCAATAAAGCGGTGACTTGATCTTGCATCAGTGCTATCAACGGCGAAATAACAATGCCAACACCCTTGCGCACTAAGGCAGGAATTTGATAACACAAGGACTTACCCCCACCAGTAGGCATTAATACTAAGGCATCATTGCCTGCAATAACGTGCGTAACAATGGCTTCTTGCTGATGTCTAAATTGATCGTAACCAAAAATAGTTTTTAATAAATGCAGGGCTTCAGTAGGAATTGGCGTTGGCGTGGTCATAGTGATTAATAGCAAATTGACACGGGTGTTTGAAAAACATTAACCAACCTTTACTGATAACGTTGGCGTGATGTGAGCAAGATTACTGCCTACAACTCAGCACACGTTGTTTAAAATCTAAAGTGCAATCGCTTCAGCTATTGCTGGCACTCTTGAGAAGGTGCCTATTCTTTTACCGCAAGCATGCAAATAAAATTAAACCATTGAAAATACGTTTCACAATGTTGAAATCCTGCCCGCGCGAGGAGTTGATAATTTTCATCACGACGATAAGGGATTAGGACATTTTCCAACGCTTCGCGTTTACGTTGATTTTCAGTATCGGTATAGCCACTCTGAGATTTTTTAAACTGGAGATAATGATCGATAAATAAACGATTTAACAATGCGTCTTCAACAAGAATTTTTTCTGATAATAACAGCAAGCCTTTTGGCTTTAAGGCGTTAAATAGCGTACTTAAGAGCTGTTCTCGCTCAATAGGTCGAACAAACTGCAACGCCCAATTTAAAATAACCACATCGCATTTAGGCAGCTGCGTGAGTTTTTGTAAATCGGCACATTCAAGACTTACCCGACCTTGACTACGTTGCGCTGCTAATTTTATTTCAGCTTTAGCCAGCATGGCATGGGCGTTATCAATGCCCAGAAAATGAGCCGTGGGTGGACAGCGTGGATGTTCAGTTAAATACGCTAAGCTCGTCCCTGTTGAACAGCCTAAATCAACCACAAGGGCATTGTCTTCAGGTAAAAAATCAATGATCAACTCAGCCTGAATACGTTGAATTTCTTGATAAAATGGAACACTTCTTGACACCATATCATCAAACACCTGAGCAACCTGTTCATCAAAACAAAAATCATTTACCTTATCGATAGTACTAAACAGCGTATCCTGAACAGTCATTCATAAAACCTACAATTACTAAACACAATCAATTTCGATTAAATAACTTAACCAAATATTCTAAACGACTGGCACGCTCATGCGTCAGTTGTAACCAGTCAAAACGCCATTGCCAATTGCCTTCTGTGGTGCCAGGCGTATTCATCCGATGGTCAGAATCCAATTCTAAAATATCTTGCATAGGAATCACCGCTAAGTTTGCAACGGAAGCAAGGGCTGCCTGAATTAACGCACAATGCAACGACAACGAGGGATTACCTAAATACTCGTAAACATAATGTTTTTCCTCATCGCGCAACTGCATTGCCCACCCTAAGGTCGTGTCATTATCGTGCGTGCCAGTATAGACAACACAATTTTTATCGTAATTCACGGGCAGATAAGGATTATCGTAATTTCCACCAAAGGCAAATTGTAAAATTTTCATGCCGGGTAAGCCAAACTCATCGCGCAGCGCTATGACTTTGTCAGTAATAATGCCTAAATCCTCAGCCACCAAAGGAATAGCCCCCATCTTATTTTTTATCGCCGCTAATAACGCACTGCCCGGTGCTTCAACCCATTCACCCAGTTGTGCCGTGGGTTCATTAGCTGGAATTTCCCACGCGGCTTCTAAGCCACGAAAATGATCGATACGCAAAATGTCGAATTGTTCAAATTGGGTGCGCATTCTTTCCAGCCACCAGTGAAACCCTGTCTTTTTTAAAAATTCCCAGTTGTAATGTGGATTCCCCCAACGCTGCCCTGTTTCAGAAAAATAATCAGGCGGTACGCCTGCCACGACGGGCATTGAGCCATCAGCATTAAGTTTAAACACCTCACGGTTTGACCAAACATCAGCACTGTCATAAGAAACAAAAATGGGAATATCACCAAATAACAACACGTTTTTTTGATTTGCGTAGGTTTTTAAGTCCATCCATTGTAAAAAAAACACATATTGCTCAAATTTAAACTGCTCAATTTGGGACGTTAAGCGTTTACGTGCCGCATTAAGCGCTTTAGCTTCACGCTGTTTTAAGGGTTCTGGCCAAGCATTCCAACACTGCTGATTATATTCGTCTCGTAAGGCTAAAAATAAAGCAAAGTCATCTAGCCAAAACGCCTTTTGTGCACAAAAATCGTCAAAATGTGCTTGCTCAGCAGTAGTCGTGGCAGGGGACATAAAATACGCAAAGGCTTTGCTGATTAAACAACTTTTATTAAATTTCACTGACCCTTGACAGCCATCACAATAATCTTGGGGTTCTAACCAACCTCGTTTAACTAAGGCCGCCGTACTAATTAAATCTGGGTTACCCGCATGAGCAGATAAGCACTGATAAGGCGAGCCATCAGCGTGAGTCATACCCAAAGGCAAAGTTTGCCATACCGTAATGCCTGCATACGATAAAAAATCAACAAAGCGATAAGCATCCTCGCCCAGACACCCTGTTTTTTCATCCCCAGGTAAAGAAGTAATGTGCAATAAAATGCCTGCACGACGTTTCGTTAAAAGTTCATTCACCTAGAAATCTCGAATATAATTAAGTTGTTAGGCTTCACTACCTAGTCGCATCGTACCGCCCATTGCGGGTGCTCCATGACCTTGAGTGAAAGATAATGCCAAATAAGCTGGCGGTGCTTTGTTCAATAAACAGTATAAATTACTTAGATTAAGACGAAATTGTTTTTCAAAATTACTCACTGCTTCGCTTGGATTATAATCACCAAACCACCAAAACCAATCAGAACCTTCGCAAATTGCTAATTGCTGTTCCGCTGCGAGGCGTTGAGTAATGGATAAGGTTTCTTCGGCAAGCACTTGGTCGAATACATATTTTGCTTCAATTAACATCTCCCATGCACGATTTTTATCGATATTGCCTATCCATGTAGCAAAATTTCCATACACCCAACTTCCAGCCACCATGTTTAGTAAAGGCTGAACGGGTATATTGGCCTGCAAACAGTCTGAAAAAGTGCATAATTCAATGTTGGGGTGGTCGGCGAGCTTTCGATATAAGCCTTGTAAGAAATGATACCCATTTTCTGGAAAATGTTCCCATGCATTTTCACCATCCATGATAATCGCCACCGTCTGCGAAGCAATCGGTGCCGCAGCAATCGTTTCTAAATGACCAATTAAATCTGCGACGGCATCATCTGCATGCCACGAGGAATAGTCAAAACCAATTTTATCTGACAAGCCATCATCACGAAAAAAACATGCAATATTGGCAGTGGTTAACTGAAACGGAAAATGCACCGAAGGCGGTTGCACTGCATTAGCTGACTGTAAGCTATTGCGCAACACAGCGCCACCACTTGCCGTCCATGTAAAGCCAAGCTCAGCTAAGACTTTAAGGGTCTGAGCACAGACACTGCCTTCAGAAGGCCAGCACCCATGGGGCGTGATACCAAAAAAATGCTTAAACACTTGCAAGCCTTTTTCAAGTTGCCAACGAACGCGATCTGCACCTCCTGGATACGTCGTTAACTCTGGCAAACTTACGTCTGGCATGGCTTCACGGGCACTGTTTATAGCTAATAATAACGGCATGATAGGATGCGCATACGGAGTCATAGACAATTCTATCTGGCCTTTAGTCATTAAAGCATGATAACGACACAGCACATGTGAAAGCAAATCACCAATAATCTCAATTAATTCTACCCGCTCCTCAAAAGTAAAACCTGCGCCTTTTGCAATAAGATGCTACACGCGTGGATTGGTTAATTTTACCGTCTCTCCCAGCCACACCAAATGGTACCAAACCAATAAGTCTGCAATAAATTGATTCGTAAGATAAGGTATGGCGTCAAAATGCTGATCTAGCCAATCAACCATCTCAGCCAATTTTGCAAAAGCTGGATAACGATTAATTTGTCGCTCACGGTGGGCGCGTAAACAACGCTTAATTAACGTTAATTTTGCTTCCGCGTCAGTAGGCAATTCTCGACTTACCAGTGCAGCTAAGAACGCATCTCGAATGGGTGTTTGCTGCTGCAAATACTGGCTCACTTGCTGTGCATATTCGGCAATTTGTTCCAATAAAATGGGAGCAAAATTAATCACAGCTTTGGCATGTGGTTGCGCTTCTAAATGTGCGACCATATCGACATAATCTTTTATTACATGTAAATACGTCCACGGCAAAATAAATTCCCCCGATGCCAAATCACGGTACTCAGGTTGATGCATGTGCCAATACAAGACTAACTTTATTTTTCCTTTTGCACCATCAACGGCACTGGGTTCATCCGTGTTAACGAACATAATGCAACCTTTGCCCCAGCATTTCAGGGGTCACTAAGACCACTCCGCCTGGGCTGACATGGAAGCGTTTTTCATCTTCAGCTCGATCCACTCCAATAATGGTGCCTTCCGGTAGTTCACATTGACGC
>QYQN01000089.1 GCA_007280895.1 Methylococcaceae bacterium
CTTGTAAAACATAATAAAAAAAGCTGTTATGAATTGCCTACACCGTTAGTGATCGTTTGATTCCAACTCTTCTTTTAAACATCAGGGTAGGGGAGGTTTTAGTAGATAAATAACTCACCGTACTTTATATCCTTTGGATTGGATTATTGTTCCTTTGAGGCACTAAGTAAGGCTTTTTTCTGTTGTCTAAGTAACTCAGCAATATGTGCTTCTACTTGTTTACGTTCGTTACGGGCGTCAAATCGACGTTTGGCTAAACTCGCTTTATCGTATTGACTGGGGTGATACTGATGCACAGAAACTGGCTGCATAATAATGCAATCGACTGGACACGGTGCAATACACAATTCACAGCCCGTACATTCTGCGGCAATGACTGTGTGCATATATTTTGCAGCGCCAACAATAGCATCAACTGGACAGGCAGCTAAACATTTAACACAGCCAATGCAATCATCTTCAATAATAAATGCAACGTGTTCTGGTTTGTGCTCACCGTGTTCAGGGTTTAGCATTTTAAATGGTTTGTTTAGCAATTTAGCTAGGTCATGAATACCTTCTTCACCTCCAGGCGGGCATTGATTTATTTCTGCCTGTTTTTTCACCATCGCGACCGCATACGGTTGACAACCCGAGAAGCCACATTGCCCACATTGAGTTTGTGGTAGTAAATTATTTACTTTTTCGATGAGGGCAGACTCTTCATTGCCGTGATCATCATGGTTTAACATACTCATAACTTTTTTATTTTTGTACTTACTGTGGTTAAAAAACGTTAGTCTGCACCTAAGTAGGTGAGCCTGTTTCTTTTAACATTTACGCTGGAGTCCACTCGATGTAGCTTTTGGTGAAAAAACAGCTAAAGCGGTTTTACTTCTGTTAAAAGGCTTTTGGGCAATGACTTACTTGGTAATGTCAGTTAAGTGCAGCATGTTGCCATGCAAATCAATGACGCAGCGATTGGCAACCCCAGTAACGTGAATATTATTTTTAATGCGTCGCATGTAATTTTCATGCAGATGACCATGAATAATTTGTTTAGCGCCCATCGCCGCAGCTAACTCACCAATCACTGAAAAACCGTGTCGATGTGAGCCTGGTGCTTCATGGCTCACTAAAATATCTGCCTTTAATTCTTTCATGGCTTCAAATTCTTCAGGCCAAATTGCAGATTGAAATTTTAAAGACAGTGTCTGAGTTTTTGAATTACTCAGTTGTTGTGCTAAAAAATGTTGCTTGGTAAGCCATTTTTTAGGTTGCGGTGGATACCAAACACGCCCTAAAAAAATCCCCCCTAAACCAGCAATGCGTATACCTGAAATATCAGTTACTTTTAAATGCAAACTGCTGTCAGCTAAACTTGAATTAAATAAATTATTATATTTATCAGGGGTTTCAAAATCATGATTTCCAGCTATCCACCAAATTTTGGTTAGGTGAAGGATTTCTTCTAAACACACGTTTAAGGGCTGTTCTAAATCATAATCACCTAATAAAACAACAGCTTCTGGCTGATGTTTATGAACAGCATTAATTAATGGCTTAAAGTTACCATGTGGATCACCTGCAAATAATATTCTGTCTTTTCGACTCATGTCCTTTCACCTGCAATGTTGGTAATGGGTAGGAGTCCAAATAACAGTGACTTACTGTCAGCACACATTTATACACAACGCCCACACGTTAACTGTTTTGTCTTTTTTACAAGCTCATGCGTAACACAATGACCTTTATGATTATTTAAATTGTACTTATTCAGCTACCCTTTTTTTTTAAGGGAGGTGGTGAATAGGTTATTCATGCGCCTAGATAAGAAAAAAAAAACGACTTAGTGAGTAAAACTCAACAAAGTCGCTTTTTAGTTGTATGGAGCGCAATACATATCCTTATGTGAGTGACCTCTTGAAAAGCTAGTTTACCGAACAATTTCTCGGGCTTGTTCAAAAGCAATTCTAAAATCGAGGTAAACAGGCTGCTCTGTTGTTAATAATAATTGTAATAATCTATGCTGCAATTGATATTTAACATCGCCTACTGCCAAGGCTCCTATACCCACAGCACCTGCTGCATTAACCGCATACAGTAGCGGTTCACCTGCGTCTTTACGTTTAATACCTTCAATTCCTAAGGGTGGCACTGCATTAACATCACCTGCAACTTTAACTTTTGTGAGGTTTTTTAATACCTCTGCATTTAAAACTTGTACACCTGCTTTTGCAGTGGATAACACGACATCTGCAGTGGCTAATAAAGCCATTTTTTCTTCATCATTGCGCGCGCAAGCACCTTGTAAATTAGCTGAAAACCGACGATTATAGGTTTTTGCGACGTCTTCAGCATTGTCTAAAGACAAATGATCAACCAATATTGTTTGTGCACCTGCCAAGGAAGCAATAATGCCTGTGGCACTGCCGACAGGCCCCGTGCCGCCAAAAATAACAACTTTTTGATCTTTTAAGTGTGCCGCATGATGAATTGATAATTGTTTTTCAACGCAGGCTACCAAGGCCGCAGCCGTAGTAAATGCGCCGCTTGGATCGGTAAATACTGAAATATCAAACGGCGACACCATTGCTCTTTTACACACATCAAGCATATTCATTGCCAACAATAAATCTCGTCCACCAATAAAAATAGCCGTCCGTTTTACACCTGCTGCGCCACGTGAAAAAATTGTATCTTGAGTTAACGCATTTATGTTTTCCAACTTCACGTTGCAATAAGGCATTAAGACATCAAACCCAGCATCCATCGCCATATTGATGTCAAAAGGACTGTTATGGGGCATGGGGTCAAACATGTGAATGATGCTGCGTTTTTCCATTAAGGACCTCTATAAATGTAATGTAAAACCAAGGTGATTTTATTTTAGGGACTAAACTGTTTTAAATAAGCTCGACAAGAAACAGGCTAGTTAGTGCCGCCGATTACGTTAACACTCAGCAAAGCCTTAACTGCATTTTATTGCTGTAAGTATTTTCATCTTCCGCTAAAAAAGCAGATTGAATAATGACTTATTGTTTAGATTTAATATATTCTCTAGCTACCGCAAAGGCATGTTCAAAATGTAAAAACAAAGGTTTTTCAACTTGTAACATACTTTTTAATAACATACTTTGTGTTTGATATTTCACATTACCAATGGCCAAGGCACCATAGCCTATCGCACCAGAGGGCGACCCTTCAATCAATTCGCCATCGTGAAGCGGCCCAATTCCTGCTATGCCTGTAGGGGGGACTGCATTGACGTCAGCGGCAACCTTTAATTGTTGTGCTGTTCTAATCAATTCTTTGCTTAATAATTCAATGCCTGCGGCACCTGTTGCTAAAACCACATCCGCAGTTTGAATATACTCTGCTTTATCAGCATCACTCCCTGCGGTAATGTTAATTTTGCCTTCGCCAAATTCACTGTTACATAAGTCTGCAACCAGTTGGGCTTTTTCTATTTGTCTACCAATGATTTTTACGTTTGCCCCAGCTTGTGCACAAAGCACCGCAGCAATTTGACCAACTGGCCCTGTTCCGCCTAAAACTAAAATAGTTTTATCATGAAAATCTGTTGCAAACTTAGCAACTAAACCATTTTCTACAGTTGCCACCATGCCTGCTGCGGTAGTAAAGGCTCCACTTGGATCTGCAAATACCGATACTTCAAAAGGAGGAATCATTGCGCGTTTGGCTGCTTTTAACATATCAATTGCTTGTTTCGCATCGCGTCCACCAATGAAAAAACCCGTTTTTTTCAAATTTTTTACGCTGCGAGAGAAAATCGCATCTTGTATTAAGCCTTGAATTTCGCTGGATTCGACATTGATATAAGGCGACGCTGAAAGCCACCCAGCATCTAATGCCATATTTACATCAAATGGACTTAAATTTTTTGCTGTGGTGATCATGTGTAAGATGAAAGGTTTTTCCATAAGTTCTCACTATAAATTATTTTAATTAGGTAAGTTATCCAGTATAAAATAAATAAAGTCATAATAACAATGACCATCATGTTAGGCACTTCATAAAACAGCCTATCTGCTGCTATAACGACGTCACTCAGCACAAAACTGTTTACTATAAATCAATAGGTTATAACCAAAAACCAGCCAAAATAAATAAATTATCTTGACTGGTTTACTGGTTGCTGAACAGAGGTAGCGCCAAGCGAGCGCAGTTAAGCGCACTGATACCTGTTAACTTATTTCTTTAAAATGCTGATTCCTTTAAGTAAATTTAATGCTTCAGTGAGCGCATAATCATTGATATCAACGATATTTTTATCTTTATTCGCTAACTCAGCCTCATCTTTGGCTTTTTCTTTACCATTACGCAAATGACCAGATAAATCAGCTTCTTTAACAGAAACAAACTCATTATTAGTTAATGCTTCAAGCTTAACACGCGCTAGGGCGATATCAGGCTCAATACCTTCTGCCTGAATGGATCGACCTGATGGGGTGAAATAACGTGCGGTTGTTAATTTTACGGCCGCGCCATTTGAGGTAGGTAGAATGGTTTGCACCGATCCTTTACCAAAAGATTTTTCGCCCATGATAATGGCGCGTTTTTGATCTTGCAGAGCACCCGCTACAATTTCTGATGCTGAGGCTGAGCCAGAATTAATTAAAACTACCATGGGTGCGTCATCAATTAAATCGTCAGGTGCTGCATTAAAACGCATTTCTGAGTTTTCAATACGACCTTCGGTGTAAACAATTAAGCCGCTTTTAATAAAGGCATCACTCACTTCAACTGCCGCATTTAAGACACCACCTGGATTGTTACGCAAATCCAAGACTAAGCCTTTTAACTTAGCTTTATTGTCTTTTTTTAATGTGCTCAACGCTTCGTGTAAATTTTCTCCCGTTCCAGATTGAAAACTACTGATACGGACATACGCATAGCCTGGCTCTAAAATTTTACTTTTTACACTTTTGACTTTGATAATATCTCTAGCAATGGAGATTTTTAATGGCGTTTCTGCGCCTTCACGCACCACCGTCAGTAAGATTTTGCTGCCTGGCTCGCCCCGCATCATTTTTACTGCGTCGGCTAAACTCATGCCTTTGACTGGCTTATCATCAAGCTTAACAAATACATCGCCGGCTTTAATGCCCGCTTTTTGTGCTGGCGTATCGTCAATGGGTGAGACGACTTTGATAAAGCCATTTTCCATTGTGACTTCAATGCCAAGTCCACCAAATTGACCTGTGGTGCCTTCTTTAAGTTCTTGGTATTCATCTGCTATTAAATAAGCCGAATGTGGATCAAGACCACTTAACATGCCACGTATAGCATCTTCTAGTAATTTTTTATCTGAGACGGGTTCTACATAATCATGCTTGATACGTCCAAATATCTCAGTGAAATTACGTAACTCTTCAAAAGGCAAGGTTTCAGAATCTACTGCTGGCGTGCTGCTATCTCGCTCGGCGAAGACAGTACCGCAGGTTCCCATAAACACACCCAACACAATCCCTAAGGACAATATAACAACCGTTTTTTTATTTAACATGCGTTTTTAAACTCCAAATCCTCTGTTTTAAAACAAGCGTTTAACGACTTGCCATATGCTATTTTGATTTCCGACACCAAGTTTGTGGATCAATGGCTAAACCTTGTTTATCACGAATACCAAAATACAAACCAGGCCTACTTTGCCCACCACTCTGCCCAACTGCGGCAATCACTTCTCCTGCTTCAACATGATCATTTTTTTGTTTAAACAAACTCTGATTAAACGCATATAACGTCATAAATCCTTCGTTATGTTCAATAATCATTAAAAAACCATAATTTTGCATCCATTCAGCAAACGCAACCGTACCTTTGGCAACCGCATGCACTTCCTCCCCCTCTTTGGCTTCAATTAGCACGCCACTCTGGGCTTTTTTAGCCGCCATAGTAGCAAACTTATGCTCTAGTTTGCCACGCACTGGCCAGGGCAAATGACCTTTTAAGTCTGAAAATTTACCGCTTATTGAGGTGGCATAAACATTTTCTGTAATGGCTTGCTCGTCTTCTGTAGGTTCGTCGCGTTGCTCAAGAGTATCATCTCCAGTGTCATTAATAAGTTTATCGACACTCACCAAGGAGGCCATTAAGGTTTTTAATGTCTGTTCATTTTCTTTTAACCGTTCAAAGCGTTCTGCATCAGAAACCGCATGTTCCAGTAATAAGTGATCGCGTTGTTGTTTAAATTGTGTGAATAACTCCTGCTCAGCTTTTTTTTTCGTTAGTGCTTGCTCAAGTATCTCTGTTTCTGCTTGTTTTTGTTTATCAAGTTGATCTAAACGTGCAATGGCTTTCTCAATAGTGGCTA
>QYQN01000078.1 GCA_007280895.1 Methylococcaceae bacterium
GAGCCCGAAAATACACGCGCCGCATTATTAATGCACTGGGCAAAAATGATGACACGTTTTTAATTGATGATCGTATCTTCCAAGCCGCAGAAATCGGTAGGATTCATGCAAGAGTGGCTTAAATTTTGGCGAAGGTATTGGCTAAGCAACACCAAAAACAATAATGCGTGGCAATAGGGACAATACGCTATCCAATTGAATCGGCGTTTGACGCTCATGACAAGCATTGAAATCTTAAACAGTTGCTTGTTGAGGATGACGACGTTGATCTGGTATTTGCAATTTATTTACCGCATTAATATATGCTTTCGCAGAAGCAATCACGATATCAGTATCTGCGCCTAAACCCGTGACGATGCGCCCGTCTTTTTCCAAACGCACCGACACCTCGCCTTGCGCATCAGTGCCGTTGGTAATGTTATTGACAGAATAAAGTGCCATGACGGCATGAGATTGCACAATCTTTTCAATCGCTTTTAAGGAAGCGTCGACTACACCACCGCCCTCGGAACAGCCAGTGAGCTCTTTATTGGCAAAACGTAAGGTGACTGTTGCCATAGGAATTTCGCCAGTTTCTGAACACACTTTTAAAGCAATTAATTTAATTTGTTCATCTTCGGAAGCAACGGTAGTTTCTGAAATCAATGCTTGTAAATCTTCATCAAAAATCTCATGTTTTTTATCTGCTAATTGCTTAAAGCGCATGAAGGTTTTATTAATTTCTTCTTCTGAGTTAAATTCAAAACCTAATTCTACCATTCTATTTTTAAACGCATTTCTACCTGAATGCTTACCTAATACCATACGGTTTGCTGTCCAACCAACATCTTCAGCGCGCATGATTTCATAGGTTTCTCGACTTTTTAAAATACCGTCTTGATGAATGCCTGCTTCATGAGCAAAGGCATTTGCCCCAACAATTGCTTTATTTGGCTGCACTGGAAAACCTGTGATGGTTGAGACCAACTTTGAACACGTTAAAATTTCGCGCGTATCAATGCGTGTTTGGCAGGTAAAAACATCTTGACGAGTTTTTACCGCCATCACCACCTCTTCTAACGAGGCATTTCCTGCTCGCTCACCTAAGCCATTAATTGTACATTCGATTTGACGCGCACCATTCATTACCGCCGCTAAAGAATTAGCCACCGCCAACCCTAAATCGTTGTGGCAATGCACTGAAAAAATAGCTTTATCTGAATTAGGAATGCGTTCAATGAGATTAGCAATCGTGGCGCCAAATTGCTGAGGGATACTGTATCCAACGGTATCTGGAATATTTAACGTGGTGGCGCCTGCATCAATTACAGCTTCTAATATTCGACACAAAAAATCTTCTTCTGAACGTCCCGCATCTTCAGGGGAAAACTCAACATCATCAGTAAATTGTCGCGCACGCTTGACAGCACGCACCGCATGCTCAATCACTTGTGCAGGCGTCATATTTAGTTTTCTTTGCATGTGAATGGGCGAAGTAGCAATAAATGTATGAATTCGCGCACGTCGAGCATCTTTCAATGCGGCGCCTGCACGATCAATATCATTGTCTAAGGCGCGTGAAAGTCCACATACGATACTGTCTTTTATTCCCCGCGCTACCGCTTGTACAGCATCGAAATCTCCAGGACTTGCCGCCGGAAATCCTGCCTCAATAATATCTACGTTTAAGCGTTCAAGGGCTTTAGCTATGCGTAATTTTTCATCACGCGTCATCGATGCACCTGGGCTTTGTTCGCCGTCACGTAAGGTTGTATCAAATATAATTAAATGGTCTTTCATAAAAAACTCCTGGCACAAAGCTCCAACATGAGCTACGTTGCTGGCTTAAGGGGAAATAGGATGAATTCGTAACACCGTGACAAACATGCGTGCTTAAATGTATAAATCAGAACGTAATGGACATAAGCGTCTATCAATACCTGCTGTCAGCATTAGGCATTTCGTAAATAGTCTGACAAAAATTTTCTCTGTAAGACCTTAGTTTTTACGCTCTTGTAATATCCGTTTACGTTGAATAAGCGTAATCACTGGACCTGAAATGGCATAAACCAAAAACAATAAAAATAACATAGTTTGGGGCTGTGCCATAACAAAAGCAATGGCTAGCATCATGGCAATTGCTGCAATGAAAGGCACTTTTCCTTTTAAATCAATTTGCTTAAAACTAGAATAACGAAAATTACTGACCATCAGTAAGCCAGTACTTAAGGTCAACACTAAAGCAGGAAATTTAATTACCTCAAGTTCATAGCCATGCTCAAGACAAATCCAAATAAACCCTGCAATAATCGCAGCGGCTGCTGGACTGGGTAAGCCTTGAAAATAACGCTTATCTGCTGTTTCTAATTGCGTATTAAAACGGGCTAAACGTAAGGCAGCTCCAGCTGTGTGCACAAACGCCGCAAACAACCCTACTCGCCCCATATCGCCAAAGGCCCATAAATACATGATTAATGCAGGCGCAACACCAAACGACACCATGTCTGATAAGCTATCGTATTGAGCACCAAATTCACTTTGAGTATTGGTCATTCTTGCGACACGTCCATCAAGACCATCTAAAATCATTGCCACAAAAATTGCAATCACCGCCGTCTCGAAATGATGATTCATTGCTGAGGTGATGGCGTAAAAGCCAGAAAATAACGCCCCAGAAGTGAATAAATTAGGTAATAAATAAATACCTCGTGAACGTAAATTCGTTTTTTCAGAAACCATATTGTTTATTTAATCCAATTAAGCAAGAATAACCAATTATACAAGAGCCATTGCACTCAACCTAGTAAACACACAAAACGCTAAAATTTGATCATTCATCTCACTCAACATCGAATAAGTACGCTACCACGTTAACGTTATTTTTCACCCATAAGGAAGTAAACAGTATGCAAAAAATTCTTGATACGTTGCCATCATCTGCTGCTTTAGCCGATGAACACACGTTGGAAATGATTGGTTTTGTTGAATCCATCACACCCAGTCAAATAAAAGGCTGGGTGGTAAGTAGCCAGCAATCTGCTCTTGAACTCAGTCTGGTATTTAATAATATTGTCCAACCCGTTACGTCCACATGGCATAAACGTGCTGATGTTGACGCACAATTTAAACACTCGACTCATGCTGACGTAGGTTTTATTTTTGATATTCCCTTTGCGTTAACAAGAATTTTCAGACTCGCCTTAGAAGGAAACCAACCCATCAATGTGTGTGCTAATGGGTACCCATTAAACATGACAGATGACTTAGTGCACACACGCTTACTAAAAAAACACGCACATAAATCCCCAAAACTAAGCAATTTATTAGTTTGCATTGGTGCCCAAAAGGCCGGGACGTCATGGTTGTTTCAGAATTTAACCAAAGATGAACGCTTTGCTAAATGTGCATTTGCAAAAGAAGTGCATTATTTTGACCATTTATACAAAAACAGCCCACATCTTAATAATTGGCGTGCGGTGCATTTTTTAAAAGTATGCCAAGGCGATAAGGACAAAACAAAACAACTAACCCCCTTTATCTCAGCAATGCTTGCAGATGATGCACCTTTATTAAAAGCACTTATTGACGATGCAGAGGGATTAAGCCCCGCTTTAGCACGAAGAATAGGCGCGTTAACTAAAAAAATTAATGATGACTGGTATGTTGATTTATTACGCACCACTAAACAACGAAAATATGCGTTAGATATCACCCCTGAATATGCGTTAATTGGTGAAGCAGGCTTTACTCACATGAAAACCATTACTGAGAATTTAAAAATTATTTTTATTTTACGTGAACCTTCCGAACGGGCGTGGTCCAGCTTATTACAAGGCAAAAAAAATGAAGAAGGCGGAATTAATGCATTTTTAACGCGCTATGGGAAAAATATTGATTATTTATTTAACGCCTGTACAAAGTTGTCAGATATAAGTTTACGTAATGATTATTTACTCACCTTAAAAGATTTAGAAAAAGCCGGCTTATTAGATCAGGTATTGATTAAATTTTACGATGACATCGTGGCAAATCCAGCACAACTAATGCACGCTATTTATAACTTCATTGACTTACCGTTAACCTCAACTGAGCTCTTTGCCGATACCTTGCATCAACGTATTCACGCAACTCAAAAAACCAAAATTCCAGCCGAGCTTCAATATCGACTAAAAGCGCATTATCAAACTATGCTCAAGGAAATTACGACTCGCTATGTCACCTTACCCGAGGCGTGGTTTATTGAGTAATCAGGGTGATACGCATTGATAAGTCAGTGGCTATCACATTTTTGGTTAACGCACCAATTGAGATAAAATCAACCCCCGTTAAGGCAATAGTGCGAATATTTGCTAAGGTTATATTACCAGAGGCTTCTAACTCAATGTGCGCATATTCAGGTTGTGCTTTTTTTAATTGCACGGCCGTTTGTAATTCATTAAAAGTAAAATTATCCAACATAATTCGTTCGGGTTGTTCATGCAATGCCTCATAAAACTGCGCCAAATTTTCCACCTCAATTTCTATAGGCAAAGCAGTTAAAGACCGCGCGAGCATTATCGCTTGGCTAATAGAACCTGCTGCCATAATATGATTTTCTTTAATTAACACCCCATCATCTAAGCCCAAGCGATGGTTATGACAGCCCCCACAACGTACCGCATATTTTTGTGCTAAACGAAGGCCTGGCAAGGTTTTGCGCGTATCTAGCACTTTGCACTCCGTCTGAGCCACGGCATCTGCATAGTTTCTAGCAATAGTTGCCGTGGCAGTTAAGGTTTGTAATAAGTTAAGTGCGGTACGTTCAGCGCTTAATAATGCCCGCGCGGCACCGTGCAAACGACACAGTACCGTATTGGCTTCAATCATCTCGCCTTCGTTAACCAGCCAAGTGATAGTTATAGATGAATCTACACAGTTAAACACCCCATCAAACCACGCTTGCCCACACATAACCATGCGTTCACGATTAATAACTTCAGCCGTAGCCAAGCACTGCTCAGGAATAATTCTTGCTGTAATATCTCCTGAGCGAATATCTTCTTCAAGAAATAATTGAATAAGTGCGGTATCGATACTTGCTATCATAATAATTAAAAATATAGAGTTGAAAAAAGAAACGTGCTCACGACTGATAACTAAAGAGCCTGTGAAAGTATTATGTTTTACAATACCTTCGCCAATTGGCATGAGTAATTTATAGATATCGAAGGAAAGAGAAAGGTCAGAGAAGGTAGAATACCACTTCTAACAGAGCATTCACACCCAAACTGACCATGAACGAAATCATAGCAATACTCAACAC
>QYQN01000132.1 GCA_007280895.1 Methylococcaceae bacterium
GCCCGAAAATACACGCGCCGCATTATTAATGCACTGGGCAAAAATGATGACACGTTTTTAATTGATGATCGTATCTTCCAAGCCGCAGAAATCGGTAGGATTCATGCAAGAGTGGCTTAAATTTTGGCGAAGGTATTGCATAATGGCAAATACCTATACTCAAATACATATTCAAGCAGTATTTTCTGTTCAAAACAGAGATTGTGTTATTCAAAAAACATGGAAAGACGAGCTATATAAATATATAAGTGGCATTATTTCTAATCATGGACATAAAGTATTGGCAATAAATGGAATGCCCGATCATGTGCATGTGTTTTTTGGTATGAGGCCTACACAATCGCTTTCTGATGTGATGCAAGATTTAAAAGGTGATTCTTCAAAATGGATAAATCAAAAAGGATTTGTAATAGGACGCTTTTCGTGGCAAGAAGGTTATGGGGCTTTTTCATATAGCAAGTCACATGTGAATGCCGTGATTGAGTACGTTAAAAATCAGGAAGAACATCATCGTAATAAAACATTTATTGAAGAGTATCATGAGTTTTTTAAAAAGTTTGAAGTGGATTTTGATAATAAATATATTTTTAAACCGATTGAATATGAACAATAACTCCTGTGCCGTTAGGCACAAAATATGGGTAGCAAATATGAATGTGTTATTCCGTCCCGTATGGGACGGGATGTTTTTATGATAATCTTTTTCTACCCAGATTTAATCCCTAGCGGGATTATGGCGAATGCAATTTCGGAAAATTTTAAAACGGTTGGATATGATGTTGAACGACAAAGCCTGTGCCGCTAGGCACCCAATATGGGTAGAAAAAAATGAATGCATGTGTTATTCCGTCCCGTATGGGACGGGATGTTTTTATGATAATTTTTTTCTACCCAGATTTAATCCCTAACGGGATTTTGGCAAATGCAATTTCGGAAAATTTTACAACGGTGTTGATATGAGTTGGGAGAGAAAACCTTTAACTGATTTTATTTGGTTTCAAAGAGGATTTGATTGTCTAAAATATCAAAAATTTTAGATATTTTATTATAAAAAGTGCAGTTCGCAGTTTGATCTAATGGTTATTTTTAAAAAAAATCTTAATGCAGAAAAAAACAACTGTATGGTGAAATTAATAATGCAGGTTTTTTTGTATGCAATAAGATTATTTATCAATAAGTTATTTTTTTTATTAGAATTTCTAACAAAACAAGGTAATGAAAATAGTGTCTAAGTGATTGCGTATAATTAATCTCTTGGTATAATTCACAAATCGAATTAATTGGATTTAAAAGGCACGTAGCTCAGTTGGTTAGAGCACCACCTTGACATGGTGGGGGTCGTTGGTTCGAGTCCAATCGCGCCTACCAGAATTAAAGCACTGCAAATGCAGTGCTTTTTTTTTTACACATAATTAACACTTAACATGCCGATTATTACTCTTCCTGATGGCTCTCAGCGTAATTTTGATCACGCCATTAGTGTGATGGATGTAGCTGCATCCATTGGTGCAGGGTTAGCAAAAGCAACCTTAGCAGCCAAAATAGATAATAACTTAGTTGATGCCAGCACCATTATTGACAAAGATGTTGTTTTGCAGCTAATTACATCAAAAGATGAAGACGGTTTAGAGGTTATGCGCCATTCCACCGCGCATCTTTTGGCACAGGCTGTAAAGCAGTTATTTCCTCATGCACAAGTTACCATTGGTCCAGTCATTGAAAATGGCTTTTACTATGATTTTTCTTATGAACGCCCTTTTACCCCTGAAGATTTAACTGCAATTGAAGATAAAATGCGTCAATTGGTTGCAGAAGATCATCCAATAACACGATCTATTTTATCCAGAGATGAGGCTATTCAGTTTTTCAGCGATTTGGGAGAGTGTTATAAAGCTGAGATTATTTCTTCAATCCCAGAGGATCAGTCTTTAACGCTTTACAAGCAAGCTGAATTTACTGATTTATGTCGGGGTCCTCATGTGCCCAGTACTGGAAAATTGGGGGCGTTTAAGTTAATGAAAATTGCAGGTGCCTATTGGCGTGGCAATTCAAATAATGAAATGTTGCAGCGTATTTATGGGACTGTCTGGCGAGATAAAAAAGAGTTACAAGCGTATCTTGAGCGTTTAGAAGAGGCGGAAAAAAGAGATCACCGTAAACTTGCTAAAACTTTAGACTTATTTCATTCGCAAGAAGAAGCGCCGGGCATGGTGTTTTGGCATGAAAAAGGCTGGTTAATTTATCAACAAGTTGAGCAATTTATTCGTGAAAAATTACGTAATAATGGTTATGCTGAAGTAAAAACCCCGCAGGTTGTTGATCGTTCCTTGTGGGAAAAGTCAGGGCATTGGGAAAAGTTTGGTAACATGATTTTTACCACCCATTCTGAGCATCGTGATTATGCAATCAAGCCCATGAATTGCCCATGTCACGTGCAAATTTATAATCAAGGGATTAAAAGCTACCGTGATTTGCCCGTTCGGTTAGCTGAATTTGGTTCGTGCCATCGTAATGAACCTTCAGGTACCTTGCATGGCTTAATGCGGGTAAGAAATTTTGTACAAGATGATGCGCATATATTTTGTACAGAAAGTCAAATTCAAGCAGAAGTTTCAGACTTCATTGATATGCTCTTTGATGTTTATAAAGCCTTTGGTTTTGAAGAGGTTATTGTTAAATTATCAACTCGTCCTGCAAATCGTGTGGGCGATGATGCTGTTTGGGATAAGGCAGAAAATGCTTTGGAAGTTGCTCTTAACAACAAAGGCTTAATATGGGAACTTCAACCCGGTGAAGGCGCTTTTTATGGGCCAAAAATTGAATTCTCATTAAAAGATTGTATTGGTCGAGTCTGGCAGTGCGGAACTATTCAGGTTGATTTTTCAATGCCAATGCGTTTAGATGCTGTTTATATTGCTGAAGATGGTAGTAAACAAGTACCAGTGATGCTGCATAGAGCAATTCTTGGTTCACTGGAGCGGTTTATTGGCATATTGATTGAGCAGTACGCAGGATATTTTCCATTATGGTTGTCGCCAATTCAGGTAATCATTTTAACTATTGCAGATCGCCATGCTGACTATGCGTTATCGGTTGCTCAACTTCTTGAAAAGCAAGCTGTGCGAGTAAAGCTAGATTTGAGAAATGAAAAAATAGGTTTTAAAATCCGTGAACACTCGATGCAAAAAATACCGTATTTACTCATTGTTGGTGATAAAGAATTAGAAGAAAATGTAGTGACGGTAAGAACGCAAAAAGGTGAAGATTTAGGTGGTTTGTTAATTGATGATATTGTTCAAAAATTGAGTAATGAAATTAACAACAAGGTATAAACATTGTTTGGAGGATTAGAGTATCGCTGCAAAAAAAGATGAAACGCGCTTAAACGACTCAATTACAGCAAGAAGAGTTAGGGTTACAGGTGCAGAAGGAGAAGTCTTAGGAATTATTTCTTTAGATGAAGCTAAACAAATAGCGTATGCCGCTGATTTGGATTTGGTTGAAATTTCACCTAATGCAGATCCGCCAGTATGTAAAATAATGAATTATGGCAAATTCCAGTTTGAGCAAAATAAAAAATTGGCAATAGCTAAAAAGAAGCAAAAACAAATTCAAGTTAAAGAGATAAAGTTTAGACCTGGCACTGATGAGGGTGATTACCAAGTTAAATTAAAAAGTTTAACTAAATTTCTTAACGACGGTGATAAAACAAAAATAACAGTACGTTATCGTGGTCGCGAAATGGCTCATAGAGAAATTGGTATGGAGCAACTTAAACGCATTGAAAAAGATTTAGAAGAAATTGCTATTGTTGAACAGTTTCCAAAAATGGAAGGGCGTCAAATGGTGATGGTAATGGCTCCTAAAAAGAAAAAATAATCAGTAAGTCATTACTCAGTAATTAGGTTTTGCAGCACAGGGTGTGTAGCAAAGGTGTTTTAGTTTTTTATTAAGCGACCTTATGTCATTTGACATAAAAAAAACACCGTCAATTCATTCTGGGCTCAGCATTTTGCCTTGATTGATTTGTTCTCATGGATTTTTATTAATTGATTAGTTGGAGCAAACAAATGCCAAAAATTAAAACTAACCGTGGAGCCGCTAAGCGTTTTAGGCGTACCGGAAATGGTGGATTTAAATGCGGTCAGTCACATCGACGTCATATTTTGACAAAAAAATCGACCAAAAGAAAAAGACAGTTACGTAAAGCCGCTGTTGTTCATCCTTCAGATGTGCGTATGGCTATACGCATGATGCCCTATAGTTAATAAAGGAATATAAATCATGCCTAGAGTTAAACGTGGCGTTACTGCCAGAGCAAGACACAAGAAAATTTTAAAGCAAGCAAAAGGTTATTATGGTGCGCGTAGTCGAATTTATCGCGTAGCTAAACAAGCTGTTATTAAAGCTGGACAATATGCTTACCGCGATCGTAAACAAAGAAAACGTCAATTCCGTGCCTTATGGATAGTTCGTATCAATGCAGCGGCGCGCATTTATGGTATTTCATATAGTCGTTTAATAAATGGCTTAACAAAAGCAAATGTGGGGATTGATCGTAAAGTCCTTGCTGATTTAGCAGTGCGAGATATTACTGCTTTTGGTGAAATTGCTAAAATTGCGATTGCGCATCAAAGTCAGCCATAAGTTAACCAAAAATAATCACTCTGATCTGTGTTGTTGTGTTTTATTGTGCAGATCAGAGCTAGGTATCCCTTAATTAAACTAATCTAGTAGAGTGCTTTCGTGTCAGTGAGTATTGAAGAGATTCTCAAGCAAGGCTTATTAAAGCTTTCACACAGTGAAGATATTAACCAACTAGAACAGTTGCGTGTTGAGTATCTGGGTAAAAAAGGTTTTTTTACTGATAAGATGAAAGCCTTGGCATCGTTAGATCCTGACTTAAGGCGTTCAGTCGGTCAGGTTATTAATCAAGCCAAAGACCAATTTCAAGCTGATTTAGAGCAAAAAAGAATCGTTTTAAATCAACAATTATTAACAGCGCGACTTGCGAGTGAACGAATAGATGTCAGTTTGCCTGGGCGTGGACAAGTACTTGGTCGATTGCATCCAGTAACTACTACCTTAAGACGAATCAGTGAATTGTTTCGCAGTGTAGGTTTTGCTGTTGTGGAGGGACCTGAAATCGAGGATGACTACCATAATTTTGGTGCATTAAATATTCCTGCTCACCATCCTGCACGGGCAATGCATGATACGTTTTATTTTGATGCCCATACGGTTTTACGAACACATACTTCGCCAGTACAAATTAGAGTCATGGAGTCTTCAACGCCACCATTACGCGTAATTGCGCCAGGTCGAGTTTATCGTTGTGATTCTGATATTACGCATACACCGATGTTTCATCAGGTAGAAGGTTTTGTAGTGGATCAGGACGTGAGT
Source organism: Methylococcaceae bacterium (assembly GCA_007280895.1). Taxonomy (GTDB): domain Bacteria; phylum Pseudomonadota; class Gammaproteobacteria; order Methylococcales; family Methylomonadaceae; genus Methylovulum. The sequence continues at coordinate 5,407 of QYQN01000132.1, forward strand.
TTTGCAGATTTAAAAGGGACTGTTTACGATTTTTTGCGTAATTTTTTTGAAAAAGATATTCAGGTTCGCTTTCGACCTTCCTATTTTCCATTTACTGAGCCTTCGGCTGAAGTAGATATTGAATGCGTTATGTGTCATGGCGAGGGCTGTCGTGTATGTAGCCAAACGGGTTGGTTAGAGGTTATGGGGTGCGGCATGATTCATCCAGAAGTCTTCAAGTCAGTGAATATCGACAGTGAAACCTACACTGGTTTTGCCTTTGGTATGGGCGTTGAACGTTTGGCTATGCTACGTTATGGAATTAATGATTTAAGATTATTTTTTGAAAACGACCTTCGTTTTTTAGAACAATTTAACTAACAGTGAGAATCTTTAATCATGAAAGTGAGTGAAGCCTGGTTACGAGAGTTCGTTAATCCACCCATTACGCTAGACCAATTAGTTGCTCAACTAACGATGGCGGGTTTGGAAGTTGATTCCGTAACACCTGCAGTCGCATCGTTTACCCATGTTGTTATTGGTGAAGTGAGTGCGATAGAGCAGCACCCAGACGCTGATCGATTACATGTGTGCCAAGTTAATATAGGACAAGCTAAGTTATTGCAAATCGTATGTGGTGCTCTTAATGTGCGTCAAGGTTTAAAAATTCCAGTGGCACTCTGTGAGGCGGTGTTACCAGGAGATTTTAAAATAAAAAAATCTACATTACGTGGCGTTGATTCATTTGGCATGTTGTGTTCTGAAAAAGAATTGGGGTTAGCCACTGAGTCACAAGGCTTAATGGAATTACCAGATGATGCACCTCTTGGTTTATCCATAAGAGATTATTTAGCGTTAGATGATACGATTATTGAGATTGATTTAACACCCAATCGTGCAGATTGTTTAAGTGTTGAAGGTCTTGCTAGAGAGGTTGCTGTATTAAATGAAATCGACTGGAGTCCAGCGTTTATCCCTTCGGTTGCTGTTCAACATCAAGAAGTTTTATCTGTGCGCGTTGATGATTCAGCAGCGTGTCCGCGTTATCTAGGTCGGTTGATAAAAAATGTTGCCATTACGACGTTGACTCCAAGATGGCTGAAAGAGCGGCTAAGACGATCAGGTTTGCGCAGTGTAAATCCTATTGTTGATGTAACTAATTATGTCTTGTTAGAAATGGGACAACCGATGCACGCCTTCGATGCCGCAAAGTTGCATGGCGGTATAGTGGTTAGGCGAGCTAACGATGAATCAATTACACTACTTAATCAGCAAACACTTACATTGGATGCACAAACTTTAGTTATTGCAGATGGTCATACACCTATTGCCTTAGCGGGAATAATGGGAGGATTGGATGCTTCCGTAACAGATGCAACGTCCGATATTATGCTGGAATGTGCTTTTTTTATGCCCGAAAGTATTGCAGGTAAGGCGCGTAATTATGGATTACATACGGATTCATCACACCGTTTTGAGCGTGGAGTTGATTATACTTTACAAGCACGAGCAATGGAGCGCGCTACACAATTAATCGTAGAGATTGCAGGTGGCGAGGTAGGCGTTGTTTTTGAAGCGACTGCGCATGAACTCTTGCCTAAGAGGCAGCCTATTATTTTAAGAAAACAACGTGTAGAGAAAATACTTGGAACGAAAATCTCTGATGAGGTAATTGAAAACATCTTAAAACGTTTATCGATGTTAGTTGAACGTCAAGATAATGCTTGGCAAATTACTGCTCCAGGATGTCGTTTTGATATTGCTATCGAAGCAGATTTAATTGAAGAAATTGCCAGAATTTATGGCTACAATCAATTGCCAAACAACTTTCCGTTAGTGCAGGCAAAATTACAACCTGTGACAGAAAAAGAAATTAGTGTAAATAGATTTGCAGATTTATTGGTTGATAAAGGTTATCAAGAAGCCATTACCTATAGTTTTGTAGATGAAGAGAGTCAAAAAATAATTGCCCCTAATGACGTGTGTATACGATTACAAAATCCAATTTCCTTAGAAATGTCAGTGATGCGTACGACCTTATGGTGTGGCTTAATAAAAGTAGCTCAGCACAATGTTAATCGGCAACAAGCACGTGTGCGTTTATTTGAATCTGGTTTATGTTTTACTAAACACCATGAAGATTTACATCAAGAACCAGCTTTTGCAGGTCTAGTGATGGGATCGGTGAAGCCAGAACAATGGGGTGAAAAAACACGTAGTATTGATTTTTACGATGTGAAAGCAGATATAGAAAGTATTTTTGCATTAACAGGTATGAACGTTTTATTCAAGCAAGGACTGCATCCAGCACTTCATCCTGGACAAACGGCAGAAATATATAAACAAGACGGTGCATTGCTTGGTTTTTTTGGTATGTTGCACCCAACACTCGAAAAACATTTTGGTTTTGAATCAGTGATTTTTTTATTTGAATTTAAGTTAAATCAATTAAAAATCAAACAACAAAGCGTATTTACACCGTTATCAAAATTTCCATCCGTAAGAAGAGACTTAGCGTTATTAGTTAAAAATGACGTTTCAGCTCACGAAGTTATTGAGTGTATAAAATCAATTGAAGCAAGTAATTTAAAAGAAGTAAATATTTTTGATATCTATCAAGGCAAAGGTATTGAAGAGGGCTTTAAAAGCGTAGCGTTAAGTTTGCATTTACAAAATGATGCGCAAACATTAACTGATTTGGTTGTTGATGATACAGTGAAAAGTGTATTAGCTACATTGACTTATAAAATTAGTGCAAAACTAAGGGATTAATAAATATGGCATTAACAAAGGCAGAATTTGCAGACTGTTTATTTGACGAAATCGGCTTAAATAAACGCGAAGCAAAAGAAATGATAGAATTTTTTTTCGAAGAAATAAAAAGCTCATTAGAGCGCGGTCATCAGGTGAAGATTTCTGGATTTGGAAAATTTGAGCTGAGAGATAAAAATAGCAGGCCAGGACGTAATCCAAAAACGGGTGAAGAAATACCAATTACTGCACGCAGGGTTGTTACTTTTCGCTCAGGTCAAAAACTAAAAGCGCGAGTCGAAGCTCATGTTGGAGCCGAGTAATAACAATGTTTTACCACAGATATCAGATAAGCGTTACTTCACTATTGGTGAGGTAAGTGAGTTATGTGCTGTAAAACCACATGTTTTACGTTACTGGGAACAAGAGTTTCTTGAATTAAGTCCAGTAAAACGACGTGGTAATCGACGTTATTACCAAAAGCACGATGTTTTAATCATTCGTCAAATTAGATCATTGCTTTATGATCAAGGCTATACAATTGGTGGGGCTAAAGCCTATTTAGTTCGTAACGAAGTTTCCGTCACGCTAAAGCCAAAAAAAGAATTAATAGTGCAAATTATTAATGAATTAGAAGAGTTGTTGGAATTATTAAGATAAATTTAGATTTTCGTTAGAAATAGTTATATGTCGGGGCGTAGCGCAGCTTGGTAGCGCACTTGTCTGGGGGACAAGGGGTCGTAGGTTCAAATCCTATCGTCCCGACCAATAATTCAATGAGTTACAAAATATAGAGTTTGTTAAAAAGAGAAAATAACGTTTCCGGTATAACAAATATTTATGATTATCTATTATCCTCGTTATTCAAAATCATCGGCAATTCCTGCAAGTTTAAAAATCATCTTATTTACTGATTAAAATTGTGTTCTAAGCAAACTTACATTGAAAATATTGTTTGTTTTTAATTTATTAGTAAACAACCGCAATTGTTGCCTGAAATTAAGCATCAAAATATTGCTCTAATAAAATCATCTTAAATCCTAACAAAGCTTTCCAATAACTTTTTCAGTAAATAGTGGCTTAAAAGTTATTAGGCTGTAATTCGATTCAATCCCGCTTGCTTACATTGATGATTCAAAGATAACTTTCTTGTTGTTTTGAGGGGAAGGTATTTCTAGCAGTTAGTAACAAAAGCGGAATGTAATTAGGCAAGCTAGTTTTACATACCGCATTTTTGTATGCCTTGTTTAATACTCACGGTTCGCTCAATTTTAATCAAGGTTCATGAAATTGTGGCAGAATAGTTTTATTTGCCGCCATGGAAACACCCTTAAAAATAACGAAAACCGAACGAGTAGATGATGTTCCGCTGCTATTAGCGCAGATGGACAAGATGAATATAGCCCCGCTGCTGAACAAGCACTTTCCGATGCACGGGAACTGGCAAGGGCTGAGTTTTGGCGAAACGGTGGTCACCTGGCTGGCATATCCTGAGCGAAGGCGATCATCGCTTGAACTCAGTACAAAGTTGGGTGGCCGGAATCCTGATGACACTAAGCACCTGTCTGAAAGTCGTCGGCTTGCGCGAACTGGATTTTAGTAAGGATTGCTTCGCTTGCTCAGCATTGCTTTACGAGTGATGTGTGTGACTGAATTCGTGATACGAGA
>QYQN01000059.1 GCA_007280895.1 Methylococcaceae bacterium
CCAAAATTCTGCTTGTTGCTAATAATTGTCGGATTTAACGCTGTATTAGCCATCTTTCATAAACAGCCAGCCAATTTTCGTCTGAAATTTAGCAAGCCTTTCAGTTAGATTTTTATTTTTTGCTTTTTCGGTCAGACACTAGTTACATATTACCGATGCTTACGAAACAAAGCTAAAGTGCTGCTAACAATTCCCATTCCAGCCGATAACAACCCCATTACAAATGAAATCAGCGAAATCAATAACGATGCAATCATTAAGGCAAAACTAATAAACTGCACAGCAGCAAACCGTGTTAAGCGCAACGCATTTTTCCCTAACACGGCAAGTATCGCTCTGGTCTGCCCTTTAAAATCACCTGCCAATCGACCTATCCGCTTAACATCATCAATACTATCAGCATATTTCATCAACTTGACCGTATCAGAAATTGAACCGGTCGCATTATGAATTTTCTTAATCTCAGCCAGCTCATTTCCCAATTTGAGTAACTTGTCTTTTTTGACTGCGGAAACTGCCGCTTCTTTAATCGCTTCAGCGCTACGGACAGGATTAGCTAAATCAATTGTACTTAGCCGTTTTTTTAATATCTGTAAATCCAGTGTTTCCTCCACACCTTTGCCAAATTCTTTAACTAAGTCAGAAGAGATATTGCCGGTTTTTTTGGCAGTCTTCAGAACAGACACGCCAACATCAATAGGTTCCGCCGCCCCCGCAGAAAGGTAAACCGCCGCCGTGGTAGCCAACCCAATCGCCGCCAACCCATACACAAATTTATCAACAGTCCCGCCATTAAAATAACGCATGGACTGTATAGAAAAATCCCGTACATCACCATAGGGCGTTAAATCAGCCGCAATTGATCCAGCAATACCCGCCGCATTATCTGCATCACCTTTTACAAAACCTTGAGCGGCATTTTTGCCAAAACGCCATGTTCGCTGTAATAAGGAATCCTCAGCTTGAAGTTTAGCCACGAGCTGAGTACTCAACGGAATCTCCAACCAATTCGCTAAATGGTGATACATCACCGCGTCATCAATTTGTTCATTGTTGATCGCTTGCTCAATACGATTTTCCAACAGAGAAGCTGTGGCAGTTTTTTTCAGTTCAGCCATGACGCTATTGGCATCATAGCTGTCATCGTTTTTGACAGATACAAAAACGAGTGCTGAAAGCAATAACAATGGAATGCTGACTTTAAAAACGGTTTTGAAGGTATTGTTTAGCATAATTTTGGATAGCACTCATCGCACACAAAACAACTGATGTTTTTCTAATGTCCGGCGGAAATCGTCCTGTTTGCGTAAGTTTTTTAAATCCCCGTCTTTGCGTAATACATCGCAATCATTAAAACCCAAGCTTAAAGCTTTATCTAAAGGTTCTAAAGCCAGATCGGTTTTATTGATAGCTGAATAATAGGAAGCCAAGTTATAAAAAATAACCGGATCTTTAGCATCGCATTCACTGGCCTTAATTAAATCTTTTTCTGCCAAATTAAGTTTTTTATCTTGCCAATAAGCAATACCGCGATTCATATAGGCAATAGCAAAACAACGACCTTGTGCCTCTTCTTGTTTAACGGCGGTATTAAATTCCACTAACGCATTTTTGATATTTTCACTGCGCGTTTTCAGGCTTTGTTTTGACAATGATACAAACATCATACCCTGCTTAACGTGCTGTTGGGTTTCTAGCGAGGGCGCAGTGGATACCGGCTCTACTACTGGCACCACAGCGGCAGGCTCTGGCTCAACGGCGGGTGCTAAAACGACAGGTTCTGGTGCAACTGGCGGAGCTGCAATAACAGGTGGTTCATTTGCTTGGATTACGTTAGAGGCTTCCATGCTGGCCAAATCCATATCAACGGATTTCGGTTCTGATGTATCTGTTCCCGTTAATGCCCATACTAATAAGCCTACTACAGACAAACCCGCTACACCGCCACCCATTGCCATCAAGCGAACCCGTTTACGACGTGCTTCATCGGTTGCGCTGTTACTGTTAGCCCCCTCAGCCAGTAAAGGTTTTCTACATTCAGGACATTTGCCGTCTTGGGGGATTTCGATCAATTCATTTGATATTGCCAGATCGCAATTAACGCGATTGGTACATCTTGCTGTTGCTTGTGCCATTCTTAAACTCCAAAAAATTAAAAAATCAGGCGGGGCTATCGATTAACGAGATAGCATTTTTAGTACTTTCGCGTAATTTGATATAAAAGGCATCTTCGACATTGTTGCCACGATGCGTTAACACCATCCCTAACTGTTCGCGTAACTTGACCTTTAAGGTTTCGCGGTTACTGGCTAGCTTGTAATGCTCAGACTTGATGATGGGGTTGACGGCTTTTTCAAGATAAAACACCTGTTCTTCGGTGGCGCTATTAACCGCTTCTTGTAACACGCCGACAGCAATCACATCGTTATCGGCTGTCACCGTAAACAGCGCAAGTACATCATTCGGATAAAAATGATATTCAGGCAACCCATCGCTGTCCAAGGTTTCCAAACGCCAACGTTGTTTATTAGTGGCTGGGTCGTGCAAGACTTGCAATAACGCCAATGCCAATGCCAATTGATATAACGGCAAGATGCGGTTGCCCATTTGGTCAGGACGTGGACGGAACAATTCCGGCAAGCGGTCGGCAGGATGATCTTCGATATGCACCTCAAGCCGCGCACGGGTTGGATTTTGCTGTAAGCGTAAATCATATTTTTCTTTCAGAAATTGCACCGGCTGCAAAAAGCGCAACGGAAAACCAAATTTAAAACAAACCAATGAAATCTGATTGAGATTACGCGAACTATCAACAATACACATCGTGATACCAGGCGTTTGATTGCCCATAAACAACCCCGCTAACTCATCACGGAAGTTTTTTACCTCATCGCAACGCGGCAAAATAACTGCCATTACTGCACTGGGTGTGTTAGTGATTTCACTTTGGTTAAAACGCATAAAAGTTTGGGTACTGGCGACAATATCACGGATATAGGTGCGTAATTTTTCCCGATCCTGAAATTGTCCCGCCAAACGTGAAACAATATTGGCACCAATCAAGCGGTTATTAAGGCTAGTTGCCTCATCATGCTCCAATTGCGAATTATCACGCGCCACTTGTTCAAGCGTATTTCTTAAATCACCATGACAAAGCAGGGCACCGAAATATTTTTCTTTGCTACGCGTATCAATTTTGTTGGTTTCAGCGGTATTCACAAATTCCGAACGAGACCGTTGCGCCCATTGTTTTTGCTTGCTTTCCGAGGTCAATAGGTTGCGACAAAACTCTTGCACCTTATCGGGTTCATAAAACTTAATCAGATTCTGTTTAATGTCGGTGCTTTCCCCAGAGCGGCAGGTGGCAACGCGGCGTTTATCAAAAAATTGCTGCGTGTCTTCGATACTGCGTTTAAATTCTACAAAAATAAGCTGGGTTTTATCACGCAATTCATTAAGGCAACGTAGTAACAATTGTTCAGCAAATCGCCAAGCAACATTCCAGGTTTGCAATTCGTAATATTCTTTTAGGCATTCAGCTTGGCTATCAAACAAGGCTTCGCGTTTTCCTGCCATTTTGCCAAAAATACCAACATTGCCCCAAGCGTCCTTATTTTTAGAGATCAGGTCTAACAATTCACTACGGCGGCTATCCATTGCCTTTAAACGTTCGGCGATTTTACCGTTCCTGTTTTTAATGTCTTCAACCAGATCGTTTAACAGGGTTTGTAAGTCAACAAAACCATACTCGCCTTCCTGCCATTTTTGAAACATCCAGGCTTGTACCGCATCAGCGACTTCAGCAATATGGGTATTTTCCCTGCCCAAATCATCCTGTTTGGATTTGTAAAAGGTCTCAACCCCAGTATTTCTAAAGCGTTTGTCATAATGTTCCTGAAACGCTTTTTGTAATAAATCCAGGCGTTCATCGCGACCACCTGAAACCGGCACAACCCAAGCCGTGTTTTTAAGCTCATTCGCCGCTTGCGCCCATTCACTGCCCAGATCATTCCAATGCGCGTTGCTCTCGGTTTCCAGCAAACCTTCGGATAAGGTAATCTGGTTATTGCTTAATTTCCACGGGCGGCGATTAGCCTCTTTCTGCACAAAATCAGCAAAAGACTGATTTTTAGGTTCGGCTCGGAAACGGGTATCGCCTGGCATCCAATTGTTATACAACATTTGCAAAATCGCTTGTTCGGCAAAGCAAGCGGATAAATGCTCACGGATTTCTTCGTCTGGAATAACAACTTTTTTCACACCAAACGTCTGTAAACGCACAGTACGCAATTTAAAATTATTGTCGCTGGCCTTAGCTTCATCAGGAATATTAAAATTTTCCAGCGAAATCGCTGATTTAACATTCTGAGGAATGGATGCCGCCGGATCATCCAACACAAAGACCCGTTGATACAACAATTGTGCAAACAACTGCGTGACTTCTTGCACGGGAATTTTAATGCTGGCTTCGTTGACGTTATCGAGAATAAAACAGCCTTGCAAACGGTCTTTTAGCTTGGAGGCATTACCCAAACTGGAGTTTTCAAAACGCTGTGTTTGTCCGGTCAAATCAATCGGCGCGAATAAAGGACCGCCCTTATTAGGCGTTTCGCTGGCATCAGAGACCAGATAGGCATTTAATTCCTGCAATGCGGCGTAACCATTGGCATAGTAATTAGTTTTTTCGCCATTACTCGCCCAAGGTGAATTTTCTTCGGGTAATAGCAGATACAAAAAGATGGGATAGTGTGAAGAGTTCGGAAATTTGGCGCGTAATTGGGCAATCACATGTAAAAAAGAACCGCTGCCTGTCCCGCCCGCCAAACCGCTGCACACATGAAACTGTACACCTTGCTGAGTGCTGGCACTTTCCAGTTGATGCGTGAGCGTCAAAACATGGGCGCCAAAATTGGTGCATTCTGGCTCAAACAACGCCACACCCAAGCGGCGGATTTGCCCACCCGCCGTTTCATTAATGTTCATCGACGAAAAAATTTCCGCCCAATCTTCTTTTTTGCCAATGTAACGGTGGGTAATCGGATAATGTTGTGCGTCATTCAAACGCACACTCAGATTATTTTGCGAAATGGGGAACAAGCTTTCCTTGTTTAAACCAATGTCACTGCCAATATCATCTTGTGTACGCCATTGCTCGCTCGCCGCCATATCCGGCTTACTGGAATCAACATACAAATATTTGAGGTAAATTGAAGAATCCGGTTTAAAACGCGATTGGTTTGGATCGTTACAACGGAACTCCTCGTAAATAGATTTGCGTAAGTTCTTGATGGTTTTGCCGCCCGTACCGCCCAAGCCGATAATTAAGTGATTGTTTGACATAGTATGTCCTTATGAATTTATAGAAGATGATCTGTGTGCGGAATAAATGCGTATTTGACCCAAAGCGGCATAGGCAATCCAAGATAAACAAATCGTGTACCAAAACAGCACTTTTAAAATAATGCCTAAGCGGTAAAGCCAAATTAAACGAGGAATTTGTGGTTGTAATTCCACATAAATCTGGTTTGAAGCAAGCTGAACAGCATTTTTCAGGGGATAAGTACTAGCATTGCTTTTGAAGTAAGTGTTAATGTCCTGATTGATAACATTTGCCGAAACTTTTGGTGTTGCACCAATAAAAACGGAAAGCAAAGGAAATGTAGTATCAAAATTCGCAACCGCAGCATTGGCTCGCATTTGACTGACTTTACTGATTGTTTCACCGATTGTTTTTGGAATGGCATTACCGCCTTGTTCAGGCGGTGGGAATTTAGAAAAATCTTCTTTACCCAGCTTTTTTATTTCGTAATACTCAAGTTTGAATTCAGCATTATCCCAAACAGCGTCATTGACTAATGAATCGCGCCATTCCATGATGATTTTTTGGAAAACTTGCTGCATATAACTTGCTGAGAAATAAGCAGGCACTGTGGTCATAACCATCATCGCCAACAAAGCCGATAAAATATGTTGCCCAATAGTTAAACGATAGGGCTTAAAAAACAAACGTCCAAAGTAGAAACATAAAAACCACATTATTATTGCAAGGAGAAAACCGGCGGCTAATAACAACGTGTAATGGCCTTTATCCTGATTAGCCAACAAGAGGTTAGAATCACCAAAAAGAGTGAACAAGTTAAGAAGGTAATTCATTAGGTGTTACCAGTTGTTTTGAGAGATTTAGTTTATAAAAGCCCTAACAGCAATAATAACACAAAATATTTCTGGTCGTGTTCGATAAGCCGATGGTTAGCCTCATGGAATATCGCAAGGAAATTGACGATATAGTTCATAGTGTTTTTCCGGTTAGGGTGGGTGTTAGATTATCGAGATAAGTCGATATTTGCACAGGCCGCTGGAATACTTACCATTTCTGGAGTTTGTGTCCTACTTGACTCTGTTTCGCTAACCAGTTTTCTTGTTCTAATTTGCGCGTAATCAAAAGCTGGAAACAATTCACCATGCGAATGTTTCAAACCCTCAACCAGATAATAAGTAAAATAAGAGTTATCAAAAAATTCTGGATTGAAAAGAGATTGTTCGTTATTGCTAGTTGCGGTTAGAATTGCTTTGCCTTGTTGATGGGACAAACCAAAAGCTTTACGAAGATTTTCAAAACTTTCATATTGATATTTTTTTTCATTTACTTCTCTTTCCTTAGCTAATGAAGCTGTTCTTAACGATGCATTTACGCTTGTGTTTTCGTTCGGACGATTAAGTGTAAGGCTTTTGCTACTACCGTTATTGGTGAATTGCTGTAAACCTGCTGGCCGCTGTGAGTGTATGCCAAATACCGTGGCATTCCCGTAACTGCTTTTCTGATCGATCTCGCAAAGTTGACCATCACCCAATAATTCTGTTTTGTTATCAGAACTTAAACTTTGTGAATAATTTTTTTCCCTTTCGATATATTGATTTCCGCCAACTGGATAAGTCAATGCACCTAATGCAGCACCACTGTAACAAGTATCTAAAATAGCGACGAAGTTGTCCGACTGAATGTTGGTGAAAAAACTTTGCAAGTCATCGAAAGCTATCGCTGTCTTAAGCGCCTCAACTCTGTCTCTAACGATTTTTATGATTTCATCATCGCCACTTTCACTCTTACTAATTTTATCTACCATTTCTGTTTGAAATAAAGATTCGGAGAGTTCCTCATTATTAGCCTTTTTATATTGGCCAAACAAACTTAATATGTAGCTTGGTTTTTTCATATCATATGGAACGACTCCCATTTTTCCAATGGTATCAGGAGGAGAACCATGTGTACTCATATAGAATAGTACGGAATCGTTCGGCATCGCTTTTGCCTCTAACTCGTGAATTGCATTCAAGATATTGTTTTTAGTAGCTAACTCGTTAGTAAGTACGTTAATGTTATTTTTTTTAAAGCCATTTTTTTCTAAAATTTGACTTAAAGATCGCGCATCATTAACAGCCGAACCTATCTCGCCGAACTTATTTTGAAATGTTGATATGCCAATCAAAAGTGCATATTTATCTCCTTTTTTTCCAGTATCTACTTGTGGCGTATAAGATTTAACCATCTTAATCTCTTGAATTTCTCTAGGCGTTACTGGTGAAATATCAAGGGAACTAACGCCAACGACTGTGAGCGCCACCATATAAGCTAAATCAACTTGCCCTTCATTAAGATAAGACCCCTTCAACTTAATACGCCCAGATTTGTCATAGCCGACAAAACCTTCAGGTACACCCGCTTTTTTTATCAACCTAGAAACCCGTTCGCAATCTTCCAATGCTACTTTAGCACCCTCGCCAGGATAAGATGCCTGACAACCTTTTGCTTCTTCCTCTTTGGCTATATCCAGTGCCATCTTTGAACCCATCGTAGCGCAGCCAGACAGAAGCATCAGACTACCAAACAAAGAAAGGCGTATAAGTGACACGGCGGTCGTTTTGTTAATGAGTTTTTCAAATATGTTTGGCATGGTTTCTCTATGAGTGTTAATTGTATTAAAAAGTATTCGGGCTTATTTTTATCAGTGCATCCCAGACCACATTATTTTGCAGTTAAGTAACAATGCTTAAATTTTGGTATATTTTCACAGCACAAGTCATTGAAAATAAATATACTGCTTTGCGTAAATTTTTGTCGAATTGCTTACAGTGTTTTCAGATTAGGTTAATAACATCAGTCAGTAGACGAGAGGTTTGTAGGTGTCATTCACACCTACAAGCCTAACCGACGTTGAAATCGCTGTATAGGTGTGTACCCGTCTCGTGTTCCTCAATCCTTATTGTGGACAGCGTAAGAACCGCGATAACAATGGGGCAAGGAACACAGAATAAACATCAACGAATAAGCCTTTGGTAAGCCACTTAATGATTAGCAGACAACCACCAAGCTCGCTTAGAACGCAGGGCATTTACTCACACCATTACTGGCAACGGTGTAACAAATATGCAGCAAACTGCCATCAATAATTTTTTTGCTGTCATTCGCATCTACAAGCTTGATTTCTGTGTTGTAAACGCCTTCTTTGTCGGTTGGAAACGTAGCGGGCAATGAATAATCGCCGCCACATTCCTTGGTGATAACTTTACCGGTATAAGTATCGCTTCCAGAAGTTGTGACAATTTTGAATGCCACATCCTGTTCCTGCCCAGCTTTTCCCGGAGTTGCCAAATTCATTTTGATCGGCAGTTTAAGGCTTTGGCCAGGACTTACCACTAAAGAGGGATGGTCTGATGCAAGTTTTAACTCAGCTCTTGGTAGGCTTGCGGTCGATGAATAAACCATACGTTTTTTGATGGACTTACAATCCATCGCCGGTACAGCCTTTTCAGCCGCTTCGTCCATATCAGCCGCCCATGTGCCTACTGCCGCACCAACCGCCATACCAACGGCAACACATGCGCCGGTATTCTTGCCACCGGTTAATTTGTCACAGGCAACTCCAGCACCTGCTCCAGCAATAACACCTGCAAGTACGCCTGTGCCGGTAGAACCCATTGCCGAGCTAGCTTCTTGTATAGTTGAGCAACCGCTCAATAAAAAGACACCAGAAACGGTTAATGCGATGATTTTATAGTTCATTGTTTTCATAGTTATTTCCTTAGTTGTAGTAGTTATTAACGGTGGATCAAGTTGAAATCGACAAACAGTACATCGCCCTCATTGAGCGCAGCGGTTGGCGCAACAGCATAACTGGCGGGCTCGGCAGAACTGGTGTCCTCTTGGGTAAACATACCCTTGGAACCCGCGCTATGATTACTGCGGATGCAGTCCATGCTGGAACTACTTTCTGAGGCAAACATACCTTTACTACCTGCACCACTGCTGCTTGCGCAATCGTCATACTTCGACTGTCCACTGTAAGCGGCGGTGCTTCCTTTTGCCGAATAAGCAGGATCTACGCTGGGCAATGGGAATTTGGCAAGGGCAATGGTGACTTTTTCAGTACCTGGCTCGTTATCAAAATAAATCATGCCGCGTGGTGGGATGGTGTAAATGGTATTGGCTTGAATCAGGCCAGAAGGTTGTCCATTGGTTGGATAAAGTGGGGTAGATTGCCCGGCCGCATTAGTATTCATCACATATAAATAGCCTTCGGTCTTGCTTTTGATTTTTAGCTTGATGCCATCGCCGCTACGAAAAGTATAACTTGTGGGAACTTGTCGGCTGCGACCGCTGGCATCTTGCAAATCAATATAGTATTGCACACCGGCATAATTGTTCGGATTAGCGTCAGGCTGTTCATTGCTGCTGTAAGACGGTGATACCCGTTCAGAAGCAACTCGGGCTTTAGGTCGTGAACTTGTGGCTTTTGGCGTATCGGCATCGTCATTCATCATGACGGATGTGCCTTCGCTGGAAAACATAGACTTGGCACCTGCTTCAGCTAAAGCCAAAGTGGGGCTGGTTGACGCACCCAATACTGCCACAAACATGGCGGCATAAAGCGGGTTGTAACGCTTACTTATTGTTTTCATGGATAAAACCTCATTGGTAATGGAGGGTAAAAATCGATACGGCTGAAAAAATAACGCGCACAGCTATCCGTTGCCGGACAAGCTGGCAGTTTTAAGGGATAGCAATAGGTAAATAAAGCCGGAATCGACGGAAGGGTAAAGCGGGACTACGTTGAATAGCGGGGTAAAAAAAGAGTTTACTTTTGAGAAATGGCCGACATGATGTGCTGGTAACTGGTAACTGGTAACTGGTAACTGGCAACTAAAATTAAACATCGGAATTTTTCATCGCGCATCCTCATTTACAATAGAATTTAGTAAGACGCTGAGTATAGTAAACATCAGATGATTATTCCAATGGTTATTCCTTAAAAGGTATTTGCGCTGTAACGCTTTCCAAATTCACTGGCTAAAAAGGAGCGGATATCTGGTAATCCCTACAAATCAATGCAGGTGGCATTCATTAGCGATTTTTGACATAGTGCAGTGCCAAACTTTGCAGCACTTATGGCATGAACCCCGCCCCCACCCAGGGCAAACGCATTAAAATGCCAAACCAAATATGACGTTAGCACGATAATCATCATTTAAAGCGGCTTTCATCCGTTTTCGCTTAAGGCTCAGTTTGGAGGATTCAGTTTGAAACAAGTTCAGGCACAGATGTCTGAGCATAGCGTTGTGC
>QYQN01000002.1 GCA_007280895.1 Methylococcaceae bacterium
CAGCAATCCCGCATTATTGGCGGGCTTATGGGTTTTCCTGGCCATGTCCAAAATTATGGAGGCCTACTCTCAAGTGGAGTTGGAGGCTTTAAAAGCGACTGCACAGCAATTCTTGGGAAATGTTGTGTAGATACTTATGCTCAGGGGGGGGGGAATCCCTATCCCTGAATCGTTTGATGGGGTCTGTGGCCATAATGAGAACTGCTGACCATCATTTGCCCAGTAAAAGCTATTCGATGTTTTGAATTTGCTCGCGCATTTGTTCAATTAGCACTTTCAATTCAATCGAGATCTGGGTCATTTCTTTGTCGGCTGATTTTGCACCTAAGGTGTTGGCTTCTCTGTTGAGTTCTTGCATTAAAAAATCTAAGCGTCTGCCCACTGGTTCATGTTGAGTGAGCGTTCGTTGTACTTCGTTGACGTGCGTATGCAGACGATCGAGTTCTTCTGATACATCCAGTCGTTGTGCAAGGATAACCAATTCTTGTTCTAAGCGATCAAAATCAGGTTGGCTGATAAGCTCTAGTATGCGACTTTTATATCTCTTGTGAAGTGCGCTTAATACGCTAGGCATTCGTTGACTGGCTTGGTCGATATAGCTTTGACTTTTTTGACAACGCTCTACAAGGAGTTGTTGTAATTGCTTTCCCTCACGTTCGCGAACTATTAAAAAATCAGTCACCGTTTTTTTCACTAAGTCCTGTAAGCACGCAAGAATATCTGTTGCATTAAGCTCTTGTTCTTGCTGAATACCTGGATACGCAAGCACATCTAGTGCTGAAAATGCACTGCATGATGGAATGATATCAGCTATTAGTTGAGTGGCTTTTTGAAGCGCGTTAACGGCGTCTCTATTTACATGAATCGTGTTTGAACTAGCACCGTTTTTTTTGTATGTAATAATGCATTCTATTTTACCGCGACTGACTGCATCACTAACCAGAGTGCGTAACGTAGTTTCTGCAAAACGTAAGTGATCTGGAATTTTTATGTTTATGTCACAGTATCGATGATTAACTGAGCGTAGCTCACAGCTAAGCATTAAATGATTGATTTCTGTTTCATTACTAGCAAAAGCCGTCATACTTTTTGTCATTGTTTACCTTAAATGTTTGTGTAGAGTTGTGTAGCTTTAAATCTTGATGATTTATCCAAGAAAGCGCGTGTGTTGTTTATGTAACAATTTTTTACTGATTAAATCAGATTTAGCAGGTAATTACCTAGAGAAATACTTATTTTGTATTAATATTTTTTATGGGCAAATCTACACTATTAGTTTAAGCAGATTACCCGTAACTACTCATCATTATTTACCTTAACTGGAGGTTAAACCATGTCCACTAATGATATTTTCGCGCTTGATTTTGATGGTGTTATTTGCCATAGCGCAGTTGAAACTGCAATCACTGGTTGGAAAGCCGCTGGGCATTTTTGGCAGGATATGCCGGCGCTACCATCTGCTGCAATTGTTGATCAATTTGTGCTTATTCGTCCGTTAATTGAAACGGGTTATGAGGCAATTTTAGGTATGCGTTTGTTATTTTTAGGTTATTCTTGTGCCGAAATTTGTGCTGACTACTTTAAAAAAATTAAATACTTAATTGATGACTTAGGCGTTGAAACAGAAACCTTAAAGCACTGTTTTGGCATTACACGCGACGCTTGGATTGCAGAGGATATAAACGCTTGGCTGGCAATGAATCCTTTATTTCCAGGTATACAACAAAAATTACAGACATTAACAGCAACCCATACGTGGTACATCATCACAACCAAGCAAGAGCGTTTCGTGCAAAAAATTTTACAAGCAAATGCTATTGATTTAGCTCCTGAACGTATTTTTGGTTTAGATAGAAAACTAACCAAAGCACAGGTTTTAAAGGCCTTATTAGCTGCACATCCCAATGCTACGTTGGCATTTGTTGAGGATCGCCTTGCTACCTTAGAAACTATCCAACTTGACTCCAGCTTGCGTATGCTTAATCTAGGCTTAGCGTGTTGGGGTTACAATACTGAGCACGAACGAAATCGTGCGCTAATGCAGGGTTTTTCACTGTTATCTTTGGAAAATTTTTTAGTGTTCACGCCCGAGGCAAGCTGATAACTCGCTTGTGTCGCAGTATTAAGTAAAAAGTGCGGCTAATTCTTCTACCTTTTCGCGCGCTGGGCGGTCTTGATAAACGCCACTTAAGGGCTGATCTGCAATCATTCCCCGCACAAATAAATAACGTACACCGCCAAAGTGCCTTTCATAGTCATAGCCGTCTAGGCGTTGTTGTAGATAACGATGTAATACTATGGTGTAAAGCCAATATTGCAGGCCATAATTATGGTGACGCATTGCTTGTTGTAGGCGTTGTTCGGTGTAATCTGGCAGAGTGTTGGTTTTGTAATCCATCACATAATATTGACCTTGATATTCACAGACCAAATCAATAAAACCCGTTAAATATCCACTCAGTTGCTTATTAGGCAGGGCTCGATAGACGGGGCAAAACGCCAGGACTGTATTAATTTGAGCAACATTAAGTTTTGGTAATGATAAATAAAACGCTAACTCCTTTAAACATTTTACTTCTTCAAGGTTTTTTAAACAAAAGCTGGGTTCGGTTGCAGATAAGGGCGTGTGCACTAGGCTTTGCAAACACGTGGCTAGCAGTTCAGGTGCCATTAACTCAACGCCATATTGTTGGCACAATTGCTTACATTCCTCGCTATTAATATTCGCGAGCGCCACCTCTGCATAGCGATGGCTTTCTAATAAACGATGCACCACATTACCCAGCTTTGAGCCTTTAGGTATGTTTTCCCATAGTGAATTTTGCTGGTTTGCTGTGGGTGAATTGTCTTGCATCGCGTTAGTCAAATCATCATCGCTGCTGTCATTGGCAAATTCGGGTGCGTCCTGAATACGCGTATTGGCTAATGAAGTGTAACTACTCATTTGCCACGTTGTGTATAAAACTCGGTGACGCGTTAATGCGGTTAAGGTTTGTGTGTTGTTAACTGGAGAGTGATAACGCGCTGTTGCAACGACGGGAATGTCTATCAGAGTATGTGAAATTCCCGCTGTTGAACCTAAAACGCTTAATGTATCTAATTGTTCGTTAAAGCTTAATTCAGATAAGTTGATTAAACTGGCTAAGGCTGACTCATTAACTGTGTCTTTGTTGTGCACATCGGCCCAAATAACATAATTTAAATATTTTGCTCGGGTTAAGGCAACGTAAGCAATACGTATCGCTTCGGCGCGGCTTTCTTGTATCGCCATTTGTTGATGCTGCGCAAAATCCGTTGAACCAATGTCAATGAGCTGATAATTGTCTTGATGACAGCTAACTACTGTTAGACTATTAATTTTTGTATCATTACTTTGCCAAAGATATGGACAAAACACCACGGGGTATTCCAGTCCTTTCGCACGATGCATGGTGATGATTTGCACGGCATTTGCATCACTTTCTAAACGTAACACATGATGCTCGTCACAGTCTTTCGATTCTTTTGCCTCAATAATACGACTTTCTAGCCATTGCACGGTTTTATTGAGGCCAAGATATTCTTCATGTACGGCCTGTTGTAGCAGTTCTATTAAATGATAAATATTAGTAATCACGCGCTCTGCTGCGCGACATTTAGGTAAGTGGGCGATTATTTTGGGATGTGTCAATAGCTTCATCATCATTGCCAACACACCTTGTTGTAGCCAGTTTTGATGGTATTCGGCAAACTCAAGTAAGTAATTATCCATGGCAATGTCATGGTTAAATAATTGGTATAAGGCTTGCCCATCCATGCCGTACCAAGCACAACTTAACGCTTGTCTTAATAAGCCTAGGTCATTAGGTTTGACTACTGCGTGCAATATTGTCAATAACGCTTCTGCTTCAGGCGAGGTGAAAACTGATTCATTGCTGTTGATCAACGCCGGCACCCCCGTGGCTAGCAGAGCTTGTTGATATGCGTTGGCTTGGTTGTTAGATTTTACCAATATGGCTATATCGCTGGGTTGCAACTTAATGTTTGCGGGCTGTAGTGTCACGTCTTCTGTTAATAAGCGTACTATTTCATTGACTACGGCTTGCTGAAGTTGAGGGTCGGCTTCTGCTGAAGACCAATATGATTTTTTGTCTGAGCACTGGTTTAATTGCCAAAGCTGCAAAGGCTTGATGGGCTTACCTGCAAGACTTAAGTAAGCTTCGGTTGCCGACTTAGCTGGACGAACTGTCTTAAAGACTAAATCTGTTAAACAAAACACGTTGTCACGCTTAAATAAACTATTCACAGCCGCCACTAACTCAGGATGTGAGCGCCAATTTTCGCCTAAGGTATAGCGCTGCTTGGCGGTTTTTTGTGCAGCTAAATAGGAATAAATATCAGCTCCGCGAAATTTATAAATAGCTTGTTTAGGATCGCCTATTAAAAATAACTCATGCGTATCGCAATTAAAAAGCGTTGAGAAAATAAACCATTGGTCATCATCAGTATCTTGAAATTCATCAATTAAGGCAGCCGTAAAACGGGTGCGTAAGGCTTGCGTTAAGTTGGCGGCTTTTTCACTTTTCAAGGCTTCGGCTAAGCGAATAATTAAATCATCAAATGATAAGACATTGAGTTCTTTGCCGCGTTGAGTTAGCTCAAGTCTTAAAGTCTCTAATAATGCGCAACGAAAAGTTAAAGATAAGGCGAGTTTCGCTGTATTTAATTGCGTGAGTAAGGTGTTATTTAAAGCTAACTGTTCAATGAAAACTTGCTTACGCTCGTCACTCTGTTGGTTTTTATTGGCTCTAAATTTGTTTCCATTTAACCCTTCTTTTATGGAGCTGCTGGTAAATAAGGTAAACGCTTTTGCGGGCGGAAGTTGCGCGTGATCCCCTTCTATCCACGCCTGTAACATCGGTGCGTAGGTTGTAAATTCAGTATCATACGTAGATTTAAAAGAATCTTTAGAATCTACTAAGGCGGTCTTAATTTTATCAAAACAGCTATAAAACTCCACTGCTACATTTTCAGCTAATTCTTTGATAAGCGCTAATTGCTTGTTGATATCATGATGTTGTTGAAAATCTGGTGTTACTTGTAGAGGCGTGTGTGCGCTAAACGCTGCTGCTGGAAACCTCGTCACACTATTAAGTAATGCGTCTGGTGTTTTAAAGTGCGATGTTAACAACCCCACCTCAAAAACTGAACGTTCATACATCTGTTTACGCCAGAAATCATCAGCACAGGCTTGTTTAATAGCGTCAATATTGGCACTTAACTCGACATTAAATAACTGTCCACTTTCTAAAGCATGCTCGCGTAAAACTCGTTGACAAAAACCATGAATCGTAAAAATTGCTGCCCGATCAATGTCGAGTAATGCTTGGTTTAAGCGCTGTTGAATTTTTATTTTGGGCAACTTCAACGTGAGTTGAACATGAATTAACCATTGGGTAAGTTTCTCGTCTAATTCTGGTGTACCCTCTGCACTCGTTAATGCTTTTTGAGCGGTAGCTAGACGATTTCTTATCCGTGTTTTTAGCTCTTCCGTGGCGGCTTTGGTAAAAGTAACCACTAAAATATTTTCTAAAAGCCGTGCTTCTTCCACCACTAATCGTAGCACCAGCATAGCAAGTGCGAAGGTTTTGCCGGTACCTGCACTGGCTTCTAATAAGGTCACACCTTTATTAATTGGTGTGCTCACGACATCAAATTCATTAACAGTAGTGTCTTGATTTTCCATTGTGTTATCAGGTGGTTAAGTTAGTTGAATAGAAATACAGTTAGCTGCTCAACGGGATATCATCGGGTTAACGAGTAAAACACGGCATAATACAATAGCGTTGTCGTTGTCTAGCGTCTGATGTTCGTATGGCACTGGCTTAAAATAACTAAAAAAACCTTCCCCCCATAATGCCTTGTGCTTAGGAGAATTGCCATCATGTTTTGTTTGCCTCTGTTTAAAAAATCTGCACAGTTTGGTTTATTGTTGTTGCTCGTTAGCCTCGCCACCACGGCTGTTAGTGCGGAGTCTTGGCAGTATCATCAAGACGTCGATCGTCTTAGTAATGAAGCATACAGCAGCGTGACGTCCCCTACTTTACCGCGCGGTTTATATGATGATTTAAAAATAACGATTATGTGTAGGCAGCAAAGCTTGCAGGTAATTATTGATTCAGATAGTTTTATTGCTTCGCAAGACCGTCAATTTGAAATGGAATACCAACTTGATAAACAAGCTGCCGTTACCTTAGTAATGCGCACGTTTCCTGATTCTAAACGTAAGGGTGTTAATACCACTGAGGCAAAAGCATTGTTTGATGGCATGTTAATTAGTCAGGATAAACTTTATATTCGCGTTAAAACAATGCTGAAAGAAGTGCTTACTGCAACTTTTCCTTTAAATGATGCTCATCAAGCACTGGAGAAAATTCTCTCTGATTGCCGCCCAACTGCTGTTGGAGACTCAACTAATACCGCGTTTAGCTTGCGTGATTTTGAACACGCGCTGAAGCAGCTTCCAATCGACCAGCAACAACACTTGCTCAACACCATAAAAAACCTACTGACCACCATGAAACAAGCGCACTAACGAACACACCTGAAATTGTTTAATCGCTACGTTTGCGTTTTAAGTTGGTGCCCATTTAAGGTAAGGGTCTCATTTGTCTTAATATCCAGCGTTGTCGAGACAGTACATAGGCAGAAGGATGGGCTACATTAAGTGTTTTTGGATTAGGCAATACCGCAGCTAATAATGCACATTGGGCACGTGTTAATTGCTTGGCTGAAACACCAAAATAATGCTGACTAGCCGCCTCAATACCATAAAGATGATCACCAAACTCTGCAATATTCATATACATTTCTAAAATACGCGGTTTATCCCAAAGTAATTCTAATAAACAGGTAAACCATGCCTCTAAACCTTTACGAAGCCAACTTTTAGCAGGAATTAAAAACAAATTTTTAGCAGTTTGCTGACTTATCGTGCTTGCGCCATGCAAGGATCGTCCGTTTTGATAATGGTGGAATGCGGCACTTATTGCCTTAACATCAAAACCATAATGTGCAATAAAGTGCTGATCTTCAGCGGCAATAACTGCACTTCCTGCAAATGCCGAGATGTCATGTCGACTCACCCAGCGATAAGCAATACTGCGGGGCAGGGTATGCAAATTCGCGACATCTTCCACTTGCTGATAGAGCATAAACATGCTCAATGGCGGCGGACACCAGCGCAATAATAGGCACATAGAAAACGAACTGACCGTAAAAAATATAATTAACTTTCTTAAATACATAGTACCAAGGTTAAAAAAGTTGCAGTGTATCGCTTGTTGAGGCTCACCAATGCAGTGCACGTAAGCGAGAAAACTTTTTTCTTTGATGTTCTTGCATTCTAATCATGACATTAATTAAAGCTTCAATAGCATCCAGAATATATGGGCCTTTATTTAACATGACACACTCTGCTCTTACCGCCATGGCTGCATCAGTAAATTCAGGGCGAGATTTCACACCCTTTTTAGCGATTGATTCTAATACTTGGGTTGCCCAAATTACTGGGACATGCGCAGCTTCACATACCCACAAGAGTTCTTCTTGTATTTCCGCTAAGCGTGCACTGCCTAATTCAACGGCGAGATCACCGCGTGCAATCATAATGCCCAAACTATGCTTACCAATGGTGCCAAGAATAATATCTGGGAGATTTTTTACGGCAAGATTTGTTTCTATTTTTGCAATAATAGGAATATCCGAGGCGTTACGTTTAGCAAGTTCTGCAACGAGGTATTCCATGTCTGATAATTTTTCTACGAATGAAAAACCAATTAA
The DNA here is from genome assembly GCA_007280895.1 of Methylococcaceae bacterium. Classification (GTDB taxonomy): domain Bacteria; phylum Pseudomonadota; class Gammaproteobacteria; order Methylococcales; family Methylomonadaceae; genus Methylovulum. The sequence continues at coordinate 7,822 of QYQN01000002.1, forward strand.
ATCCGCATGCGTCGCAGCAAAATCTAAATCAAGTAAGTCTTTAGTGCTTAACGGTGAAAGCTTAAGGTCTGAGTCTGGAAAATTAATGCCTTTATCACTTTGGATTGACACACCTTGGCTGCGTGCTTGAGTAATGCGCACAAAAACGCCTTGTGTATCAATGGTTTCCACTATACCGCCTAATTTGCCATCATCAATCCAAACCGGCTGACCAATAGTTAGTTTTTCACTAAAGTTCGACAAGGTACAGCCAATATGCGCAGGGTGGAGTACATTGCCCTTTGCATCATATTCAGCAGGACCGCCTTCAATATCATTTTCAGTTAAAATCACACAATCATTTTTGTTTAAACGTATGTCCATTGGTTTGCCACTGAATTCACCACAGGTATATGTGATGTTTTTATCATCTGTATCTGGTGCATTCGCTTCAGTTAATTGAACAGTACACGCTGACATTAAATAACTACTTTGGTGACAATTGACCAACCATTTTGTCGCTGATAATTGCTTATCAACAGTAAAATATCGTTGTTTATTTCGTGCGTCCAGAAAGCTAAGTCGGCTTTGTGGCGTTAAGGCATTAAATAGATTCTCTGGTATGTGGAGATGAAATAAAGCACTACTTTCATCGTTAGTTTCTGAGTTGTGTGGCAAGGTCGTTAAAATTAATTGTGTCTTAGTATTACTTTGCCCATATACATTTTTTTTGATTTGAATATGATGCACTGCGGGTTCTAATTTAACTGCACCAGTGCGAATTTTATGGCCTGCTAAATCCATCAAAATACGGCACATTTTGCCTGTCTCTGTTTCAGCACGCCGCACATTGCGTATCATCTGTCGCCAGATTGTTGCATTATCATGCGCACAATTAATTCTTGCGCAGGTCATACCTTTTGTTAATAGGCCTAAGATTAATTCATAATCCCATGCTGTTTCCGTGGCTAAGGTCACCATAACATGCACCTTACTGTGAGTATGAAAAGGGCCAAATAATTCAATGCTATGCTGATCCAATAATTGTTGGCCGCGATTAAAACCATATTCTGTTGGTTTTTTTTCATCCGCTGAATAGCTTTTAGCCGTTGCTCGCTGCAAAATTTCAATAACTGAATTTAAGGTTGACATCACCGACGCTTCAGAGCGCCCTAAGGATGATAATCCTGCTTGCGCCAATCTATCTTGTAAATGCCGTAGATCATATTGTCTCAGTGCTAGGTAATGCGCAAGATTGCAGGCACTTTTAGTGATGATTCCATCATGAAAATAGGCCGTGTATTTTAATAATCGATAACTGGCGTGTTCCTCAACGTCATGACGAAGCTGCATTACTTCAGTGAGCAATTGCTTTAAGGTGTCTTCATAAATATCTGAAGGTGATTGCAAGGAGATTGTCATATTTTAGTCTGCTTTATAACCAAGAAGAGCGATTAAGGCTCAAGAATAATTGGGTTGATAAGTTCGCCAAGCTGTTCTATTGCAACACGCACGGTTTGTCCGGCTGTTAAGTAACCGCGAGGGTTCATCGATACGCCTACGCCTGCGGGAGTGCCCGTTGTGATCACATCGCCTGGCTCTAAGGTCATGGCTTGTGAAAGATAGGCGATTAATTCATAACAATTAAAAAGCATATTATCAGTATTGCCATGCTGGCGTAACTCTTCGTCAACCCAAGTTTTTATTGAAAGCGTATGCGGGTTTTTAATTTCATCCGACGTGACTAACCAAGGTCCTAATGGGCCGCAGGTGTCAAACGATTTACCAATTGTCATGGTAGCAGCGTGTTGTTGCCAATCACGTACTGAAACATCATTAGCAATTGTAAAGCCGCCAATAACTTTGTGCGCCTCCTGAACAGGGACGTATTTGCAGCGTTTGCCGATGATAAATGCAAGCTCGCCTTCATAATCAAGCTTATCGGAAACTCTGGGTTTCTGAATAGGCGTTAAATGACCGATAATTGCGCTGCTTTGTTTGTTAAAAAAACTTGGGTAAAGAGGTTTTTCTTTACCCGTTTCAAGGATATGATCAGCATAATTTAAACTCACACCTAAATATTTTCCAGGTCTTGGAATGGGAGCTTGAAGTTGAACTTCTGACAATACAAAGTGCGTGACACCCTGCTGAATTATATCTTGCATACGTTGATGTATTTCGATGTCTGCCTCAAAAAATTCAACGAGTGATTTGGGTAGCGTTGAATGTACTGAGAAATCAATAATTTGATCGCCTATAACAGCGCCTAGTCGCGAATGTTGCTTATGTAAGAAAGTGACCAGTTTCATCGCTTATTTTTTCCTGTATGATAGGCAGTACAGCTATTGTATAACAAAGCATCGCTGGTAAATACACAACATAGTTAATAACAATGAGGAATAAAATATGAATTCAAATTGGATTGCTCCTTCAATTTTGTCTGCGAATTTTGCAAAATTAGGGGAAGAGGTTGACAAGGTTTTAGAAGCAGGCGCAGATGTTGTACATTTTGATGTAATGGATAATCATTTTGTTCCAAATTTAACCATTGGGCCGTTAGTCTGCGAAGCTTTAAGAAAGCATGGTGTTACCGCACCTATTGATGTGCATTTAATGATTGAACCCGTTGATCGTATTGTTCCTGATTTTGCTAAAGCAGGCGCGAGTATTATTACTTTTCATCCTGAAGCATCTGTTCATATAGATCGTACTTTACAATTAATTCATGATAATGGTTGTCAAGCTGGCTTGGTGTTTAACCCAGGAACGCCGTTGCATTATTTAGATTATGTGATGGATAAAATTGACATGATTTTGTTAATGTCTGTAAATCCTGGTTTTGGGGGGCAATCATTTATTCCTTCTGCCCTAACAAAATTACGTCAAGTAAGGCAGCGTATTGATGAAAGTGGTTTGAATATTCGTTTGGAAATTGATGGGGGCGTAAAAGTAGATAATATTCGTGAGATTAAAGCTGCTGGGGCTGATACGTTTGTTGCTGGTTCAGCAATTTTTAATCAACCAGATTACAAGCAAGTGATTGATGCAATGCGAGCAGAGCTTGCTAAAGCAGAGTAAGTAAATTAAAACTCGACAGTTAATGGTTGGTTTTGTATTAATTAACTGTCGAATTTAATGGAATGATTAAAATAACGCGCTAAGGCGAATTATTTTTTTAATGACAATGTTTCAGTTCGACCTTTGACGTCAAAGATCAATTTATCTTCTTTTGCTAGCCAACCAATCGCACGTTGCAATTCTGTTTTTGCAATGCCAGTTTCATTTGCAATTTTTGTTACACTCGCTGATTCATTTTGATTAAGATATTCCCAAACTTTTCCTGCGGCATCACCAATGATTTGTTGCATATAAATTACCTTTGAAGTAGTTAAAAAATAGAAGATTAATGTAAAAAAGTGTTAATTTTTTTTATGGGAAAGATCAGGAAGTACAATATTTAGCTCTAACGTTTCCTGATGATCGTCTTGTTCAAAATTAAAAGAAATAGCTTCTTGGTCTACGTGAATGTATTTTTTTATTACTTCTAGTAATTCTTTTTGTAATTGCGGTAAATAAGATGGCTGATTTCGTGACGAACGTTCGTGAGCGACAAGTATTTGCAATCTTTCTTTTGCAACGGCCGCTGTACTGGTTCTGGTTGATCTAAAATAATCTAGTAAATTCACCTACTTACCTCCAAATAGCTTTCCGAACAATCCTTTTTTCTCGTCAATAAATCGATGGGGTTTCTCTTCTCCTAAATAGCGAGCAACTATGTCTGCGTAGGCTTGTCCTGCATCGCTTTTTTCATCTAGAATGACTGGTGTGCCTGAATTTGATGCGTTAAGAACTGATTTTGATTCAGGAGTCACGCCTAATAAATGCAGCGATAGAATTTCTTGAACGTCATTTACACTTAACATTTCACCTAATTTAACGCGATCTGGCGAGTAGCGGGAGAGAATTAGGTATTCTTTAATGGGTTCTTCGTTTAATTCAGCGCGACGTGATTTGCTTGCTAATAAACCTAGCATACGATCAGAATCACGCACTGAAGAGACTTCAGGATTGGTTACTACAAAGGCATCATCAGCAAAATACATGGCTAAATGCGCACCTTTTTCAATCCCCGCTGGCGAGTCGCAAACAATATAGTCAAAGGTTTTTGACAGCTCGTCTAATATTTTACCCACACCTTCAAGACTTAATGAATCTTTGTCGCGTGTTTGTGAGGCGGGGAGTATATAAAGATTATCGCAATGTTTGTCGCGTATTAATGCCTGATTAAGTGTTGCTTCACCGTTTATGACATTAACAAAGTCATAGACGACTCGTCGTTCACAGCCCATGATTAAGTCGAGATTTCGTAGCCCTACATCAAAATCAATAACTGCGGTTTTATGTCCCTTTTTTGCCAGTCCCATTGATACTGCTGCACTGGTAGTTGTTTTTCCAACACCTCCTTTACCGGAGGTTACGACGATTATTCTTGCCACAAAATAGTTCCTTTGGATGATTATTAGTCAATATCTTGGATGATTAAGGTATGTTCTTGAAGATAGATTTGTACGGGCTTATTATGATAGAACGCTTGCAAATCTTCGCTAATTTTATAATTTCCTGCAATAGAAATTAGTTCTGCTTGTAAGTCTGAGCAAAAAATACGCGCATTAGTGTTGCCCAAAACGCCAGCTAACACACGCCCTTTTAAGCTATTGTATACATGAATGTTGCCTTCGGCTAAAATTTCTGCACCCGGACTGACCTGAGAAAGAATAATCAAATCCCCGTTTGAGTATACGCGCTGTCCAGATCGAACAGGCTGAGTAATTAATAATGTCTGTGATTCTTTAGCTGTGACGGGTTCTTGTTGTGAGGGCGTTTTTGGTGTTGTATTAGGTGACTGTAAGTTGTGGTATTGCGAGTAAACTGGAATGCGCAACGCTAGTGCTTTATTATTTTGCGCTTCATTACCACCGCGAATCCCAATAGGTAATAATCCTGCTTTTTGAATGACACGAGTTAATTCTTCAATATCAATTGATAGATCTTGTTCGTTTAAAAAACTTAAATCAAATACAACGGGAGAATTTTTAAAGAACTCTGGAGCAAGCGAAATTTTTGTGTGAAGTTGTGTGTCTATTAGATTTAATGCATTCGATGAAAGCATTAAAACAGGAACGGGAAAGCTGCTGCTTTTGAATTCCAGGATAGTGTCTGTGAATGGGTTGTTTTTTGAAACTTTTGGCATGCATTGAATCAATAGTAATTTTTTTCATAGATTCTAACATTGCTAAGTAAAAAAATCATTGATCAATGTGATTGATTACTGCTTACTTAAAGATGAAAGCAGTGTAGATAATGCTTAAAAATGAAAAGGGAGCTTAGATACGATCTAAAAACTCCCTTAACATAAGTAGAAAGAAATATTAACGTTTTGAGTACTGAGGACGTTTTCTTGCTTTGTGTAAGCCGACTTTTTTTCTTTCAACAATACGAGAATCACGCGTTACGAACCCAGCTTTTCTAAGTGCAGGGCGTAATGTTTCATCATATACCATCAGTGCGCGAGTAAGTCCGTGACGAATTGCGCCGGCCTGGCCTGAAGGGCCACCGCCTTTTACAAACACATTCACATCAAAGTTATTTACCATTTCAACGCATTCTAGCGGTTGACGAGATACCATTTGGTCAGTTTTACGGCCAAAGTAATCTTCAATTGTTTTCGAGTTAATGGTTATTTTTCCAGTGCCTTTTGTTGCGTAAACTCGTGCAATTGCACTTTTACGACGACCGGTTCCGTAATACTGAGCTGCTGTCATGATTTACTCGCTTATAATTCTAAAAATTTTGGCTGTTGGGCTTGATGTTCATGCTCAGGACCCACATAAACTTTTAATTTTTTAAACATTGCACGCCCTAAAGGGTTGTTTGGTAACATTCCTTTGACCGCTGTTGTAATAATGCGATCAGGAAATGTGCTTCTTAATTTGCCAAGGGTAGTCGTTTTTAAATTGCCAATATAGCCAGTATGGTGTTGGTAAAGTTTGTCTTTTTCTTTATTGCCAGTCACGCCTATTTTTTCAGCATTGACAACAATAATATAATCGCCCGTATCAACGTGAGGCGTATATTCTGGCTTATGCTTGCCGCGTAGGCGACGTGCAATTTCAGAAGCAAGGCGACCTAACGTCTTGCCTTCTGCATCAACTACGTACCAATCACGCTTAACTTCTGCTGGTTTTGCACTAAATGTTTTCATCGTTTTGGTTTTCTATTCGTTTTACAATTAAATCTCAATAAATAAGAGCGAGGATTATACTAATAAACGGCAAATTTACAATAAGTTTTTGTTAGAGTTTTATGTTTAACGCATGTAATTTACGATAAAGATGGGTTCTTTCTATGCCGACAGCCGCTGATAATTTAGCGACACTCCCACCTGAGCGTTCAAAATGATATTCTAAGTAGGCTTTTTCAAAATGATCGCGCGCCTCTCTAAGTGGAAAATTAAAGAAATCTGGACTGAGCGATGAGATGCTTAGGCTTCTATTCATTGTTCCTAATGCGTTTTTAACTTCATCAAGTTCAATATCCTCGCCTACGCCCAAAATTAATAATTGTTGTACTAAATTTTTTAATTCCCTTACGTTGCCTTGCCAATAATAATTTCTTAAGTAATTTTGTGCTGCCATTGAAAATCGTCGAAAAGCGACTTTATCTTGGTTGACAAAATAGTCGACATAAAAACTCAAAAGTGCTGGAATATCTTCGTTATGTTCTCTAAGAGGCTGTATTTCTAAGGTAATTTCATTTAGCAAATAATATAAATCTTGTCGAAAGCGATTAGACTTCACTTCCACATCCAAAGAAATTCGAGTTGATGCAATGATTCTAATATCTACATGGATTAACTCCTTGCCGCCAATGCGCATAAATGTGTTAGAGGCTAAGGTGCTATAAAGCTTAAGCTGTGTTTCTTTATCCATGTCGGCTATTTCAGCTAAAAACAACGTACCGTGGTTTGCTTGCTCTAAAAAGCCAGGATAAATTTTATTGTCGTGTTCTTTACCAAAAAATTCCACAGCAACATTTTCCGTAAAGATACTGCCAACAGACACATTAATAAAAAGGCCTTTTCGGTGTGGACTGTGATTATGTAAATAGCGTGCATACAGCTCTTTGCCGACCCCAGCTTCACCCGTTAATAAAATGCGTGCATCATGCTGCGCCAAGCGTTTAAGTTGATCTTTAGTGCGAGCTACTGTGGCACTTTTTCCCACAGGTTCTATGTCATTAATTGATTGTTGATGCTTGCTAGCAAATTGCTCGGATTTAAGGTTGCCAGACGCTAGGGCGTGATCAACAACTAATAATAATTTAGCTAATGACAAGGGCTTTTCTAAGAAATCATACGCACCTAGGCGCGTTGCTTCCACAGCGGTTTCCACCGAGCCATGACCTGACATCATCACCACAGGACAAAGTTTAGGATCTTCTGCAACCCATTCTTTTAATAAAGAAATGCCGTCAATATCAGGCATCCAAATGTCCAGTAGAATTAAATTTGGTTGCTTAGATTGTTTTAATTTTTTTGCAGCAATAGCATTTTCTGCCATGGTTACTTCATAGCCTTCATCTTCTAATATTTCACTGACTAGTTGACAGATATCTGTTTCATCATCAACGACAAGAATGCGCGGTTTAGTAAAATTCATTTTTGATATTAATTTTTTACGTGATAAGCAGGAAATTGAAGAATAAAGCCAGCCCCTTTTTGGCAACGTGTATCAACCCAAATGGCGCCGCCATGTTCTTCAATTATTTTCTTTACAATTGTTAGGCCCAAGCCAGTGCCTTTTGCTTTAGTGGTAACGTAGGGTTCAAAAATTTCTTTAATATGCTCTTCTTTGATACCAGGGCCATCGTCGTGCAGAGCGATTTCTATGAAGTGCGTGTCGTTTTTTTGTACGCGATGTAAATGTATTTCTATGGTGCCTTTTGATTCAATTGCTTCTAAGGCATTTTTGATTAAATTATGGAGAATTTGTCGAATACTAACTGGATCACCATTGATGAGTAACGTCTCTGAATGAAAATGTGTTTTAAATTTTACCCCTGATTTTAATACATAAAGTGCTAAAACTTCTTGAATTAATAGTGATAAATCGACAATGACGGTTTGTTTTTTGGAAGGTTTGGCATATTCTGAAAAATCATCCACCATTTCTTTCATGGCTTCAACTTGTTGCACAATAGTTCTTGTTGAACGTTGCAACATATTGGCGTCTGCAACGTCAAGTTTAGCGGCAAGCTTATGTTGCAAACGTTCAGCAGAAAGCTGAATTGGCGTCAGTGGATTTTTTATTTCATGCGCTAAGCGTCGCGCCACTTCCCCCCATGCTGCATTTTTTTGTGCTTGAATTAAATCGGTGACATCATCAAATACCACGACGGCACCAATACGTAGCCCCTCTTGTGAGAATAACGGCGTCCCTCGGCAAAGGAGTTCTTGACGACCTTTAGCGCCTAAAAATGCAATACGTTGTTCCCAAATATCATCTGCCTGTTCCAGTAAGCGTTGCAGTAACTTTAAAGGTTCAGATAATTCAATAGCACTATCTGTTAATTGCAGCAAGCTTCTACCAATAAAATGCGTAACGGGAATATGAAAAATCCGGTACGCAGCTTGATTGACTGTGCGTATGTTAAACGCAGCATCAAAGCTAATCACACCAGCCGTTATATTCGCTAAAATAGTTTCTAAGTAAGCGCGTTGATTTTCTATTTCAACGCCTGCTAAACGGGATTCATTTTGTGCTTTAGCAATGCGTTGCGTCATGGCATTAAAGGATTCAACTAAAAAACCTAAATCATCGTGGGCGGTCACCGGCACAAGCTGATCATAACGTCCTGCAGCAACCGCTTGCGTGCCTTTAACCAATTCCTTTACGGGCGCAATAATATGCCTAATGCTGATAAAGGCGGCCCAAATAGCGGCGAGTAAGCTCATCAGTAAAACAAGTGACAAGGCCAGCGTAAAGCTGAGTTTTAATGAATGCCTAAGAAAATGCATTTCTTTATAGCGCACAAAAGCAAATTCAACTGAATCAGCTAAGTCGGCAATTCTTACGGGAACAGGGTACAGAGCTTGAAGATAATAAGGTTGTTGCGCTTTAATATTGATAATGACACGAATCATTAGCTCATTTTTATGCAATGGCGTGAGTGCCACATAATCTTCATTTTGCCTTAATTGTAGCCAAATGGATTCATCAGGAAGGTTGGGTAAAATATCGCTGGGATTATTGCTGCTTGAGGCAATGATTTTACCAGGACGCGAAAAAAGAGTAATTTCTGATGCTTCGGATTGATTTCTTAACTGCTCAATTTCCATCGTCATCATGCTAGGTGACGTTGATTCAAGTATTGTTGTGAACTGTTGTGTTTGCTTTAAATGCCAGCGCATTCTCTGATCTAAAGAGGCTTGGCTTAATTCAAGCGAGTCTTCCATAGCGCGATCAATTTCAACATTAAACCAGCTATCAATGCCTTGATGTAAGAACTGCATGGAAAAATAAAACACAATTGATGTGGGCGACAGCGCAAGAATGATAAAAAATGACAGCATTCTTATGGTTAATTTTGACCCGGCTTCTTTTTTTTTAAATTGCTGAGTAAGAGTAATAATGTTGGCAATAACTAAACCCAATAACACAATGGAACCCAATGCATTAATGAGAAAAAGCCACGAATAAAGCTCGCCCAATGCAGAAGATTCTTGGGTTGCAGAGCTCATTAATTGTAATGACAGTAAGATAAAACTGAACAAAATAATGACAGTAAAATTAATACGTGGATTTATTTTGTGAGTGGCCATGATGTCCAGTTACTTGAAAGTGACCATTGGTGATTAAGGCGAGCAAAGGGGCGCAAAGGAAGAGGTAGCGCATCAAGATTAAACACTATTTTTATTTTAATGGTGGTCGCAGCTGGAGTTGATACGGCATGTTGGGCAATAACCGGCAGTGCTTTTATCTGTGATATGGAGGCTAGCGCGTTGGCTAGCTGTGAGAAATTAAAGGTTTCCCCTGTTTCTTCATTATTGACACGATACATATTTAGTAAGGCATGGTATCTGAGTTGATAATGAAGGTTGTGTTCGACCAGTGTTTTGGCAAGAAAAAACACCTGTTGTTCTGCTTTTATACGAATAGTCCAAAATAAAGGCACACCATTTTGCAATGCTTCCAGAGCTTCAGGACTGAGTTGGTAGGTAATCTGTGCAGAAACAACATAGGCATCGTCAACTACGCTAATCTTGACTTTATTAATGTGGGCTTGGTAATCATCGGCATCACTCATGGGGGATAAGCACATGCAAAATACCCACAGTACAGTAAGTAAACAGTGCTGACGTAGATTATTTTTTATGCAAACAAGCATAATAAAAGCCATCCATATTTGCCTCACCAGTAAGGATTTGGCGACCATAACGACCAGCACAGCCCCACTCAGCATTAATAATAGCGTGTTCGGCATCAGCTGTTTTTGCAATAAAGTGTTCAATTTGCAATTCATTTTCTTGCTTTAAAATTGAACAGGTGGCGTACACCAGCAAGCCATTAGGTGCTAACAGTGGCCAAATTGCCTGAAGTAGCGCTGCTTGTAGGTGAACCAAGTCAGCTATGTCGTCAGCGTGACGTAAATACTTTATGTCTGGATGACGACGGATGACGCCTAACGCAGAACACGGCGCGTCCAGCAAAATGCGCTCAAAGAGGATGCCGTCCCACCACGATGCTGTGTTGAGCGCATCAGCAGTCATTAATTTTGCGGTGAATTGTAAGCGCGTTAAATTTTCAACTACGCGCTCCATGCGTTTATTGTCGATATCAATAGCGGTTAAGGAGCACTTAGGAGCCAGCTCTAAAATATGAGTGGTTTTTCCGCCCGGGGCTGCGCATACATCTAAAACACGTTGCCCTGCTTCAAGATTTAATAAAGAGGCGGCCAGTTGCGCAGCCGTATCTTGAATTGAGACAAAGCCTTCGGCAAATTTAGGCAATTGAGTTATATCGCAAGGATGCTTAAGGTGCAGTGCAGTGGGGCAAACGGTGCTAATTTCTGCCTCAATAGCCTGTTGCGCAAGCAACTCAAGATACTCAGGCGGACTGATTTTTGTCTGATTAACGCGCAGCACCATAGGGGCTTGTTGATTATTGGCGGTCAATATTGCCACGCTTTGCTCGGGCCAATCATTAGTAATGGCTTCAATAAGCCAATTAGGGTGTGAGTAACGCGTGTTAGCGTGTTGATCAGCCTGAGCGTCAAGGGTCTCACGTTCGCGCAGATAAGCTCTAAGCAGCGCATTGATTAAGGCTTTAGCCCAGGTGTTCTTTTTTAAGGCGGATACTGTTTCTGAAACAGCCGCGTGTGGTTTGACGCGCATGAAGGCTAATTGATACAAACCAAGGTAAATAAGTGCTTTTACCTCAGTATCTTTCACTGGCTTTTGAGCCAAGCACGTAAGAATAAAATTTAGTCGTTCAAGATGTCTGCATACGCCATAACACAAGGCTTGCACAAAGGCTTGATCTTTCGGGGAAGTGAGTTTTTTTAAGTGAAGGTCAAGCGCATGGGTTAAGGATTGCCCATTATCTAAAACGTGAATTAAAACCTGGGCTGCGATGTATCGTGTATTTATGCTCAACCCAATGTTACTCCGTTAAGTGTGTGGGCATTTAAAAATGCGTCTGCGGATATTTTTTTGCCGCCTGGGAGCTGTACTTCAAGTAACCGTAATTGCCCATCACCTGTTGCAACATGGATGTGTTTATTTTCGATAGTCACTGAGCCAGGTAATAAACCTGTTGTAGGATTTGTTATCGTTTCTGCTAACCAGATTCGTAGAATATGCTCGTGGAACTGCGTTTGGGCAACCGGCCAAGCATTTAAGCCTCTAATTTTATTAATTAACTGCGCCGTGGATTGATGCCAATCTAGCGGTGCTTCAGCTTTATTTATTTTTTCAGCATAGGTAACTAAGTCTTCATCTTGCCGTTCAGGCATCAGCGTATTATTAGCGAGTTGTGCCAATACTTTTGCTAAGCCGAGTGCCCCCAGTTCGGCAAGAGCATCGTGCACGGTGCTGGAGGTATCGTGCGGAGACAGTGCGTAGGTTTCTTTATGTAACATATCACCTGCATCTAATTTTTTAATAATACGCATCACCGTAATACCTGTTTCAATATCACCTGCCATGATTGCGCGTTGAATAGGTGCCGCACCACGCCAACGGGGCAGTAACGAACCATGCACATTAAGGCAACCTAGACGTGGTATATCTAACACAGCCTGAGGTAAAATCATGCCATACGCGACAACAATCATTAGGTCAGGTTTAAGGTCTTCGATACGTTGCCAGTGCTCTTGCGCGTTAAGCGATAATGGCTGATAAACAGGTAAATTATGCTGTAATGCTAATTCTTTTATTGGGCTAGGATGCAACTGTCGACCACGTCCAGAGGGTCGGTCAGGCTGCGTGTATACCGCCGCGATTTGCTTATTAGCCGTTAATAACATTTGTAAACTTGGGACTGCAAACGCTGGTGTGCCAGCAAAAATAATATTCATGAGGCGTTTTTTTCTAAGCGTTGGATTTTTTGTAGCTTTGCTTTAATGCGATGCCGTTTTAAAGTTGATAAATAATCAACAAATAATTTTCCATCCAGATGATCCATTTCGTGTTGAATACACACAGCAAGTAAATCTTGGGCTTCAAGCTCAAAGTGTTGACCAAATTTATCAAGTGCTTTAACACGAATGTGTTCGCTGCGTTTGACGCTTTCAAAAAAGCCAGGGACAGACAGGCAGCCTTCTTCAGAATCTTTATTGCCTTCTTTGATTAACAATTCAGGATTGATAAGGCACAGAGGATCATTTTTTTCTTCACTAATATCAATAACAATAATGCGTTGATGGACATTAATTTGGGTGGCTGCTAAACCGATGCCATTGGCTTGGTACATGGTTTCCAGCATATCGTCGATTAGCGATTGAATTTTTTCGTCCACTGAGTGGACGGGAACAGCTTTTTTTCGCAGGCGATTATCTGGAAATTCAAGAATCGTTAAAATGCTCAACAAGTTCTCCATTAGATAAAGTTAAGTTGACGAATTCTATATGAAATCATTGCATCTGCAAACAGCAAGCCAGCAAGAGTAGCGATTCTCATTATGATAAAAAACCTGACTACGCTGAATAAGCATAGTGTTACGTAGCAAAGCTTAAGTTGTCAGGCATGACCTAGCAATTGCTCAGTTTTAAGTTGGCGGTCTCAGTTTCTATTAAATGATTAAAATAATCACAATCATTATTACATTCTGAGTAATTTTGTAACATACTGTTTAACTATGTTTTTACAGATTTAAATCCTCATTGAAATTTTAAAAAATATGAAAGTTAACTACATTCTGCCCGTTTTATCTTTATTAGGTTTGGTTTTTGCGGTGTATTCCACCATTAGTGGAAACCAAGCTTTACCGATTGCAGCGGCAATTGCTCAGCCCGCCTCGGCACCTTTTGCGTCTTTCATCGCAGGGTCAGGAATTGTTGAAGCAAGTAGTCAAAATATTGCAATTGGCGCACCCGTATCACGCTTAGTGACAAAGTTAGCCGTGCATGTTGGCGACAAAGTTCAGCTAGGTCAGGCGTTATTTTATCTTGATAATCGTGAAGTCTTGGCAGAAAAACTAATGCGTGAAGCCGACGTAGCCAAAGCAAAAGCGGAGCTGGGCGTGGCACGCGCAAGCCAGCAAGAAGCACAGACTTTATTTGATCTCCTCAATGCGGTCTCTGATGCGCGTGCTATCAATGCAGAAGATAAAGTGAAACGACATAATACCTTGCTTGTAGCCAGTGCACGCACCACCAGTGCGCAATCAAGTGTTCAGCAAGCCGAGGCTGCGCTTGGCAATGTTAACGTCTTGCTCGACCGTTTGATTATACGTGCGCCCATGGCCGGTGAAATACTGCAAGTTAATGTTCGACCTGGCGAGTTTGCCGTAGCAGGCAGCGCACCCACGCCACTTATTTTATTGGGAAATTTAGACGCGTTTCACGTTCGGGTTGATATTGATGAAAATGATGTCTGGCGGTTTGCTAAAAAAGGCAAAGCCATTGCCTATTTACGGGGCAACCGAGCGTTTAAAACAGACTTATCATTAGCCTATGTTGAGCCCTTTGTCGTGCCCAAAAAATCGTTAACTGGCGACAGCACAGAGCGAGTAGACACACGCGTCTTGCAAGTGCTCTATCAGTTTTCTGGGCAACAATATCCCGTGTATGTCGGTCAGCAAATGGACGTATTTATTGAAACCTTTGAAGACACCAATAACTAAGGCTCATGATGATGATAATTAAAGCGCTAGGGTTAAGTGTATTATTGGGAGCCTTAACAGGATGCATGATCGTAGGCCCTGATTATCATCCGCCTAAGCTTGACGTGCCCAAGCACTGGCAAGGCGGCACGGTTGCTCAGCAACAACCCGTCACGGATAACTGGTGGGAACGCTTTCATGATACGAACTTAAACCACTTAATTGCCGACGTAATTAAGCAGAATATAGAATTAAAACAAGCACTCTTGCGGATTAACGAAGCGAGAGCGCAGCGCTTAGTAGTGTATGCAGCAGGCTTGCCCAGTGCCTCCGTAAAAAGCAGTGCTAGTCAGCGCTTAAATAACAGCACCTCCTCAGCGCAATCTGTGGGTGGTTTTGGTGTGGGGGATCAACTGATCAGTATTTTTCAAAGTGGGTTTGATGCGCAATGGGAAATAGATTTATTTGGTGGTGCGCAACGCACGGCAGAAAATGCAGATGCATTAGTCGAGGCCGAGATAGAATCAAGTCGCGCAGTGTTAATAACGCTTCAAGCGGAGGTTGTAAGAAATTATAGTGAATTACAGGCAAATCGTGCGTTATTGCATGTTGCCCAGCAGCAGCGAGAGATTCAGCAACAACGTAGTGAATTAATACGGGTACGAGAAAACTCTGGCTTAGGTAGCACTTTCGACGTTGCCGAGAGTGATGCCTTCGTTGCTGAAAGTGACGCTAAAATAACGCAAATTAGTCGAGACATTGACATAACTAAACATGCGCTCAGTTTATTGCTGGGGGTAACCGCAAGTGAACTCCCTAGTTATGTAGACAATAGCACCTCTTTAGCATTGATTAACGACACGACCATTCCTAGTTTACCGTCAGATTTGCTCAAACGGAGGCCAGATATTCGTCGAGCAGAACGTCAATTAGCTGCCAGCAATGCTTCTATAGGCATTGCCATTGCTGAGCTCTATCCAAAATTAAACTTAACGGCTTTTTTAGGGCTGCAAAATATGCGTATAACTGACGTGACGCCACTGGGTAAATCGTGGTCGACCGCCGCGTCATTAAGCATGCCGTTGTTTAATTGGGGGAAAATACATGCCAATATCAAAAGTAAAGAAGTGCAATTTGATCGTGCATTGTTAGTGTATCAACAAGTAATTTTGGTAGCCTTCAAGGAAGTTGAGGATGCGCTAGTGACCTTAAGTGAAGAAACTACACGGCATGATGCACTTATTCGGGTAGTGCAAACACGGCAACTCGCCGTAAGTTTAGCGGACGCTCGTTATCAAGCAGGGGTAATGAGTTATCTTGATAGACTGCAAAATAAACATAACGCTTTACAAGCTCAAGCCGAAGAAATTCGTAGTCAGCTTAATCTCTCTACCCAGCATATTGCTCTCTTTAAAGCCTTAGGTGGTGGCTGGCAAACTACACCAGAAGTAAATGGAGCGTGCCTAGCGTGTAAAAAAAACCTAGCAGAACAGGCCCGAAAATTATTAACGCGATAAAAGAAAACCTAGCTAAAAACTAGTTATTATTAGATACCCCTCGCAATCACGGCGAGTAATTGACACATAAATAGTAGAGCGCAGCGCATGAAATTTATCCACACATCAGATTGGCATATCGGTCGGCACTTCCACAATGTCTCGTTATTGGAAGACCAAAAGCACGTGTTGCAGCAATTGCTTGAGCACATTAAACAGCAGGCCGTGGACGCGGTAGTGATTGCGGGGGATATTTATGATCGCTCTGTGCCTCCTGCTGCGGCGGTAACGCTGTTGGACGACGTGTTGAATGAAATTTGTGTCGTGCTTGGCATTCCTGTGTTACTTATTTCTGGCAACCACGACAGTGCTGAACGGCTGCGTTTTGGTGCTAGGCAATTACGTCAAGCAGGGCTACATATCATCGGAGAGCTAAGCCAGCTTAACCAGCCAATAAGAATTCGGGGGAATGCGCAGGAGGTTTGTTTTTTTGGTATTCCCTACACCGATCCTGAATCAGTTAACGCGCATTTTAAGCCCGACGTTGAGGTATCTACCCATGACCAAGCTCACCGTTATCTGGTTGAGCAAATTATCAGCACTAAACCTACGGACGTGCCTTGTGTCCTGATTAGCCATTGTTTTGTTGAGGGCTGGGATGAATCAGAATCAGAACGGCCGCTCTCAATTGGCGGCGCTGATCGCATTAGTATCGATGTGTTTACTGGCTTTGATTATGTGGCACTGGGTCATTTGCACAGCCCACAGCACAAGGGTGAGCGGCAAATTCGCTACTCTGGTTCAATTTTGAAATACAGCTTCTCCGAGCAACATCAACGCAAAGGCGTTACCTTGGTGGAAATGAATGCTGAGGGTATGCACTCCGCTACGCATTTGCCTCTGCAGCCACTACGCGACATGCGTATTCTGGAGGGCGAGTTGAATGTCTTGCTGGAACAAGGCAAAACCGATCCGCATCAAGACGATTATTTGCTGGTGCGCTTAACCGATAAACACGCCTTGCTTGATCCTATGGGTAAATTGCGGCAGGTGTATCCCAATGTGCTGCACCTTGAAAAACCAGGTATGTTAGCCATGTCCGAACAGACCATTACGCGGGATAGGAAAAAACACAATGAATTGGACATGTTCCGTGATTTCTTTGAACAAACCCATGGTCAAGTCTTAACACCTGCTCAAGAGTTGGCACTTAACGCTACCCTGACAGATATTCATAAAGGAGCACAAGGGTGAAGCCATTACATTTAACATTGCAAGCCTTTGGCCCTTTCGCACAGCGTGAAACCATTGATTTCACTCGATTGGGCAAGCATCCCTTATTTCTTATCAATGGTCCGACGGGCGCAGGCAAAAGCTCGTTATTGGATGCCATCTGCGTGGCACTTTACGGACAAACCACAGGTGCTGAGCGTGAGCCTGCACAAATGCGCTGTGATTATGCTGATGTTGCGCTGCTGACCGAAGTGCAACTGGACTTTCAGTTGGGCACAACCTGTTACCGGGTGCGGCGTGTGCCACTTCAGGAGCGGCCAGCAAAGCGTGGTGACGGTATTACCGTTCAGCAAGCCCAAGCGCAATTGTGGCAGCTTGATGCAGAGCATGGCGATATCTTGCTCGTTGCAAAAAGTGTCAGCGATGTCACCAATGAAATCCGTCAACGCATTGGTTTAAATGTTGAGCAATTTCGCCAAGTGATGGTGTTGCCGCAAGGTAAGTTTCGCGAATTGTTGATGGCAGGCTCCAGTGACCGTGAAAAAATCTTCAGCCAATTATTTCAAACGCAAATTTATAAGCGTATCGAAGAGCAATTGAAAGCACAGGCAGTGGGGATAAAACAGGAGGTAGAGCAGCATCAACAGCAAATTAGGGGTCTTTTGCAAAGTGTTGAAGCACCGTCGGATGCGGCAATTAATGATGAGCTGAGCCAGCTTAAGCCCGCCTTGGCGGTTGCGTTACAACAGAAAGGCGATGCTCAACAAGCACTGTTGCAGGCGAGTAACGCCAAAGATCAGGCACTGGTATTAAATCAACGCTTCGCTGCCTTAACTACTAAACACACTGAACTGGCTCAGAAAAAAGCCCAGCAATCGTTAATTGATACCAAGCGAATACGCTTGGCTGCTGCGCTAAACCATCAGAAAATTAAGCCTGTTCATCAGTCGTATCAAGAAAAAGCAAGCGCACTACAAAAATTAACTCAGCTTCTTAATGACAGTGAACAGGCTGTGGCAAAGGCGACAGTGGCAAAGCGTGATGCTGAACAGCACTGGCAGGCAGCCCAAACGGCTTTCACTGAAGTTGACTCCTTAAAGACGCAGCAGATAGAACTTAATCAGTATCAGGGTCGAGGTGCTGAGTTGTTGCACGCGCAAACCAATTTGACGGCGGTGGAGCAGCGCTTCACGCTCTGCCAAGATGCGGTTAATAAGCAGTTAACAACCAGAGACGCGGTGGTCGCCGAACAGAAAACCACCGCTGCCCATATTGAGCAAAGTGCGCAGGTGTTGGAGTGCTTGGCAAGTCGACAGATTGCTTTGGAAGCCTATCGGGTGGGTTATGAACAATGCAAACAGCTGGAAGACAAACGCGGCAAACAACGCGACTTAGCACAGCACGAAGCTAAGTTACTGGAGGCTTATCAACGCAGCCTAAGCACCTTAGACACCATGCAAACCAAGGCGCGTCAAACAGAATTGGCGTGGCACACGGGGCAAGCTGCCTTACTTGCACAGGAACTTCAGGTCGATCAGCCTTGTCCCGTGTGCGGTAGCACGGTTCATCCTCTTCCTGCCCATGCCGTTAAGGCTGCCGAGCTTGTTACCAAGCAGCACGTAGACAGCGCCAGAGCCACAGAGGAGCAGTCACGTAAAGCATTGGATAGAGCAAAAGCAAGCTATGACACACTCCATCTGGATCTCGTGAGTCTAGGTAATGAAGTAAACCAATTGACCGTTCAATTAGGCGCTATTGCCCAGCAAGCATTAACCGACATTGGGCACACTTACCAGACTAAACAGGCTGAGGTTGACAGCTTGCTAAGACAGCAAACCGAACAGAAGCAGCGCATCCAGCACCATGCCAAACTAAACCAGCACTTGACTGAGTTGGTAGAAACGCTTGCCGTGTCGGAAACTCAGGCGAAAGTAGCGAATAATGACGTGATTACGGCGCGTGCTAATGTGCTGCAGTTGGAAAAACTGGTGCCCGCTGCGTACCGTGATGTTCAGGTAGTAAGTAATGCGATTAATGCCTTGCTTGCTAAGATTAAAAAACTAACTGCGGCGGTCACACTGGCACAAACCGATGTCACGGACAAGTCCAACCAGCTAGCTAGCGCATGCTCTAATCTAGCCACCTTAGGTCAGCAGCGTGATAGCGTGCAACACGATGCTAATCAGACTGAAGCCGCGTGGACGCTCGCGTTAAGAACCAGTACGTTTGCCAATTTTGACGACTTCCACGCGGCCTTACTTAGCGATGACGAGCAGCATTTGTTACAACGCCACATTGAAAGCTACTACTCTGAACTCGCAAATGTGCACGGTGCAGTCGATCAACTTCAAGCAGAGTTAATAGGGCAGTCACGGCCTGAGTTGGACAAACTCGAGGCGGAACTTATTGAGAAAAGCACTGCCCTTAGTGCCTATGAGTTGGCATGGCAAACCTTGCAAGAACGCCATAACCAGTTACTTGCAGTGCAACGCAAACTTGCCAGTGCGCACGAAAAAAATGCTGCGTTGGATGCGCGCTATCAAATTTATGGCACCTTAAGTGACGTTGCTAATGGACAAACGGGTGACCGCATCAGCCTGCAACGCTTTGTACTGAGCACGTTATTGGAAGATGTCCTCATCCAAGCTTCACAGCGACTGCATAGTATGAGCAAAGGTCGTTATCAGTTGGTGCATAAAAATGATCGAACGAAAGGGAATAAAGCCTCAGGACTGGAGCTGGAAGTTGAAGATAGTTACTCTGGCAAAAATCGTTCGGTGGCAACATTGTCGGGAGGTGAGTCGTTCATGGCCGCCTTGTCTTTGGCACTGGGTTTGTCTGATGTTGTGCAGTCTTATGCAGGTGGCATCAAGTTGGATGCTTTGTTTATCGATGAAGGCTTTGGCAGCCTTGATCCTGAATCATTGGACTTAGCTATTAGAACCTTAATCGACCTGCAAGCCAGTGGTCGGATGATTGGCATTATCTCCCACGTGTCTGAGTTGAAAGAACAAATGGCGGTACGGATTGATGTCATTAGCACTGCAAGAGGCAGTCGTCTTGCTATTATCGCGCCCTAAGCATGGCAACGTAGACTTTAATGCTTGCTTATGACGCCATTACTTTGGCTGTAGATTCCTATGCTTAATGGCTGAACCGCCACATTTTGCCTAATTTACTCAGTGCTACGCTTATTTTTAATAGCTTGATAAGCTTCTAAGGCATGCAATCTGGACAAGGGTAAGTCTACCAATGGGTAAGGATACGTTTGCCCTAGCGTAATGCCAGCGTGGCTAAGTATGGATAACGGTGCTTCCCAAGGACGGTGAATAAACGCGTTGGGCAGGTGTTTAAGCTCTGGGCAGTAATGACGCACATAAGTGCCGTGGGGATCAAATTTTTCTCCTTGTAAGACAGGGTTAAAAATCCTGAAATAAGGTGCTGCATCTGCACCGGAACCTGCAACCCATTGCCAGCTTGCACTATTTGCAGCTAAATCGGCATCCACTAAACAATCCCAAAACCACGCCGCACCCTGTTGCCAATGAATGCGCAGGTTTTTAACTAAATATGAGCCAACCAGCATGCGCACACGATTATGCATAAAACCAGTGTGCCAAAGTTCACGCATGCCTGCATCAATAATAGGTACGCCCGTTTGTCCCCGTTGCCAAGCACGTAATTTTTCATCTGCTGGCTGCCAAGGAAAGTTATTAAATTTCTCGTTAAAATTTTTGCTGGGTAAGTCTGGGAAATGATACAGCTGGTAATGACTAAATTCTCGCCAGCCTAATTCGCTTAAAAAACAGTCGTTAGCGTTATGTTCTGAACAGCTTGACGCGTGAGTTAACACGGTATGCCATAGCTGATGAATGGATAATTCTCCAAAATGTAAATATGGGCTTAACGAAGATGTACCATTAAGGCTGGGAATATTGCGTGCGTCTGGATACTGTTGAAGCCCCTTGGCTAAAAAAGCGGCAAGCTGCTGTTGAGCGGCCTGTTCACCTGGCTTCCAGTGCTGGGCTATCGTGTGATACCACTTAATTTTAGGTAGCAAACCCAGACTGTCAATGCCTTGATTTAACTCAGCTATAGCTTGATACGCAGGGTTTATTGGTGCGTCAAGGGGTAAGCGTGGCGCGGGGGCAGTTAAGCAGCCTTTGCGATAGAACGGCGTGAAGACTTTGTATGCTGTTCCCGCTTTAGTCAAAATCTGCCAGGGTTCCCACAGTAAACTGCCGTTAAAACTGTGTACCGTGAAGCCTGCTTGTTTAAGGTAGGCTTTAATGTGTTTATCGCGGTGTATTTGCCAAGGTTCGTAGCTACGATTCCACACCACTTGTGTTGCACCCGTGTGGGCAAGTAAAGCCAGTAACTGAGGCAATGGATCGCCACTGACCACAGTTAAGGTATGCTTAAGTGCCTTGTTAAGTGCCAGTAAAGAATGCTGAAGCCACCATTGACTTGCCGCACCTAACGCAGCGTCCATAGCATGCGAGCAGTCGTGAATATACACAGGAAATACCGCCCCACTTAAACAGGCGGTAACTAACGCAGGGTTATCATAAGTGCGTAAATCTTGTCTAAACCACATTAGGGTTTTATGTGTTGATAAGGTCATTGGTTGCTTTAAAAAAGTTGCTGTAAGCAGAAGTAATCAGGTGTCAGCCTTGATAACCAAGGGCTAACGCTATTGGGTTCCGTGGTGACGGTGAGGCTTATAATGAGCATGGTAGGTGCTTTAAATCAGACCACGCCACCATTCGGCATTGCGCTTAACTTAAGGGCTGTGACGCCGTGCATAGGCATAATGCAGCATACAAACATACATACGCTGAAATTATAGGTATTTCGGGTATACTTTATCGATTTATTTTTGGAATTAAATCATGAGACCTAGCGGACGTAAGCCAGACCAATTAAGAGATATTACTTTTACCTGCGGGTATACCAAACATGCCGAGGGTTCTGTGCTGGTTGAATTTGGTGATACACGTGTGTTGTGTAATGCCAGTGTTGATAGACACGTTCCACGTTTTTTAAAGGGCAAAGGTGAGGGTTGGATAACAGCTGAATACGGTATGTTGCCACGTTCTACGCACAGTCGTATGGGAAGAGAAGCCAGTTTTGGTAAACAAGGTGGAAGAACCATGGAGATTCAACGTTTAATTGGTCGGTCGTTGCGTGCAGCGGTGGATTTAAAAGCCTTAGGCGAACATACCATCACGATTGATTGCGATGTCTTACAAGCCGATGGGGGAACACGCACCGCGTCCGTTACAGGGGGCTTTGTTGCCTTAGCCTTAGCGGTTAAAACCATGCAGCAACGTAAATTGATTAAGGCAAGTCCTTTGCACGGCCAAGTCGGCTCAGTGTCTGTGGGCATTTATAATGGCGTGCCTGTATTGGATTTAGATTATGCAGAAGACAGTCAAGCCGAAACGGATATGAACGTGGTCATGAACGAGGCTGGCGCGTTTATTGAGGTGCAAGGCACGGCTGAAGGTCATGCCTTTAGAAAAGAAGAGCTTGATGCAATGCTGCTGCTTGCCGGTCAAGGTATTCAACTATTATTAGCAAAACAACGGCTTGCCTTAGGGATGGCAGAATAATGACAGACTCAGCGCAGATAGTGTTGGCCAGTAATAATCAAGGAAAAATCAAAGAAATCCAGGCGTTGCTGACAGGTGTTCAGGTGTTAACGCAGTCTGTTTTTGGTATCGACGCGTGTCCTGAGCCTGCCTGTACTTTTGTGGAAAATGCCTTATTAAAAGCCCGACATGCGGCATTGCATGCGCAGTTACCTGCCATTGCTGATGATTCTGGCATCATGGTGGATGCCTTAAAGGGTGCGCCTGGCGTAAGGTCGGCGCGTTTTAGAAGTGCTGTGGCGACAGATGCTGAAAATATACAGCATTTATTAACTGTGTTGCAGGCCGTGCCAGCGTCTCAGCGCAGGGCACGTTTTATCTGTGTGATGGTGTATGTAGAGCATGCAGAAGATCCCTGTCCACTCATTGCGCAAGGCGTGTGGGAAGGAAGCATTACTACGCAGGCGCATGGCGTACAGGGCTTTGGCTATGATCCAGTCTTTTGGGTGCCAGCTCTGCACTGTACAGCGGCAGAATTAGCGCCAGAAATTAAAAATACGTTTAGTCATCGTGCGCAAGCAGTGCAAAATTTAGTAGCATTAATGAGGGCAAAGTCTGCATACCTGACTGGCATCGTTTGAGCGAGTGGTTCTTGCCACACATAGTTATTTGTTACTCGGTCGTTGTTCTTGATGTGTGACTAAATATTGTCATTCCATTTTATCAAATTGAAATCCACCTGACCCGCTAGGGCAAGCTTAAATCTACGTATTCCATTTATGAAAGTTTTGCCAGAAGGGTGTCTTGGTAATCAAAAATCATGTTTATAAAAATTAAGCAATTAAATTCCTAGACAGGGGACAGTCACACGATTTTATCGTGCTTAGCTGATACTGCCCACAGTTAAGCTGTGGGACGTGTGTCCAGCGCTTATGCACAAGCCTAGTTAACGTCATCATTATTATTATTACATTATTTTATGGAGTATTTATGGGCCCTCATTATCTAAAGCATTTTTTTACCCCGCAGTCAGTCGCCATTGTGGGTGCTTCTGAACGACCTGATAGCGTGGGTTATCGGTTGTTTATTAATATGCAGGAAGCCGGATTTAAGGGTGAATTATATCCAGTCAATCATAAACATGAGGTGTTATTAGGCGTAAAAGCCTATCCAGAACTCAAGGCAATTCAAGGTGATATTGATCTTGTCGTGGTGGCTACACCTGCACCTTCAGTGCCAAGCGTAATGCGTCAATGCGGCGAAAAAGGTGTGAAATCGGTGATTATTATTACCGCAGGTTTTGGTGAATTAGGTGAGGAAGGAATACGTCTTCAGCAAGAAGTGTTAGGCATTGCGCAGCGTTTTGGCATACGTTTAATTGGGCCAAATTGTTTGGGAGTGGTGCGTCCCAGTGGCTATTTAAATGCTACGTTTGGTGATGGCGTGGTTAAAGACGGTAATTTAGCGTTGCTATCACAGTCAGGTGCGGTGTGTACGGCGATTTTAGATTGGGCAAAATGTCAGGATATTGGCTTTTCAACTGTCGTGTCCATGGGCGGTGCGGCAGATATTGATTTTGGTGAGGTGCTGGATTTTTTGGCGACGGATACAAAAACAACCGGGATTTTAATGTATGTTGAAGGGATTCGTGACGCGCGTCGGTTTTTAAGTGGATTAAAAGCGGCGGCCCGTTTAAAACCAGTTATTTTAATTAAATCAGGGCGTCATGAGGCTGGCTGTAAAGCGGCGATGTCGCACACTGGGGCTATGGTTGGGGGTGATAGCGTCTTTGATGCCGCCATTGCTCGTGCAGGTGTGGTGCGTGTGTACAGTATTGCCGAATTATTTTCTGCGGCGCGAGTCTTGGCTAATAACTACACTGTTAATGGTGATCGTTTGGCAATCATTACTAATGCAGGCGGGCCAGGTGTGATGAGTACGGATCGTGCTGAAGATGTAGGTGTCAGTATGGCAAGTTTAAGCCAAAGCAGTATTGATGCGTTAAATAGCAGCTTGCCGGTGCATTGGTCTCATGCAAATCCCATTGATATTTTGGGCGACGCAAGTTCTGATCGGTATCAAAACGCCTTGGCGGTTTGTTTGGCAGATGAGCAGATTGATGGTGTGTTGGTTATTTTAACGCCACAAGCCATGACTGAGCCTACGCACGTTGCGCAATGTATTATCGATGCCGCCAAACTTAGCACTAAACCTGTGTTAGCCTCGTGGACAGGCGGTGCAAAAGTTCAACAAGGCAGGGAGTTATTTGCCAATAGCAATGTGGCACATTTTTCTACTCCAGAAACGGCCGTTGATGCCTTTTCATTTTTAACGCATTTCACCCAAAATCAACGCTTATTAAAACAAATACCTTCGATCAGAGCAGAATCTACGTTGCCTGATGTGCAGGGCGCGCGGTTGATTATTGAACGTGTTTTGGCGGAAGGTCGTCAGGTATTAACGGCACAAGAAGCTAAAGCGATTTTATCGGCGTTTCATATTCCCGTTACTCAAACCATTAAAGTGACCAGTGCCAAAGATGCCATGATTGCTGCGCAAACCATGGGGTTTCCTGTGGTATTAAAAGTAAATATGCCTGAGTTTAGTCATAAATCTGATATTGGCGGTGTAAAATTAAATATCGCAAGTGTGCATGAAATTTCTATGTGTTTTTTAGAAATGGAAGCTGAGATTAAGCAAAAATACCCTGAAACTGAGGTGGTGGGGATGACTGTAGAGCCTATGTTTAAATCCAGCAGCGGTCGTGAATTAATGGTGGGAGTTGTGCGCGATCCAGTATTTGGCCCAGCAATAAGTGTAGGTTTGGGTGGGACAATGGTGGAAATCTTAAATGACAGTGCCGTAGCGCTACCACCGTTAAATGTGTATATGGTTGAGCAAATGATTGCACGCACCAAAGCAGCCAAATATTTACAGGTCTTTCGTCAATTACCTGCGGCCAATATGGCCGCCCTGATTGAGGTGTTACTTAATATATCCAGCATGGTTAGCGAGTTACCAGAAATTATTGAGTTAGATATTAATCCGTTAATTGTTGATGCACACGGCGCTATTGCTGTTGATGCGCGTATTAAAGCAGAGACTGTGCATCAATTAAGTCCGTATGCACACTTGGCAATTCATCCTTATCCACATGAATTGATTGACTATCAGCAATTAAAAAATGGCGTAAATATTACCGTTCGCCCGATTCGCCCTGAGGATGCAATGCTTGAGCAGAACTTTATGCATCGCTTATCTGATAAAACTAAATATTTTCGTTTTATGAAGGATTTGCATGAATTAACCCCTGAGATGATCGTCCGTTTTACACAAATTGATTATGATCGTGAAATGGCCTTTGTGGCGATAACTGAAGATGCCAATATGCCCGCAGAATTAGGTGTGGGTCGGTATATGAAAAATCCTGATGGGTATTCAGCAGATTTTGCCTTAGTCGTTGCTGATGATTGTCAGGGCTTAGGTGTGGGCGCAAAACTTATGAAAATTTTAATGCAAACGGCTAAAAATCAAGGCATTACTTTTTTTGAAGCAGAAATATTAAGTGCTAATGTTGCAATGTTGAGCTTAATGAAAAAATTAGGTTTTAGTATTGAAGTGGTTGCTGAGCATACTGATATCGTCAGGGCGTTAAAAGATTTACGGCAATAACACGTTTAGTCTGTGCTATCAATACCAACAAGCGTTTAACTAAAAGGACTAACGCTGTAGGTGGGCTTTAGAAAATTAATCAAAGTTTAGCTGTGTTTGTCGATACATTACACTGGCAAATTATTCGTGCATGTCATTAAACATAGAGGAGTAATAAGCTATGTTTAGTGATATGCCGTTGCCACATGTGAAGAGCATGTCTTTTCTTTTTTTGGCTGGCTGACGTGTTTTAGCTTGCTGTGAGCTAAGCACGATTTGCTGCGTGTGTTTATACTATTTTGAAAGTAAAAAAATGATTAATTTCACAAAGATGCAAGGTTTAGGTAATGATTTTGTTGTGATAGATGCAATAAATCAAGCGGTAGAATTCACACCGGCGTTTATTTGTGGGTTGTCGGATCGCCATTTTGGCATTGGGTTTGATCAGCTATTGTTAGTTGAAAAACCACAGTCTGCACAGGCTGATTTTAAATACCGTATTTTTAATGCAGATGGCAGTGAAGTCTCTCAGTGTGGAAATGGTGCGCGGTGTTTTGCGCGTTTTGTACGTGATAAAAAATTGACTGACAAATCGGTCATAACCGTTGAAACGCGTAGTGGTGTGTTGGTCTTAGCCTTTGCCGAGAACGAATCAATCACGGTAAATATGGGTATTCCAAAGCATGCACCCGAGCACATTCCTTTGCTTGCCGAGCAAGAGTCTAAATTTTATACAGTTAAATTAAATGAGGTTGAAAAAGCCTTTGGGGCAGTGTCCATGGGTAATCCTCATGCAGTTCTTCAGGTAAATGATGTGACGACGGCGGCGGTTACTGACTTGGGGTATGCGCTTGAGCGTCATTCTATGTTCCCTGAACGCGCTAATATCGGTTTTATGCAAATTATCGATCGCCAACATATTAAGTTGCGCGTCTATGAGCGTGGCGCGGCTGAAACCTTAGCGTGTGGCAGTGGTGCCTGTGCAGCTGTGGTTATTGGCATTGAGCAGAATGCGTTAGATGCTGAGGTGGTTGTTGAGTTACCTGGAGGATTGTTGAACATCAGTTGGGCTGGGCGAGGTGAGCCAGTATTCATGAATGGGCCGGCCGTGTCGGTATTTGAAGGTAAAATACCGTTCGCCAATGAATTGGTTTCACTGGGATTATCTGAACGTGAAGTGACTTTATTTTTACAACAGCATCCAGAATTTTTTAATAATCATCTTGATTTATTGGAAAAAATTAATATTCCTCACCCCAGTGGTGCAGCTGTTTCTTTAATTGCCAAGCAATTGGAAGTGTTTAGGAGCCGTCATCATGAAATGGAAAGCCAATTAACCTCACTCATTGAAATTGCGAGAGAAAATGATACGTCAATGTTACGTATGCATAAATTAACGTTAGCATTATTAGACGCCTCAACCTTGCGTGAGGTCATAGAAAATCTCAATATCGTGTTGACGGATTATTTTCATACTGATTTTATGTCGTTACGCATTGTCAAAACTAACCGCGAGTGGTCAACGTCTTCACTCTTTCTTGAGCCTGATAGCCATGAGTTGCACGCATTTAACAAAGAGTTACTGTTAAATGAGGTTTTTTGTGGTTGCCCAAGTCTAGCTCAAGCACGACTTTTGTTTGGTAGTAATGCCATGCAGGTACAATCGTGCGCAATTATTCCTATGATATTTACAGAGTTAGAAGGCGTTTTAGCTATCGGCAGTACCGAGGCGGAGCGCTTTCATTTTAGTATGGGTAATTTATTTTTAACCCAATTGAGTGAGTTAATTGGCACACGACTGATTTCTTTGTTAAGTCAATATGTCGATGAATACTGAGTTAGGCTCAAGTGTTAATAATTTTATCGCTTACCTTACCTATGAAAAACGTGCCTCAGTGCACACTATAAAAAGTTATCAGCGCGATATTGGGCAGCTTCAGCACTATTGCGAAGGCATGCAAACGTTGGCGTGGGCAGCGTTAAGCACGGCGCAGTTGCGAATGTACATAGGCCAACGTCATCGCTCAGGTTTAGGGGCAAAAAGTGTGCAGCGGGAGCTATCAGCAATACGAAGTTTTTATGCGTTTCTGTTAAAAAATAATTGCGTTGAGAGTAACCCTGCAACGGTATTAAGAGCCCCTAAAGCGCCTAAAAAACTGCCTAAAGTATTAGATGTTGATCAGGTAATGGGGTTATTAGATGCACAGCCTGAGAGTATTCTTGAGCAGCGTGATTTGGCTATGTTTGAGTTGTTTTATTCATCAGGCATACGGCTTAGTGAATTAACAGGAGTAGATTTGCAGGATATTGACTTTACTGCCCGATTTATTCATATTCGTGCAGGCAAAGGGGGGAAGTCAAGAATGGTTCCGGTGGGCAGTAAAGCTTTGCAGGCGCTTGCGCAATGGTTGCCGCAGCGCCAGCAAAAGGCAAAGCCACACGAACATGCAGTCTTTATTTCTACGCGAGGCGTGCGAATGTCGCCGCGCAATGTGGAACTACGCTTAACGGCATGGTGTAAAAAACATGGCATAGCAGAAGCCGTTCATCCGCACATGCTACGGCATTGTTTTGCGAGTCATTTATTAGAATCTAGCGAAGACTTACGCGCCGTTCAAGAATTATTGGGGCATAGTAATATCAGTACCACACAAATCTACACGCATTTAGATTTCCAGCATCTTGCTGTAATTTATGATAAAACACACCCACGTGCGAAAAAAAAAGCAGATTAGTCCGTGGTGTGGTAAGCAAAAAATTAAAAAACCTGATACCATGCCCTGTGTTTAAATAAAAAATACTGTGAATGATTCAGTTCTTTTTTCAACTAATTTGAGTTAGCAACGTTGCAGCAGCTACAGGTTTTAATATTAATGACGGTAAAATTTTATTTACCCCTCATCACTTTTTGGAAGGCTATCTAAATGGCGACACAGGAAACAATGCAAGATATGAAATCCAGAGGCGCGCTCTGGGGGTTTGGTGTTTTTGGTATCATTGTGATGGTTGTTATGATTATTTTAGGTGCTTGGTGGGGCAGTGAGCCAGGTCAATTTAACATTATGGATGAGGCAGAAAAGCGTGCCGAAGAAACGCACGAAACCGATGCTATTCCTATTGGCTATGTTTATACCAACACCTTGGCACATATTGCAGAAGTGTTATTGCACAAACCAGGCGGTTATATTACTAACGATGTAGGTCCGCCAGGTGTATTTTTGGACAACGTACCAAACTGGGAGTTTGGTGCTTTAGTTATGTTGCGTGATGCAACTTCAGCGTTGCGTAACCATTTTGCTAGAGATCAGTCACAATCAGCAGAAGATCCTGATTTAGCCATCGCTGAACCTTATTTTTATTTTGAAAATGATTCGTGGGCATTGCCATCAACCGAAGCAGAATATGAAAAAGGGATTGAAGCTTTGCACAAATATATGGAACGTTTGCAGCATTTTGGTGGCAATATCAAACATGCACAGTTTTATTCCAGAGCAGATAACCTTTGGCAATATACCGAAGTGGTTATTAAGCGTTTAGGTGGTTTGTCGACACGCTTAACCGCTAATAGCTCAGGCTCAAATTATGGGCCTGGGTTGACTGATTTAGAACGTGAAGAGCAAGATAAGCAAGGCACGTCCATAGCTAAAGTAACGTGGTTAGAAGTTGATGATGTTTTTTATGAGGCTCGTGGTGCAAGTTGGGCATTACTGCATATTCTTCGTGCCATAAAGTATGATTTTAAAGATATTTTATTAGATAAGCGTGCGATGAGAACAGTTGACATCATGATTAAAGCCTTAGAAAATTCATTGGAACCAATTTTTAGCCCAATGATTTTAAATGGTGATGGTTATGGCTTATTTGCAAATTACTCGTTAACCATGGCAAATTATGTGGCGCGTGCTAATGCAGCAGCATTGGATTTACGAGATATTATGAATCGTGGGTAAAAAAAAGGACTATGGACATAAATAAAGACGCTATAAATCAAAATTTGCAACAGCTAAGCACATGGAAAAGACTGTTTTTTATGTTGGTCTTTGGCATAATCGGGGAGTTATTGCGCTTATTGTTATGGGCAGTAATCATTTTGCAAGTGGTATCAACCTTATTAACAGGTAAAGCTAACGAGAATATTCTTAGTTTTGGTAAAAACCTTTCGTTATACTCCTATCATATTTTATTGTTTGTGACGTTTAATACAGAAACTCTGCCTTTTCCGTTTTCTGATTGGACTGCCACAACTGAATTACAAGAAAATACTGACCCAAACTCAGCTCAAAAAAACTAAGCTTTGTGTAAGGTGAACCCAAACTTATGCGTTTGGGTTCATTCGTTCAATCAGGCATGGGCGAGTTTATATGCTCAAGAATGCCATCAAATTCATCTAAACTGGTGTAGTGAATGACAAGTTTACCGCTGCCATTATCTTTATGAGCAATCTCTACTTTTGCCCCCAAGCGCGAGCTTAAATCACGCTGAAGTTTAAGCGTGTCATGATCAATGTGTTGCGTGACTGATTTTTTTTGTGCAGGCTCGCTAAGAAGATCTTTCACTAAGCGTTCTGTTGCGCGTACCGACAAGCCTTCTTTGGCGATTTTTTGCCCAGCTAAAATTTGTTTCTGCGCCTCTAATGGCAGCAATGCTCGCGCATGCCCCATTTCTAGCTGTCTTTCTTGCAACAAAATTTTAATTTCCGGTTGAAGCTCAATTAAGCGCAGCAAATTAGTGACTGTGGTACGTGATTTTCCAATAGCGGTCGCCACTTGCTGATGAGTCATGCCAAATTCATGCAATAAGCGTTTTAATGCTTCTGCTTCTTCTAAAGGATTTAAATCTTCACGTTGAATATTTTCAATAAGCGTTTGTGCCATGGTGGTACGGTCATCAATGCTTTTGATGACCACAGGCACGCTTTCCAGTCCAACCAATTGTGCGGCACGCCAGCGCCGTTCGCCAGCAACAATTTCGTATTTATTATCATCAAGTTGACGCACAATGATGGGTTGAATAATGCCTTGCGAGCGAATAGAGTCTGCTAACTCTTGCAGCTTCTCTGGATTAATATCTCGTCTAGGTTGGTATTTCCCCCGTTGTAGAAACTCAATAGGTAAAGATTGCTGGGTGGCGTGTGGTTTTTCTTCTTTATGAGATACATCACCTAATAAAGCGTCTAAACCTCGCCCTAATCCACGTTTGGGTAAAGCCATAAGTTGTTCTCAAGAAAAGGGTGGGATTAATAATGGTGTTTACTTGTTATGTTGAAGTAAGGTTTCAAGGTCGTCTAAAAGTTGTTTTAGGTATTCGGCTTCCTGCAAGATATCAAGGTGGTTTTCTTTGTACAGCGTGATCAAGCTCTGTTGATGGGTTATGTTTTGTAAAGAGGGTGTTTCTGTTTCGGCGAGTGGCGAAATACTCTTAGCTGTTTCGGTGTTAGTATCCGCCAGTAAAGACTCCAAGCCTCTACCTAAACCGCGTTTTTTTGTGGTCATATTAGTGTTTT
The DNA here is from genome assembly GCA_007280895.1 of Methylococcaceae bacterium. Lineage (GTDB taxonomy): Bacteria > Pseudomonadota > Gammaproteobacteria > Methylococcales > Methylomonadaceae > Methylovulum. The sequence goes on from QYQN01000002.1 coordinate 39,659, forward strand.
TCTTTGTTAATAAGTTCTTGAGCTAAGGCTGTGTAAGCAAGTGCGCCGCGCGAAGATTTGTCATAGTTTAAAACGGGAAGCCCGTGGCTAGGTGCTTCTGCCAGTCGAATATTGCGTGGGACACAGGTTAAAAAAACAGCCTCACCAAAAAAACGAATCAATTGTTCGGAGACGTCTTTTGTTAACCTATTTCTGTCATCGTACATGGTTCTTAGAATCCCTTCTAAATGTAAGCTAGGATTGACTGTTTCCTGAATGTTTTTTAATGTCGACATTAATGCAGAAATACCTTCCAAGGCATAATATTCACATTGCATAGGAATTAATAAGCTATCTGCTGCAACCATTGCATTTAAGGTTAACATATTTAACGAGGGTGGGCAGTCAATCAAGATGTAGTCATAATTTGCTTGAATACTAATTAAAGCCTCAGCAAGACGACTTTCTTTGCGTTCAGCAGTTAAAAGTTGAACTTCAGCGGCAGTTAAATCAGCATTACCAGGAATGATAGAAAAGTTTAATTCTGGTAACGGGATGATCGTTTGTGCAGCAGGAATATCTTCCATTAATAAGTCATAACTAGAGTATTGGATATTTTCTTTATCAACACCACAGCCCATTGCCGCATTGCCTTGAGCGTCAAGATCAATCAATAGTATGCGTCGATTCTGGGCGGCGAGGGAGGCCGATAAATTAACACTGGTTGTGGTTTTTCCAACGCCACCTTTTTGATTAGTAATGGCAATAATTTTAGTCACGTTAAGATTCCAAGGTAGAGGCTAAGAGGGTTATGGCGGTTATTTGAATCACACAACGTTCAGCGTTTACGCCAGGAAGACTAAGGGGGGTGCAGTGCGTATGCGCACTCATTGTACTGGGTAATGTGGCTATTTCAGTTGCTGCGTGTTGACCTTTCATAGCAAGCAATTGCCCGTCTGGGTGGATGACATGGGCAGTTAGTTTAATAATATCCTGAAGACTGGCAAAGGCACGTGTTATCGCAGTATCGTAAAGTAGCTCAGGGATATAGGTTTCCACGCGTTGATGAAGGACGGCAACATTGGTGAGTTTTAATTCCACTATTGCTTGTTGTACAAAGCGTGTTTTTTTAGCGTTACTGTCCAGCAACATAAACTGTTTGTCTGGACACGCTATCGCTAAAGGAATGCCTGGCAAGCCAGCTCCCGTACCAATATCAATAATGCGCTCACCTAAAACGAGGGGCTGAATGGCTAGGCTATCAATGATGTGTAATTTAATCATTTCGTCGATAGCGTTAATCGCCGTGAGATTGTAGATTTTATTCCATTTTTGAATTAATAAGATAAACAGACTCAGTTGCTCAAGCTGGACATGAGAAAGTGTGATATTTAATGCCTTAATGCTTGTTTCTAAAAGCGTTTGGCAAGATGTTGGCAGCTGAGTAGAGGACTTTTTGGCAACATTCATTAGGCAGATTTCTTTTTTAAATAAACCAATAACAAGGAAATGGCAGCAGGAGTGATCCCAGGAATTCGTGAGGCTTGTCCTAAGGTTTCAGGGCGTTGCTTGCGTAGTTTTTCGCTGACTTCATTGGAAAGACCCGTGATCGTGAAGTAGTCAAGGGTTAAGGGTAATTTTAAGTGATCGTAACGCAGTGACTTATCAATTTCAGTTTGTTGACGCGTGATATAGCCTGCATATTTAGCTTGTATTTCAACTTGTTCAGTGACGTGCTCGGGATACTCAAATGTATGCTCAGCCAGTGCAAGTAAGCCTTGAATATCCACTTCTGGACGACGTAATAATTCCATAAGATTGGCTTCTTTTAGTAAGGGTTTACCCCAGCGCTCAGCCACTTCTTGTGCAGCAACACTTTCTGTGCGCACCCATTGTTTTTTCATGGTGTCTTGCAGGTCTGTAATAGCGGTACGTTTGTTTTCAAAGCTTGCCCAGCGGTTATCAGCCACTAAGCCCAATTCGCGACCTGTGGGGGTCAGGCGTAAATCCGCATTATCTTCGCGTAATAACAATCGGTATTCGGCACGACTGGTGAACATACGGTAAGGCTCTTGAGTGCCGCGCGTGATTAAATCATCAATCATTACGCCAATGTAAGCCTCATCACGTCTTGGGCACCAACTGTCAAGCTCTTTGCACTGACGAGCAGCATTTAGCCCAGCAATTAAACCTTGAGCAGCGGCTTCTTCATAGCCAGTGGTACCATTAATTTGACCAGCAAAAAATAAACCCTGAACCTGTTTGGTTTCTAAGGACGCTTTTAAGTCGCGAGGGTCAAAAAAATCATATTCAATCGCATAGCCTGGTCGGACAATCTCAGCGTTTTCAAAGCCAGTCATTGAGCGAACAAACTCATATTGCACGTCAAAAGGGAGACTTGTCGAAATGCCATTGGGATAAATTTCATGAGTATCCAAACCTTCAGGTTCAACAAAAATTTGATGACTATCGCGCTCAGCAAAGCGAACAACTTTATCTTCGATTGACGGACAATAGCGTGGACCAATGCCTTCAATAACGCCAGAGTATAGTGGTGAGCGATCTAAGCCTGCACGAATAATTGCGTGGGTTTTTTCATTAGTGCGAGTGATATAGCAGGGAATTTGTTGGGGATGCTGCGCACGGTGTCCCATAAAGGAAAACACGGGAACCGGTTGATCGCCCTCTTGTCGTTCGAGCTTGGTAAAATCAATGGTACGGCCATCAAGGCGAGGGGGGGTGCCAGTTTTTAAGCGTTCCACACGAAATGACATAGCACGTAAACGTTCAGCTAACAGTGTGGAAGCAGAATCGCCGGCACGCCCGCCACTGTAGTGTTCAAGGCCAATATGAATTTTACCTGCTAAAAAAGTACCGGCCGTTAATACCACAGCACGAGCATAAAAGCACAGTCCCATTTGAGTTTTAACACCAATAACGCGATCGTGTTCGATAATTAAATCTGCGGCCATTTGTTGAAAAAGCGATAAATTGACCTGATTTTCTAAATGGTAACGAATTGCGCGTTTATATAATATACGATCTGCTTGGGCACGTGTGGCGCGTACAGCGGGGCCTTTGCTGGCATTTAAAGTGCGAAATTGAATGCCCGATAAATCAATAGCATGCGCCATGATGCCACCTAAGGCATCAATTTCTTTAACTAAATGACCTTTACCAATGCCGCCAATGGCAGGATTGCAACTCATTTGCCCAAGGGTCTCAATATTTTGCGATAATAATAAGGTATTTGCGCCGCAACGTGCCGACGCTAACGCAGCTTCGGTGCCAGCATGACCGCCACCGATAACAATGACATCAAAATGTTTTTTGAATTTCACAAGTTTTGTTAATCTATTGGTAAGAAGTTAATTTTTAAACGCTATTATAAGAGGTAAACGATGAAAAAAAGTAAAAAACGACAACATTCTATTGATAAAACTGTGCCGAATGTGATTAGAAACCCCGTTGCAAAGTTTGCTCATCAGGTGAATAAAACAAGTTTTTTTCGTGATAAAACCAAATATTGCCGTCAAGGTAAGCATCAAGGCCAGGAGGCTTCGCCGATAATTTTTATAAAAATTATCGGCGAAGCCTCCTGTGCATAGTGCAGGCACTAGGCGCAAGCCGTATTGCACCAAACCTTGAGCCATCAAGCGTCGCAATACGGCTTGGCAACTGCTCCGACGTCGCCTAGTGCGACCTATGCACTGAGTCGTTACGAAATATGTGTAATGAAAGAGGTGTGTAATTATTTTTGCTTAAACTGATGAATTAAGCGACGTTCTTTTTTATTGGGTTTGTAGCAGCGCAAACTAAAGGGCACAAGTTCGCGTTGTTCTCGTTCGATGGCGCGTTGTGCTTGGCGTTTAGTGATACTTTCTGGGCTTTCACTGTAAAGTAAAGCCGCGTCTTTGGCGGCACGACGTTGGCTACTGAGCGCCGTGACGGTAATTTCCCAGCGTAAATTATCTTTGCTGAGGGTAATTATTGCGCCCACACGAATCTCTTTACCTGCTTTAGAGCGTTGATTATTAACATGCACCTTGCCGCCGGTAATGGCCGCTGCGGCGAGGCTGCGTGTTTTATAAAAACGGGCTGCCCATAGCCATTTATCTAGGCGGATGCAGTCTAATTGAGTCGTCACAGATGTTTATGATTTTTTAAGCCTTTAGGTAATGAAAATACGACTTTTTCTTCAATGCCTTGAATTTCAATGGTGGATTGTCCGCCCCATGCTTTAAGACGATTAATAACTTCTTGCACTAACACTTCGGGGGCAGAGGCACCAGCCGTGACACCCACTACCTTAATATTGGCAAACCAGCTTTCTTGCATATCCATTGCCGTGTCGATTAAGTACGCAGGTTTGCCAAGTTGCTCAGCAATTTCACGTAAACGATTTGAATTAGAGCTATTAGGGGAACCTACTACTAAAATGGTATCTGCCGTTTTGGCTAATTCATACACGGCATCTTGACGATTTTGTGTTGCATAACAAATATCATCTTTTTTCTGGTCTTGAATTGAACTAAATCGTTGACGTAAGGCATCAACCATCACCTGCGTATCGGTCATCGATAGTGTGGTTTGCGTGACATAGGCTAGATTATTGGGGTTGTTGACGGTTAATTTTGCGACATCGTCAGGCGTTTCAACTAAATAAATGCCACCATTTTCGGTGCATTTTTCATACTGTCCCATGGTGCCTTCTACTTCAGGATGACCAGCATGACCAATAAGAATAACCTCACGATCTGATTTTGCGTGTTTCGCAACTTGTAAGTGAACTTTAGTGACTAATGGGCAGGTGGCATCAAAGATAGTAAGGTTACGTTCTTTGGCTTCCTGTTGAACTTGTTTTGAGACGCCATGCGCACTAAATATAAGATGAGAACCTACGGGTACATCAGTCAGGTCTTCTATAAAAATAGCCCCTTTTTCTTTAAGACCTTCCACAACCGTACGGTTATGAACTACTTCATGGCGTACATAAATAGGGGCTCCAAAAGTTTCAAGTGCTTGGTCGACTATTTCAATAGCGCGATCAACACCGGCACAAAATCCACGTGGGTTAGCTAGTACAATTTGCATATCTTGACTTTATTAGTAGGTTAATTTTAGTTATTTTAACTTAACAAATGTTAAGTCAGTAATGTTTTTGCTGCAATAATTCCATCCTCATCGACATATAAATAATGCTCAGATTTAAAATGTATACCGCCAAAATACAGTGCTGTATTACGTTCACCATGGTTTTTTTTAGTGCTTTTTAGTGGCTGCGTTTGCAGTGCGCGGACGCCAATTGGTAGTTGATTGATGTGTGCTGAGTCGCGAATACAGCCATAAATAAGTACGCCTACCCAACCGTGATTAATCGCTTGTTCGGCCAGTTTTGCATCAAATAAAGCGGAATGTAAAAAACCACCGCCATCGACCACTAAAATTTTATTAGTGACGAATTCATTGACGGCCTGCTCAATTAAGTCACTATTTTCAAAGGTTTTAAGTGTGCTTATTTGACCAAAAAAAGAGCGTGTTGCGCCGTAGGCTTTAAAAATAGGTTCGGCAATTTGTAATGCCTCAACAGCGGCATAGCGATCGCATATCTGAGCGGTGCTAAAAGAAGACATAATGTTCCTAGTAGGTTAATCATTGCGCTTATGTTGGCTAACATAAGGTTTTTACTGTGTACGATAGCGGTGGCGGTGAGGTATAAACGTATCTTACCCTTTTTTAAATAACCATTTAAACGTTTTGTAAATAACAAATACGGATACTGAGCCAGGGACGATGATAAACACCAGCGTTTTAAAGCTAAGGTCTATTGGATCAATGGTTGCAGAGGGTAGGGGGGCTTGCTGAGGTGTTGTGTGCATCTTGCTGATAATAACATCAGCAAAGTCGGTATTAGCGCTCAGCGGGGTGGTGTTTAATTGCCCAGTAATTGCCCATGCACAAAATTGTTCGCAGTGATAGCCATAGTGCGTGTATTTATTTTTGGCAAGTTTTGAATGAAGCCGTTTAATGACTGCTTTGCCCGTGTACATTGGTTTTTTATAATGACGGACACCCACTTGTTTATTGTTAACAAATGCTTCCAGCGAGCTGCGTTGTAACCACGCTTGGTTGCTGGCATGTTCTGGGGTTGGATAATGCAGAACACAATTGTCACCAAGATAAATACCATGAGCGATAGTATCTGTGGTGACTGTAAAAATATGGCTACCAAGTTCAAGTGTGTTCATTAAGTGCGCTGGATTTAGAGAAGTTGCTGCGTTGCGAAAGTCGCGCAGTATGTTGTTGGCCGTGTTAATGGGCGTAAGTTTGATTGGGAAATTTAACGGAGCAACTCCCAAACCGGCTTAAGGTGTGCAGGAAGAGGATGTAGGCGACCCAGTTCCACCCATTGTTCTGGGCAATGAAAATCAGAGCCGCACGAGCCAGCAAGGTCATAGGTGCTGGCCCAGGTGGTGGCGATTCTTATTTCCTCAGCTGAAGAGCGACCGGTGACGACTTCAATGCCTTGTCCACCTGCCGTTTTGAAAGCGCTTAGCAAACGTTTCATCCATTTGCTGGTGAGCTTATAGCGTAAGGGATGCGCTAATATGGCAACGCCATCGGCCTGAGTAATCCATTGAATAGCTAAGTTTAAATCCGTCCACGGCGTGGCAACATAGGCTGGTTTGCCTTTGGCAAGATAACGATCAAACGCGTCTTGATGAGTGCGAACATGGTCGTGCTTAAATAAAAAATCAGCAAAGTGAGAGCGGGTAATCATGCTATTTCCGGCGGCTAATTTAACGGCATCTAACGCACCTGGAATCTGTTTTTGCGCCAGTTTATCGGCAATTTTTTCAGCACGTTCGTCGCGTAGAAGCTGTAGTTGTTGGGTCGCTTCAATCAGTTGCGAGTGATGGCGATTAATGCCGATGCCCACCACGTGCAGGCATTGGTTTTCCCATAAGGTGGACAGTTCAATGCCCGTGATGAGCGTTATGCCTAGTTGGGTTGCTTTACACTGGGCTTCATCAAGTCCATTAAGCGTGTCGTGATCGGTTAAAGCTAGTGCCGTAACGCCTTTGTCAGCGGCCCGTTGGACAAGGTCTTCAGGTGCTAAGCATCCGTCCGACGCGGTGGAGTGGCAATGTAAGTCATAGCTAGTGAGGGAGTTATTGATATTCGCCATAGAGTTTTGCATAAAGACCATGTTGGTTAATTAATGTGTCATGTTGACCTTGTTCGCAGATTTTGCCTTCTTCAAAAACGTAAACATGATCCGCTTGTTTAACCGCGCTTAAACGGTGGGCAATGATAAGTGTGGTGCGGTTGTGTAAAAAGCTGCTAAGTGCTTGATGAAGCAAATGTTCGGTTTCACTGTCTAAAGCTGACGTCGCTTCATCTAAAATAACCACTTTAGGATCTGCGACGATCATTCGGGCAATGGCCAGTCGTTGTCGTTGTCCGCCTGATAAGCGCATGCCGTGACGGCCAATCAGGGTATCCAGTCCATTGGGTAGCTCATTCATAACGTCGGCAAGTTGGGCAATGGTGATAGCCTGCCAAAGTACGTCATCGGTAACGGCTTTGCCCAAAGTGAGGTTTGCACGTATTGAATCATTAAATAAGGCAGGATGTTGCAGTACCGTCACAACGTGTTCTCTTACAACATCTAAGCCAATGCGCTCGATGGGCACGTTGTTAAAATAAATATGTCCTGATGTGCTTGGGTACAGACCAATTAAGGTTTGGATTAAGGTGGATTTGCCGCCGCCACTGGCACCGACTAAGGCAACTTTTTGACCAGCAGGTATGGTTAAATGGATGCCTTTTAAAATAGTCTCTTGCCCATAACTGAAATATAAATCTTCAATATGAATTGCAATCGGGTTAGTGGTGTTAAATGGATTTTCAAGATGTGGGTAGCGTGGTTCTTGACGCAGCGTATGTAAGCGGTTGATACGCGTTAACGCTGCCTGTGCTGCAAAAAAAGCATATTGAATATTTAAAATTTCTTGAACAGGTCCCATCATGAACCATAAATAACCAAACACTGCCAGCATTTGCCCAATGCTTAACTCCGCATAAAACACCATTAACATGGCGCCTGCACGAAACACATCAAAGCCAAATAAAAATATTAAAAAGCTCAGGCGGTTTGCGGCATCGCTTTGCCAGGCAAAGTTAATGGAATGGTCTTTAACGGCACGAGCAGAGGTAATCAAGTGACGACAGTAATGCACCTCCCGATTACTAGCACGAATTTGATGAATAGCGTCTAAGGTTTCTGTTAACGCTTGTTGAAATAGTTCATACGCTGAGTTTTCATTCGCTTTTAAATGCTTTACTTTGGCACCGACTACGCGGGTAAAGTAAATAACCACAGGATTAAGCAATAAGATAAATAAACCTAATTGCCAGTTCATCCATAATAAAATCACTGCGGTGCCCAAAATGGTTAAGAGCGCAATGAGAAACTTGCTTACCGTATTACTAATGAAGTTATCCAGAGTATCCAAATCGGTAACTAAATGGGTAACCACCGTGCCCGAACCTAGCGCTTCATATTCCGCCATAGAGATGTTTTGTAGATGTAAAATTAGGCTTTTACGGAAGCGAAATACAATATCTTTGGAGATATGAGAAAATTGGCGGGCTTGGATAATGTTAAAAATAATGGCAATAATGCGTAAGAAGACGCTAATAAAAAGCACTAAGCCGATGTATAGCACAGGCTGTTGCCATTCGAGAGGAAAGTAGGTATTAATCGTTTGCGTAATTAAACCTGGCTTATTTAGTAGAACTTCATCAACCAATAACGGCATTAATAACGGCACAGGAACGCTGGCAAGCGTGGCCAACAGAGCAATGAGGTGTGAGCTGATTAGTTTGTGTTGATGTTCCAGCGCAATGCGGTAAATGCTGTTCCAGGTATAAAAGGCAGAGTCCTTAGGTGTTTTCACGGGGCGTTGACCATCGATTTCAATGAGTTAATTGTAGCATTGAGCCGTATCTTATTAATACGTTGAGACGTCAAATTATTTCTTGTTCCTCTTCTATCCTGTGTAAAATAAGGGCTGATAATGTTGATGCTGGGCTTGTTAATTCAAAAATAAAATAAATATTTCTTCGCATAGCGAAATACTCGAGTATCTCTTAAATGAAACAAAAAATAGCCTCTTTAATTGCACTTGTACTTCTGGTCATGATTAATTTTAGCATTTGGAGTTATGTCAATAACCCATTGCAACTGCAAACTTGGACCAAAACAACCATGGGTTTAACGTATGACCCAACCCGTAAAGGTGATGATCCTAGGGATAATATTTTTGTTGATGAAGCGGATATAGACAAAGATTTGGCGTTATTAGAAAACAAAGTTCACGCCATCCGCACGTATTCAATGCTAAGAGGGCAGCATAAAATTCCTGAAATTGCTGCCAAACACAATCTTAATGTGACGTTAGGCGCATGGATTGATGGCAATTTAGAAAAAAATCGTCAAGAACTGGAAACGCTTTTAGATATCAGTAGACAAAATAATCCAAAAATTATTCGCTTGATGGTAGGTAATGAGGTGCTATTGCGTAATGATATTTCTGAAGAAGCCCTGATTGACTACATTCGTGAAGTTAAAAAACGTAATTGGCGACCAGTCAGTACCTCAGAAACGTGGGCAGAATGGTTAAAACATCCAAAAGTAGTCGACGAAGTAGACTTTATTGCCGTACATATCTTGCCTTATTGGGAAGGCATTGCGGCAGACGAAGCAGTTGATTACATCTTTGATCGTTATCACGATGTGCAAAAAGCTTATCCAAATAAACCCGTTATCATTACTGAGTTAGGCTGGCCTTCTGATGGGCAGCCAGCACGTCACGCAACGGCGTCAGTATCTAATCAAGCCAAAGTATTACGCGAGTTTTTAAACCGCGCTGATCAAGAAAAAATAACCTATTACATCGTTGAAGCAATTGACCAACCTTGGAAACAATCCATTGAAGGTTCGGCGGGCGCGTACTGGGGCATTTTTAATGCCGATCGTGTCGCAAAATATCCAATGGATGGTGATGTCTTAACACTCCCCAATTGGGAGCATTGGGCAACGGGCGCTGGCGTCTTCAGTTTACTCTTGATGGGGTTATTTTTATTCACTCGTAGTAGTTTAAAGCTACCTGGCATTGTGTTCTTTGGTGTGATCACCAATTTGGCCGCTTCAACTATTTTCTGGTCGGTATCGGTGGGTGCGCAGCAATACCAAACACCCTTGACGATAGCGTTTTGGGTAATTTTGATTTTAATGCAGGTGTTGGCAGCCATTATCTTAATGATCGAAAGTCTTGAGATTGCAGAAGTGGTGTGGTATCGCAAAAGCGTAAGAACCTTTGAACCCTTAACCCCTTCAGTAGAATTTAATTACCCTAAAGTCTCGTTGCATTTGCCTATTCATAACGAGCCACCGCTGATGGTTAGAAAAACCTTAGAAGCGTTGGCGAAAGTAGATTATCCCAATCTGGAAGTGTTGGTGATGGATAACAACACCAAAGACCCTGCAATTTGGGAGCCTGTGCGTGATGATTGTCTCCGTTTGGGGCCGATGTTTCGTTTTTTCCATTTAGAGAATTGGCCAGGTTTTAAAGCAGGCGCTATTAATCATGCCTTAGAACAAACCGCACCCGATGCAGAAATTATTGCAGTAATCGACAGTGATTATATTCTTTCACCCGATTGGTTAAAGTGCATGGTGCCCTATTTTGATAATGAAAATGTTGGTTTTGTGCAATCACCACAAGATTATCGCGACCGTCAGCAAAGTGTGTTTAAAAATATTTGTTATTGGGAATACGCAGGGTTCTTTAATATTGGGATGATGCAGCGTAATGAATATAACGCTATTATTCAACACGGCACGATGACCATGATTAGAAAATCTGCCCTGCAAGAAGTAGGCAAGTGGGCAGAATGGTGTATTTGTGAAGACAGTGAGCTAGGTGTGCGTTTATACGAAGCAGGCTATGATTCTGTTTATGTAAAAGATTCGTTTGGTCGTGGCTTAATGCCCGATACCTTTTCAGGTTACATGACGCAACGTTTCAGATGGGTTTATGGGGCGATGCAAATTATCAAAGGGCATTGGCGCAGTTTTTTACCCACCAAAAAATCAACGCTTACCCCAGCACAACGGTATTATTTTATTGCTGGTTGGTTGCCTTGGTTTTCTGATGCCTTAGCCTTGCTCTTTACCAGCACCAGCTTATTATTAACGGCCGTGATTGTTTACGATCCTATTCACAGTGAATTACCCGTTAATGCGTTTTTATTGCCCACCATTGGCTTGTTTAGCTTTAAGGTGTTGCGTGGTTTATGGTTGTATCAAGTGCGCGTGCCATGTTCTGTTTGGCAATCTTTAGGTGCGGCATTAGCAGGCTTAGCGTTGACGCACACGGTGGCAAAAGGAACGATTCAAGGCTTATTTACCTCGGGTAAACCCTTTATGCGCACGCCAAAATATGAGCAGCAAGGTCCGTTAATCGCAGGCTTAATGGTGATTCGTCAAGAAATTATTTTATTGATTTTACTAGCGTCAGCGATTGCTGCTATGGCCTCGTTAGAGCATTTTGATAATTTAAGTGGACGTCTTTGGATTGCTGTTTTAAGCGTGCAATCTGTGCCTTATTGGGCAACGTTGCTCACAGTGTTAGTGAGTATTGCGCCAAGTTACAGTAAAAAATCAAAACTCTCAGCAGAAGAGCTTGATGATCTTTAAGGGGGGCTAATAAAACCGCCGCGAAAACATGCTGTGTCGTTTAGTTAGCGTCATTACTACAAGGGTGCACTAGGCTATAGCCGTATTGCACCGTAAGTATTGCTTAATATCAGTTAGTTAACACACTCTGCCAGTGCGGTAGGTAAGTCTTCATAAGTAAACGTGAAGCCATTTTCTTGTAAACGCGTTGGCAGCACCCGTTGGCTCCCTAATAATAACTCAGCTCTTTCGCCTAGTAGGATATGCAATACTGGACTGGGCACGGGGCAGCATGCGGGGCGATGCAGTGCTTTTGCCAATTGCTTGGTAAATTCCTGATTAGTGACTGGATGAGGAGAGGTAATGTTAAACGCACCATGCTGTGTAGGTGAATCAATTAACCACTGCACGCTGGCAAGCCAATCATGGTAATGAACCCATGGCATCCATTGTAGACCTGAGCCCAGTTGCCCGCCTAAGCCCATCTTAAATGCTGGTAACATGCGCTGTAAAAAGCCCCCATTGTGTGCCAGCACTAGGCCAGTTCGTAGTAAGCAGGTGCGAATGCCTAGGGCTTCTGCTTGCAGAGCCGCTGCTTCCCAATCAGCACAAAGTTGCGCTGAAAAATCACTACCTTGCGGCGCTTGTTCGCTAACAATCTTGTCACCTTGATCCCCATAAATGCCAATCGCAGAGCCACTTAAAAAAACCTGTGGCTTAATTGGCATTTGTTCCATAAAAATAATAAGATTTTTGGTTAGCTCAATGCGGCTGTCACGCAGGCATTGTTTGCGAGCAGAACTCCAACGTGTATCAAAAATGCCCGCGCCAGCTAAGTTAATGATGCAATTGTAGACTGGGTGCCGCGTGTTGTCTGATAGTGAGCCTATGGCATGCACCTTAGAGCCAAAGCGTTGCTGCACTTTGTCAAGTGAACGACTCAGTACCGTTACGGTATGATTGTGCTGAAGAAAATGATGGACTAAGGCATTGCCAAGTAGACCGGTACCGCCAGTAATAAGTATGTTCATAATGCGCTCTCAAGTAAGAAGGCTAGGAATAATGTGTAACGGTGTTCGCGACATAACGAGCACCGTGTCATACACGCGTTGGTGTACAAAGTGTAGGATATAACGCTTGCTCAGTATAGCTTTTGTTCATGTTTTGTTCAGCTATATTGACAATGGCTGGGTCGGCGGGTACATTGCAGGCAAGGTAAATGGAGTAGCTAAGCGTAGGTCTGTTTTTTTAAACTACTTACTACGATCATTTTCCTAATATCCTCCTCTATAAGCCTTCCAAACGTAGTTTATTGGAAGGTTTTTTTTTATCTTTATTAATGGAGTAATATCTATGCCGTTTAAAAATCTATCTTGGCTTCCTTTAGTAGTAGAAATCAATTTTTATGTGGCGGTAGCAATGGTTGTTTTGGGCAGTTTATTGTGTATAAGTAGCGCATCATATTTTGAATTTAACGAAGATTTGTATGGTGCGTTGGATAATAATTTGCGCATCATAATGGTTTATCTGGCACTTACCGAGGTTGTGGTAGTTACCTATTGTTATGTAATGAAATCTTTTCATTATTTAATTTTAATGGGCTTTTTTCTGCTATTAATGATTGGTTCTATGCAATTTTATGGAGACATCAATAGCGTTGAGGTCGACCCTAACTTTTCATTTTTCTTAATGTATACAGGGGGCTCACACATTATTTTTGCCTTGATAAAAAAAACGACCACTACACAACCTAAAAAAGCACTTTAACTTTATAATTGTTATAAGAATACAAGTGGAGCTTGTCGTAGGGTGAGTTTTTTGTTTAATAATGACCTAGATATCAGGAGGAGGAAATGAAACGAGTGATGGTAAATATGAATAGGGTGATGATAGCAAGTGCTTTAATGTGCTTAGTTGGATGCTCAACTGAGGGGGGTAAACAGGTTAATATTGCCGATGAAAATTCGTCTAAAGTCAGCGCGGTAGAGTCTGAATTAAATGCCCAAAAAGCATCAGGAAGCCCTGAAATGACTATTACAAAACAAGGGTATAGCTTAAATTTAGTGCGAGTAATGGATGGTGCTGCATGTAAAAATGAGTTAGAAGGCGCTAAGGGCACTTTTTTAATGTATGCGTCACCTATCGATATTGAACGCATTAAAAAGAACCAAGGTAATCAGATTTTTTCAGAGTTTGCAGTAAAAATTCAGACGTTTGCTGAACAGGCTTTACAAGAAGCCGTTGAGAATACCAATTTAGCCAAAGACCCTTTTGATTTAAGTGAAGAAATTAGCCAACAAAAATTGGTTAAAGAGTTAAGCGGTAATTTTCAAAATTATATTGCAGAGGCTGAAGAAGGCTTTACCAAAGAAACCAGTTTGACGATTGCTATTAAGGGATTTTTACCTTCATTTACTATTTTTCAACAAGGCTGTAATGCCACCTTGCCTGAAGCAGATAGTGACGAGTTTAAAGCAAATTAAGCGTATTAATAATTAATCTAGGCAGGCAAAAAAAAGACCAAACTGCCTACCAGCGAGTTTGGTCTTTGGCTATGTTCAGTTGTACAACTGTTTATACTGCAAGTAATCGACCTGATTTAACGTCATAAATATAGCCATGCACAGGAATAGAGTCTGGTACCAGTGGGTGAGCTTTAATGCGTGCAATATCTTCCTTAACACTTTGCGCTTGATCATTAATGGTTAACCAATTGATGTATTTTCCCTCGCTAGAGCCATGACCTTCACCGCAATCATGCCAGCCCGTCGCATCAACGCTTGCTGTTTTTAAACTGCTGGCTAATAAGTCAGCCATAATTTCATTAGTAAAGGTTTCCATACCACAATCAGTATGATGAATAACAAACCATTCACGGGTACCTAATAATTTATAAGAAATAACCAGTGACCGAATGGCATCATCGCTGGCACGACCACCAGCATTGCGGATAACATGGGCATCACCTTCTGCTAAGCCAGCATATTTGGCAGGATCAAGACGCGCATCCATGCACGTTAAAATAGCAAAATGTCGTCCTGGAGGCATAGGTAAATCGCCTTTGTCAAAACTATCAGCGTAGTCGCGGTTAGCGGTTAAGACTTCATTTAGTATATTGCTCATTAGTATTCCTCATGTCATTATTAAAATTATAGTTAGGCTATGGGTAATAACTGCTTCCCATTAAGTAGCCTTTGCTAATTTACCATAAATTTCTTATTTGAAAACTGTGTTATGCCGTATTTCTTAGCGTAAGCAGTGATAACAACACACTATGCAAAATTTAACGATGCAACTTTATACCGTGGCTGAGATTCGTGCTATCGAACAAGCGGCGTTTCAAGCTTATCAACTCAGTGCTACAGACTTAATGCAGCGCGCTGGAGCGCAGGCATGGTGCTGTATACAGCGTCATTTTAGTCAGGCGCACCAGCTACTGATTGTCTGTGGTGTCGGTAATAATGCGGGTGATGGCTATGTCTTGGCGCGCTTAGCGAAGTTGGCTGGGGTAGATGTTCATGTTTATACCGTTATTGATCCTAAGCACTTAAGCGGTGCCGCACAACAGGCTTATCAACACTATGTTGATATAAATGGACGTTTCACTAAGTTTACAGATGCCTTGCCGATGTGCGCCGATGTGATTGTTGATGCCTTATTGGGCACCGGATTATCGCGTGATGTTGACGATGATTATCGCCTAGCTATAGAACGAATAAACGCCAGTCAATGCCCTGTACTGGCTTTAGATATTCCCTCAGGGCTTCAGGCTGACACTGGGCGAGTCTTAGGCTGCGCAGTACACGCACAGATAACGGTGACCTTTATCGGCTTAAAACAAGGCTTATATACAGGACAAGCAAAGGCGTATTGTGGCGAAATAATCCTCGCCTCTTTAGACGTACCTCCAGACTTATTAACATCCAGCGCGTCCACCACCTCGTGTCTGCACCGCATAGCCTTGCCGCCTCGTGCCGCGTATGCACATAAAGGTCATTTTGGACATGTCTTAATAATCGGCGGCGATGTTGGCTACTCAGGTGCCGTAAAGTTAGCCGCAGAAGCTGCACTGCGAGTGGGTGCAGGGTTGGTCAGCGTGGCAACACGCACTGAGCACGCGCTATTTTTAAATGCCCACCGGCCTGAACTCATGTGTCACGGCATAACTAGCCCAGCCCAATTACACGCCTTGATAGCACGGGCGGACAGTGTTGTATTAGGGCCAGGCCTAGGGCAAGCAGACTGGGGGCAGTGGGTGTTTGCTGAAGCCCTTCAATGCCCAAAGCCAATGGTCATTGATGCAGATGGACTTAATTTATTAGCGCGACAGACCCTACACAAATCAACGTGGATCTTAACGCCCCATCCTGGCGAGGCGGCACGCTTGTTAAGCGTATCAACTCAGGCTGTTGAGCAGGATCGCTTTTATGCCGTTAAGAAACTCTTGGCTGAACGCGGGGGAGTGATTATTTTGAAAGGCTCAGGAACGCTTATCGCCACCGCACAGGGAGTAAACGTGGTGACCCAAGGAAATCCTGGTATGGCATCGGGAGGAATGGGCGATGTATTAGCAGGCGTGATTGCAGGCTTAGTTGGGCAAGGTTTGAGTTTGACCGAGGCGGCACAACAAGGTGTGTGGTTACATGCAACGGCAGCAGACAGTGCCGCTCAACAAGGGGGAGAGCGAGGCTTACTTGCCAGTGATCTGTTTCCGTGGCTACGACAATGGGTTAATCAGTAGACAGAATGCAAAAATTTTTAGTCGATACACACGCAACAGAACGCATGGGTGCGCAGCTCTGGGCCAGTGCGCCCGCGCATGGCGTTATTTTCTTGCGAGGTGATTTAGGAGCAGGTAAAACAACGTTGGTACGTGGATTATTGCGTGCCGCAGGGGTCAGCGGCACAGTAAAAAGTCCCACCTACACCTTAGTTGAAGAATACTGGATTGCTGAGCGGCGCGTGTGTCATTTTGATTTATACCGCTTACATGATCCAGCAGAACTGGAGTGGATGGGCTTTGCAGATTACCTTGATGACAGCACCTTGTGTATTATCGAATGGCCAGAACAAGGCGGCGAGTATTTACCCGTGCCAGATATGAGTCTTTACTTAGCGTATTCTGGGACAGGTCGGCTCCTGCGCTATGAAGGCAATCTGTTACTTGACGTGTAACCAAGCTTACGCCGCTGCAAAGGCTTAGTCATCAAACTGATACCCGTGCTCGTTAAAAATACGCAGGCAAGCATCGACACTTGGTGCGTCTAAAGTAATGCCGCGCT
The DNA here is from genome assembly GCA_007280895.1 of Methylococcaceae bacterium. Lineage (GTDB taxonomy): Bacteria > Pseudomonadota > Gammaproteobacteria > Methylococcales > Methylomonadaceae > Methylovulum. The sequence continues at coordinate 56,666 of QYQN01000002.1, forward strand.
GAGCGGTAATCTCGCTTAGCGCCGCCTTCATTCCCAGTGCCGCACGATAGGGACGATGAGACGCCATCGCTTCAACTAAATCAGCCACGGCAAGTATCTTCGCTTCCAGC
>QYQN01000112.1 GCA_007280895.1 Methylococcaceae bacterium
CTGTGGGAAGTCATTGGCTACCCTAAAGCCGTGCAAGTCTCCGTGGAAAAAAGCAAACATAAATTATTAGCTGTTTCTGCGAAAGACCAAGCCAGTGTGCGTTTTGCCACCGAAAGAGCAGGCACCATTGATTTTGAAAACGAAGCGAATGTGGCCAATTTAGCTGACAACACACTGGTAATGAATGTCTGTATTCGTGCAGATAATACTTGGAGTGAAGTCAATTATGGCAGCCAAGTAGGGCAATGGGGCATTATCGGCAGCAATATTAGTTTAAGCGGTAATGACAGCATCGTCGGCAGTTCTGGGGTGTTAGCCACCATTGATCCCAATGGCACCATGTCAGGAGATTGGCAACAATGGTTAATCACTGCACCGTTAACACAACAAGATGTGTATTCCTCAATGTGGACCTTTAAAAATTCAAGCTGTTAAGTAAATAAGGTCGCTTGGCTTGCGTGCAGTATGCAACCCAAGCGACAACCTCCACAATAGCCCACACACCGTTGGCAACAGCTCAACAAACTTCTGGCTCTATGTGATTTACAGTGGGTGACATAATTAAAAATATAGGCTGCTCATAAGAAGAATTGATATGACTACAAGTCCCAGAGCCGACTTGAACGTTTTGAGCGTGGATAAGAGTTGTGTTTATCGGTATTTTATTATTTACCCACTACGCTTCATATAGAGCCAAACTTAAATATTGAATGTAAAGACAAGCTCTCGCTAATCGTATTTATCCTACTTATCCATGTAAAATAGTGCTACCAAACACCTTTCTTCTCAGTATGGATAAACGGAGCGTCACCACATGACCCTAGCTCACATAAAAGCACTGCTTGATGACTCACCTGCCTGGATAATAAATGAAGTCGTTCTGCAAGAAGCCTTTCATACAGTGCAGACATTACAAATCTCAAGCGGCTGTAAGATTCTCTATTCTATTAAATCTATGCCGTTCTCTTCTGTTTTACTCAGTGCAAAACCTTATGTCACGGGCTTTTCTGTTAGCTCTTTGTTTGAAGCGCGTTTGGCACGTGAATGCGCCTCCTCGACACAAGAAATTCATTTAACGACACCTGGCATAAAAGCGGCTGAACTGGCTGAACTGGCTGAATTATGCACACATATTAATTTTAATTCCTTAACGCATCACGCGCTGTACGCTAAGCAGATTGAAGCTAAGGTTGCGGTGGGTTTACGGGTTAATCCTAAGCTGTCGTTTTTGCAGGATGAACGCTATAACCCCTGCCGTTCTTTTTCAAAATTAGGTGTTGATATCGAGCAATTATGGCAGTCGCCTGCAATTGAGCAGGTCTCTGGCTTGCATTTTCACACGCTGTTTTCAGCAGAAAACTATTCTCCTCTGCTCAAAACCATTGCTACGTTCACGCATACTTTTCACGATCAATTAAAGCGTTTGACTTGGCTAAATATAGGCGGTGGTTATTTATTCAATAAGATAAGCGATCAAACGCCTTTTATTAACTGTGTGCACGACTTACAAAAACACTATGCGCTGTCAGTGTATAGTGAACCTGGCAACGCCCTAGTAAAACAAAGTGGTACGCTTATCGCCACCGTCATTGATTTGTTTAATAGTGATGGCAAAACAATTGCGGTCTTAGATACGTCCATCAATCATTTGCCTGAAGTATTTGAATATCAACAAAGCCCTCACCTATTTGAACACGACCCGACTGGCAAGTATCGTGCGCTTGTGGTGGGTTGTACCTGTTTAGCTGGGGATATTTTTGGCGAATATCATTTTACCGAACCATTGTGCATAGGTGATAAGCTGAGTTTTATCAATGTGGGGGCGTACAGCTTAGTCAAAGCTAATCGCTTTAATGGTTATAATTTCCCTAGTATTTTTCGCTACAATGGACACGGTTTAGAACGGCTCAAACAGTATTCCTATCAGGACTATCGACAACAATGGTTTGCCGACAGTTAGTTTTTTACTTAATACGGTAACGACTTACTTCACACTTTAAATTATGGCTGACAGAAAAAAAACGTCCTCTCGCTACGGGACTAAAAAAAATTCCCCTCCCACTCCTGTTAAGGGCGTGCGCGTGGGTGCGCGTTGGTTTAGAAATATCACGCTGATTGCTATGGCTGGCTTTGCTGTGCTTCTTATTAGTTATCTAAGCTTTTTAGATTTCAATGTAAGACAACAATTTGATGGTAAACGCTGGTCAATTCCGGCGCATGTGTATGCTAATCCAGTGGAATTGTATGTAGGCCAGCCGATTTCAGCGCAATACTTTGAGAATCTTCTTAAGCAACTCAATTATCGTCTTGACAGCCATTTACGTTTTGAGGGGAGCTACACAAAAAAGGCGCAGCAATTTTTAGTAAAAACCCGAGAGTTTGCTTTTTGGGACACGCAACAACCTAGTGCGACGTTACAAATCGATTTTGATGACACAGGCATTAGCCAATTAACAGACGCTAACTCTGCCGAAGCCATTGCGCTGATGCGTATGGATCCTGTGCAAATTGGCAGTTTTTACCCTGCCATCAAGGAAGATCGAGTATTACTTAAACTTAATGATGCCCCTGACGCGCTCATCAAAGGTTTGTTAGCTTCTGAGGATAAAGAATTTTATCAACATTATGGTATTTCCTTACGCGGCATTGGTCGTGCAATATGGGCAAATTTACGTGCGGGCGGCATGGTGCAAGGCGGCAGCACCATTACTCAGCAATTGGCTAAAAATTTTTATTTAAGCTCAAAACGCAGCTTAGAAAGAAAAATAAAAGAAGCCTTTATCGCCTTAATTTTGGAATTTCGTTACAGTAAAAATGAAATTTTAGAAGCGTATCTCAACGAAATTTACTTAGCCCAGAATGGCGTAAATGCGGTGCATGGCTTTGGCTTAGCCAGTGAATTTTATTTTGGCAATAATTTAAAAGAATTACCGCTAGAACAATTAGCATCATTAATTGCCTTAGTTCGTGGCCCTTCTGAATACGATCCTCGACGCTTTCCTGATCGTGCTAAACAACGTCGTAATTTGGTGTTGGATTTAATGGTGAAAGAACACTATTTAAGCGCAGAAGAGGCCACTATCGCCAAACAAAAACCGCTTAATGTCATCCCTAAACCACAGCGCGTTGGCAATCGCTATCCGGGCTTCTTAGAAGTAGTGAAACGTCGCTTAAAAGAAGAATACCGAGAGGAAGACATTACCTCTGAGGGCTTAAAAATCTTCACTACGCTGGATACTCAAATCCAAGAAAATCTTGAGCAGACGGTGGCAGATAAACTGTCTCAGTTAGAAAAAACCTCTAAAGCTAAAGACTTGCAAACTGCGGTGGTGGTTACGCGACGTGATAATGCTGAAATTGTGGGTATGGTCAGCAGTCGTGAAAATTCTGTAGGGGGCTTTAATCGTGCCTTAGACGCAGTTCGACCGATTGGCTCGTTAATCAAACCTGTTATTTATTTAACCGCCTTAGAACTACCCGATAAATACACCATTACTTCTAGCGTGAATGATTCCACGATAGTGGTTAAAGGGCAAAATGGCACGGATTGGATTCCTAAAAACTACGATCATAAAGAACACGGACATATTCCGCTGCATACGGCATTGGCAAAATCATACAACTTAGCCACCGTCCGTATTGGCATGGATGTTGGCATCGCTCGCGTTGCCAAAACCTTACGTAATATGGGCGTTAATAGAGAGGTTCCTCTATTACCCTCGTTATTATTAGGTGCTAGCGAATTATCCCCCCTTGAAGTCACGCAACTTTATCAAACCTTAGCAGGCGATGGTTTTTTAACCCCCATTAAAGCCATCCGTGCGGTAGTCGCCGCTAATGGCGAGCATTTACAAAGCTATGCTTTTAACGTTAAACAAACTGTTGATCCTGCGGCCACGTTTATTGTTAACACGATATTACAAGAAGTTATGCACGAAGGCACAGGCGCTTCTGCCTATAAAGCGTTTCCTGAGGACTATGGCTTAATTGGTAAAACAGGCACCACGAATGACGCCAAAGACAGCTGGTTTGCAGGGTACACGGGGGATTATTTAGCCACGGTGTGGGTGGGGCGTGATGATAATAAACCGATTGGCTTAACAGGTGCTACGGGTGCATTACCGGTGTGGATTGATGTAATGAAAAAAATCTCCACCCAACCCGTAAGCTTATTGCCACCTGATAATATTAAGTTAGTGGCTATTGATCGTTACAGTGGTCTATTGGCTAATGAATACTGTAGCAGTGTGCGTAGTTATCCCTACATTGCAGGTTCCGAACCTAAAGCCACGGCCTCCTGCGGTGAGCCTGTGGCTGAACCCACGAATACATGGTTTGAAGAATTCTTCCCTGATGCGGGCACGCAATAACAACTGCTGTTCACCGCATTCGTGCTGAACCGTTGTACTAACGGCACAGACTTGGCTGCTTAGTGATCTTATTGCCATTTATTAACTTTTTAATGCTCTCTCAATGACTCTACCGTACTGGCGACTGTCCTCTTTTTATTTTGTTTATTTTGCTATTTTGGGAGCCAGTACCCCGTATTGGAATTTATATCTAAAATACATCGGCTTTAATGCCGCTGAAATTGGCGAACTCTTTGCTTTAATGGTGGGCACTAAAATCATTGCGCCCAATGTATTTGGCTGGTTGGCAGATTATAGCCAAAAAAGCATGGTCATAATTCGGGTCGCGTCGTTTTTTGCCGCGCTGTTATACAGTGGTTTTTTGTTCACCCATGACTACCATTGGATTGCATGGATCACCTTAAGTTTTAGTTTTTTTTGGAATGCATCGTTACCTCAATTTGAAGCCAATACCTTATTTCATTTAAAAAATGAACCCCATCGTTATAGCCATATTCGTATTTGGGGATCAATCGGTTTTATTGTTGCCGTGTTGGGCATCGGCAAATTATTAGATCATCAACCACTCAGCTTATTACCCCTTGCCATTACGCTATTGCTGGGCTTCGTTGCGCTCACCAGTTTGATAGTTCCTGAAGCACCTCGTCACCTTGACACGGCACATAAACACGAACGCTTACTGTCCATCATAAAAAAACCAGAAGTGTTAGCCTTTTTTATTAGTGGCACACTATTACAATGCGCACACACGCCTTATTATGTTTTTTACTCGATTTATCTTAAACACTTTCATTATTCCGCCTTATTAATTGGCGGTTTATGGACATTAGGTATCGTGGCAGAAATTGTATTATTTTTATTTATGAAGCGTTTACTGGCTCGTTTTTCCTTGCGTGCCGTATTGTTATCCAGCATTGCTTTAACTGCCGTTCGTTGGCTGTTAATCGCGTGGTATGCCGATCAACTTTGGGGCTTAGTGCTTGCACAATGCTTACATGCCGCCAGTTTTGGTGGTATTCATGCCGCCGCCATTCATCTGATTCATCATTATTTTGGTCATCATCATCAAGGCAAGGGACAAGCCTTTTATGGCAGCATTTGCTATGGGATTGGTGGCGTTATCGGTGCTTATTATGCAGGTTTATTTTGGGAAGAGGCAGGACCAGTCGTCGTGTTTTCATGCAGTGCATTGATTACCGTCGTAGCGTGGTTAATTGCTTACTTATGGATAATTAACATTCCCACTAAGCAAGAAGCATGAAAGTAAGTTCATGCAACTATAGGCGACACCACGCACTGAATTATTTGCAAAAAAGAACCGTACTCATGCGAGACTTGACAGCTAACTTGTCTACCATCATTTTTAAACATTAGATTTAAGCCATCGCGATTAAATGTACGATAAAATGTCTGCACCTTGAATTTATTGTTTAGCTCTTTTTCTATGACTATTAGCACTTCATATTTACACGTTCCTTATGCTCAAAAAGATGCGGCTAAAGCCTTAGGGGCAAAATGGGATGCCGCTAAAAAACAATGGTTTGTACCTGTGGGTACTGATCTCAGCCGATTTTCTCAATGGCTACCCTGCCCATCATCGCCTGCCCGTCCGCAGACAACGTTGGCGAGCCCAGCAAAACATCCACCTCTCAGCAAAGAAGAAGCGATTACCTTGCCGCAAGGTAAACAGTTTACTGCCTATGCAGGCGATACTGCACCGTGGTGCTAATTATGGTGTTATCTTGCTGTCGTCAATACTTAGCACTACTCACTTCATGACCTCACTCACTTATTTAGCAGGTTATCCGGTGCAACTTATTGAGCAGGTTGAACACTTACTGGTCTCACGTAAGTTATCTGCTGTGTTGCTAAAAAAATACCCTCATCCCCATGATTATCGTTCCGATGAGGCGCTGTATCGTTTCACCTTGGCCTTAAAAAAAGCTAACTTGCGGCAATCTCCCCCCATTAGCAAAATTATTTACGATGATAAAATAGACGTGATTTATCATGCACTGGGTTTACATACGCAGATATCACGCGTGCAGGGTAATAAACTTAAAGCAAAAAATGAAATTCGGATTGGCAGTGTTTTTAAACAGGCTCCCATTGAATTTTTAACCATGATTGTTGTTCACGAACTTGCCCATTTACGTGAAAAACAACACAACAAGGCATTTTATAATTTATGTGAGCACATGGAGCCAGCGTATCACCAATATGAACTGGATTTACGCGTGTACTTAACGCATCTTGAACATATTGGGCCGCTTTATTCATCTCAGCGTCATAGCCAGCAACTAGAATCTTAACAACCTTAACCACTCATGACCCTGTATGTTAAGCATTCTTGTTGATCAACACCCATTTACTCTGCCGCATCAGGCTGTTGTCTCTATCGAAGCATTAAGCACGATCACTGCACTGCCTTTTTTGTCCATGCCTTATGAAGGCTTAATCCATTATCGCTGTCGCGCACTGTTACTAATTAATCTTGCTGCTCATTTAGGTTTAACCTCTTTACCTAAACCCACCGATAAACTGCTTATTTTAACTACCGCTCAGGGTGCCTTTGCAGTGCGCGTGACGGCGGTTGTCCATTTAGATGCGCGCTCGCCACACGAATGCCACCCTACCGAACAACAGTTATCCTTAGCTGAATTGCTTCCTGCTGACTATCCCTTTACACCGCCTATTGATTTAACTCGTAACATAAGTCATCAGCCCAAACCAACAAAATCAGTGCCTGTGCTCGTGGTGCGCTCAGGCGAATATACCTTAGCATTAATTAATCAATCAATTACCCAACTACTTGATATGACTAATACCGCTACGGCACTCAATGCAGCGGGTGATGAACTAATGGTGGGTATAACAAATCAATTACTTACCTGCCAATCGTTGGCGACATTGCTTAACTGCACACCGTCTGTACCTGAAGCGAAGGTGCTTATTATTAGCACTCAACCGCAACCTTGGGCATTACGTGTAGAAAAAATCATTGGCTTAGACACGTTAACTGAGGCCTATCTGCACGATGCTAGCACCAACAATAATTGGTGCCTTAGGCCTGCTGAAGAGATATTGGCGCGGTTACCCACAACACCTGTAAAGGCAGGTCATCCCCAACCTGTAGCCCAGTCATTTTATTTAACACAGACTGGTGAACAACGCGTAATAAGCCATCCAAATCAGTTATTATCGCCCGACTTTAGCTTGCCAAAAGTACGCCTTAACAGTCTTGAACACGCGCCCAATCGCGCCTTAACACCTGCCGTTACGCCCACCCAAAACCTGCACGTCCATATTGGCTCAGCACGTTATCAACTCCTACCAACGCTAGCAACGCAACTTTTGCCCCACGCAGCATTGTTAGCACTACGTACCACCCGAGTAAACTCATCACCAAGCGCGTTCATGATTCCTGTTATTGATACGAGGGTTTGGTTTTTTGGACAACAATCCACGACAATTAAACGCCTACTGTTGCTTACCCTAGCCCCTCGGCAACAGCTGGTTATTGCCATGGATGACGCTAACATGGCAAGCGCATCACACTCATTACCGCTGGGCTGTTCATTACCCTTACCGCATCCCTTATCACTGTGTTTTAACCAAGGCGACTACGATGCCAACAGCCAACAATGGCTACTCAAGGTTAACGCACAGATAGACGTTAACGCTTTTCCTTGGTCACTAAAGAAAGCCTTTGCCAATGCCTTGCTTGGCTGGCTTGAGTATCCTTTTACTTAACTCACTTAACGCTTGCCGCCCTTGACTATAATGAATTTATATACCAAAAATAAGATTTACCTAAGCTTTGCAAGTTTGGGAGGCTGTTTAATTTTTTTCACTTTTTTATTGTTTAATCAGGGTATGAACATAAAAAATGTGAGCACAGATATTGACACGCGGTGGATGCTAAGCATCGTTGCAAGCAATGCAATGAATACCCTTATCAGTGATTACCGTGCCGCCATTGCACAACACATTAATTCGACTAACGCATCTGAAATGGAGGAACATGAACAACTTATCAGTAATCTCAACGATGAAATGACGACGTGGCAAAGCAAGTATGATCATCTTATTGGTTCGGATAATGAGCGCCAGTTATTTCAAGCCTTTGTCAGCAGTTACAACACTTATTTAACGCTCAGCCGGCAATCCCTCCTGTTTTCTCAAAACCATGAACATCAAAAAGCTATTGATCAATTTCGACGAAATCGAAATGCGTTTACAGATTTAAGCCAGAAAAGTTTGCATTTAATTGACTTTAATAATACCGGCAGTCATGAAGCGATTGACCAAGGCAATAAAATATTTTCGCAGGCTCAAACCATTTGTTTAACGGGCGGTGTGCTGCTTAGTCTGTTGTTAATAAGCGTTGCCGTGGTGCTATATCATGCACCACTGAAACACACTAACCATACCGAACAAGCCGCGATTCGCAAAAAAAGCATCCTGTTATATCTTGTGGTTATTTTTTCCTTTTGGTTGTTTGATGGTCTTTTTTATCAACAATTAGAACGCGCCAACCAACAAATTAGTGCTTTAAATACGCATTGGCTCCCACAAATCGTCACGATTAATCATCTAAACAGTAAGATTAGTCATTATCGCGTTACTGAAGCGTTACTTGTCTTGTCAAATACTGCGGAGGAAATTGAACGCTGGACTAATCAATTCAAGCAATTAACACAAGACATCGAGGGCTTAGAAAAAAGTTATCAGGCTAGCTTGTTAACCGATAATGAACAGACTATTTATGCTGAATTTTTAAATCTATTTGGCGAATACCAAGCGGCTATACACCATACGACTGAGCTAATACAAACTAAACAAACTGCGGAGACCAGCAAGCAAATTAAACATAACAATGTTATTTTTGCAGATTTTCGTATTAACCTCACTGATCTCATTATGCTTAATGAGCGTGGCTGGAAAACGACTAATCAAATTATTGACAGCACCTTAGAAACATTAAAAATTATTAGTTTAGGTGGCGGCGGTGCGTTATTAATAGTATTAATCATCTGCGCTACAACAATTCAGGCTTGGTTTCATGACTTACCTTTAGATAAAACGTCGTCACCACGCTCGCGTGCCTTTTCCATTAAACTTAAATTACGGATGGCGTTTTTTGGCATGGTCATCACATTTATGTTGTTTGGTTTACTGATTAATAAACTGATGCTAACCGTGAATCATGAATCGCACGCCTTAGCCGCCAACTGGTTGCCTAGTATTATTATGATCAATACGATTAATACCTTAACCAGTGATTACCGCATTGCTGAGACACAACATATTTTGGCGCAAGACACTCTCGACAAACTATTTTGGGATAAAAATCTGCTACGTACCAAACAAAAAATAAACCAAGCCTTACATAACTACCAAGCACTCACTTATTCAGACGAAGAACGCGATATTTATCATAATTTGTTAACAGCTTATGAAGACTATCAACTGCGTAGCGAGAAAATGTTAACGCTGTCTCGTCAACAGGTTGCACTACAGATAACGATGCCACTACTACAAAATAATCAATTATTATTTAATGATTTAAGCAAAAATTTAAACACACTTGTCACGCTAAATTCTGAAGGCGGTTTTGATTCAGCTCAACGTAACCAATACATATACCAACAAGCACAACTGATTATTTTTGCTGTCATTTTAATTATTTTGTTAACGGCAATTCTTTTTATGCTTATTTTTGATAAAAATATTTCCGTCGCCTTGCAACAATTAACTGCTGCCATGCGCTGCTTAGCGCGCGGCGAAATAAATTTTACCCAGCAAAACTTAGCTCATCGTCATGATGAAATTGGTGAAATGGCCGCTGCATTGTACGAAGTTAGCCAAATATTACGCAATGTTAGCAAAGATTCAACTGACTTAATTAGCGCAGCTAAAGCTGGCATACTGTCTGCAAAAGTCGAGGCATCACGACATCCTGGTGAGTTTGCTCATACTGCCGAGGGTATGAATACCCTCATTGCTACCCTTAGTGAGCCTTTAGGCGAATTAGTACAAATCATGCAAAATCTCGCCTTAGGAGATTTGGAAGCACGCATGCATGGGCAGTATGAAGGGGAGTTACGCATTTTAAAAACCAATGTTAATCGTAGTTTAGATGCCTTAGTGAACTTATTAACCGAACTGGGCAGTGCCATGCAGCTAATGGCTGCGGGTGATTTACGCTCGCAACTCAGTGGTAATTATCAAGGTGAATTTTCCGTATTGAAAGCTAACACTAACAAAACCATCGCTCAACTCACCCAGATTATGAGCAAAATTATTATTAATACGGCTGATGCGGCGGCGGCAATTTCCCAAGCTTCTTCGTCATCGCGTTATGTGGCAGAGCAATCAGCGCAGCAACTCAGCGCCATTGAGTACGCACAACTCACGCTTGCCGAGACCGCAGTCTCTATCCACGCTATTGCCAATAAAGGTAAAGAAAATGATGACTTGGCACGTGTAACTGCACAATCAACACTCACTGGTCAAGATGAACTCACTAAGCTTATCGAGTTAATTCAGCATATTGACGCTGAATACCTGCGCATTGAAAAAATTACGGATGAAATAACGCGTATTGCAGATAAAACCCATTTGTTATCACTCAATGCAGGCTTAGAAGCCATGCGTGCTGGTGAACACGGCGAGGGCTTTGGCTTTATTGCTCAACAAATTGGACGTTTGGCTGAAGAAGCTTCTGTTTCTGCACGCACGATTGGTGACGTAATTAATAGCTCAGGACAAAATATTCGACTCAGTGTTCATGCCACGTTAGAAACTCAAGCGGCCATGACTGCTATTGCTAATGCCGCGCAAAACAATGCACTGAATGTCGCCAGTATTTCGGTGGCTATTGCCCAACAATCAGAGGCTCTTCAATCACTTAATGAACGGGTTAAAACGATACGTGTCAGTAGCGAAGCCACGGCGGCCGCGTCTGAACAAATCAGTACCACAATGGCTCAGTTAGCACAGACTATCCGCCTCACCGCCGATGATGTGAAACGCTTCCAACTCACTGAAAAATAATATGACCAACGTTGCTATTCCGCCCGACAAAGCCATCTTATCCAAATTATTGCTGCCGTTGATCATCAGTATTATTTTGGGTTGCGTTATTTTTTATGGCAATGACGCGTATCAAATTATGGGCTTGGCTGCCCTTGAAAGCACCATTGTGGTCTTTGGCTACGTGCTTGGCATTGCTGAGTTTTTAGTATTAGCGTTATTAATTCAACGCATTGTGCAATTAATTATTCTTGATCGACTCATCGCCAATGCCTTAGGCTCTCCCACGCCCCGTTTACTCTCACAATTGTCTGCGATCATTATCTACACTGTGGCCATTGCTGCAATTTTTGGCGTGATTTTTAAAAAAGACTTAACCGTTGTGCTGGCTACGTTTGGCGGCGCTAGCATCGTAGTAGGCTTGGCTTTACAAGGAATTATTCGTGATTTATTTGCTGGCTTAACCATAAATTTAGACCGCTCGATTAATATTGGCGATTTTATTTCGGTAAAAAAATCTGATAATTTTGAAGGGATGGTGCAAGAAATTAGCTGGCGCACCACCCACATTATTACTTCGCAAGGCAATTTAGTCATTATTCCAAACAGCTTAATGTCTGCTGGCGTTATCACCAATTACTCCTCACCCAATAATTACATGGAGCAATCCCTCAGCGTTTTTTTAGCCATTGATACGCCCGTCAACAAAGCCTTACGCATTTTGCTTAGTGCTGTACAGGAAGCTAGCTTACAGTTTTCGCCGACTCACGCTCCTGCGCCCAAAGTGGTTCTCCGTGCCATTACCCTACAGGGTGTTGAGTATGGAGTAGTTTATTACCCAAATTTTAAATCACGCACGGCCGGTAGACATGCCGTGCATAGACATTGCTTACAACACTTAACGTTTGCAGGCTTAAGTCCTCTTGTTGAGTTAGTCGCCCCCGAACGTCAGCAACCCATTCATTCAATAACACATTTAAGTCAGTTACTAAGTGGCGTTGAATTATTTGCGGATTGTACCGCTCCGGAACTTAAGGTGCTGGCTACTGCGGCCGAGTTAGTCCACTTACCCGCGCATGCACCGGTGACTCAAGGCGGTGAAATGGCTGAGTTTATGTGTTTAATTATTGAAGGTTTAGTGCTTGCCCACTCGTGGCGTCATCAGGATAATCAGAAGCCCTCGCATGCTAGCACCTGTTTGGGTCCTGGGGAGTTAATAAACAGTGTCGCTTTTCTTGCTGGCGCAGTCTGTGAAACCTCGATTCACACTCAAACTGAAGCAGTTATTTTAATCATGAATTACCACAGCATTGAACAGTTATTCAGCACCTATCCTACATTAAGCAAGACGCTCAGCCTCTGCATAGCAAAACAGATTTACCACCAGCTACAACAGGGCAAGGCAACTTATTATCTCTCTGCGCACACCCAAGACCTTCCAAGCTTAACCGCCATGGTGCTAAAAAATTTACGACGCACGTTTGCTCATTTACAACTCGCGTAACGACACAAAAATAACTTTAATCACAAGACAAAATAGCTCATTATTAAACCAGTTAACGCTCGACGATACCTTTTCTACTGGCTGACTAGCTAATTGATTGTTTGGACTCGATGAGGCTGGGCTGGGCTTATTTTGCCGTCACTACTCACCTCCGCACGTTGATAAGCTAAGCAGTTTGCGTCTGTAGGACAAGAATGCGCGTGCGTTAATCACTCACCCATAAGTATCCAAAAACAATAATAACAATAGACCGTAGCAGTTTTTATTTAGCTACTACAAGAGGGCTTTATGCAATTAACAAACAGTTTCTTTTGGCAATTTTGGCGCCTAGCCGGTCCCTTTTGGCGATCTCCTACCCCTACAATTCGAACGCAAAGCATTGCTATTATCACCTTAACCGTATTACAAATGGTTATTGCCGTCCTCATTACCGCATGGAGTTCAGCTTTATTTGATGCCTTAGAACAACATTCTATGTCAGGACTATTAACCCAAATTGGTTTGTTAGTGCTGATTTTTTTAGGCAATATTGCCGTAACGACCAGCCATTTAAAAATCAAACGTAACTTACAAATCAAATGGCGTAAGTGGTTAACCGAACGCGTGCTAGGGCAATGGATGAACCATGCTCATCACTATCAGGTTACGCATATTCAAACAGCTCATCATGATAATCCAGACGGCAGAATCGCCGAAGATATCCGCATTGCAACTGAAGAAGCCATTAGCTTAAGTCATTCTTTTTTTTATAGTGTGCTGCTATTACTTAGTTTCACTACCTTATTATGGTCTTTGTCTGGCGTGGTAGAGCTTAATATTGGGCTTTTTTCTGTGCAATTACACGGGCATTTAATTCTTATCGCGATTGTGTATGCGAGTGCAGCTTCTTTTTTAGGCTGGCGTATTGGTCAACCATTAATCACGGCAACCGATACAAAACAAAGCACCGAAGCAAATTTTCGCTTTGGTTTAGCAACGGCGCGCGATCACTCTATTGCCATTGCCTTAGTGCGTAGCGAAGAAGATGAACGCTCGCGTTTTGCCTTGTTATTTCACCATGTGCAGACGGCATTTATTGCACAAACGCAGGCAATGATGTCAATCATGCAATTTACGTCAGGTTACTCTGTTTTATCAACCGCCTTCCCAGTCTTAGTCTCAGCGCCTCGCTATATCTTAGGCTCTATTAGTTTAGGCGCACTCATGCAATCAGCCCAAGCCTTTCAACACATGACTGCTGCCTTATCTTGGCCTGTGGACAATATGTCTGGCTTGGCACAATGGCGCGCATCGGTGGAGAGGGTGTTGAGTTTAATCAAAGCTTTAGATGATTTAGAAGGTGAATTGGCAAAGCCTGACCCCAATCGGATTAGCTTTACTAAAGGGCAAGATTCCACCTTACGCATTTCCAATTTATGTATTACACAACTCGATAACACGGTATGCGTAGCCTGCGTTAATGCAGAAATTCGCGCTGGCGAACGCGTGTTAATTACGGGAAATACCTTTACTAGCTCAAAATTATTTAAGGTTATTACTGGCTTATGGCCTTGGGGCTCTGGTCAGATTGAACTCCCTGATGATGAACCTATCTTTTTTATGCCACCAAGACCTTATTTACCAACGGGCACTTTACGCAATGCCATTTGCTATCCCTCCAGCGAAGTGGCTATCAGCACGACAGAATTAATCGCAACACTTAACTTAGTTGGTTTATCACTACTCAATGACGCACTGGATACGGTTGATTGTTGGGAAAAATCATTGCCACGTGATCATCAACAACGCTTAGGTTTGGTACGTTTACTTATTCGTCAACCAAAATGGATTTTACTGCAAGAATCATTTGATTCTCTTGACCCGCAAGGTGAACAACAAATGTTTGAAATTATTTGTCAGCAATTACCTAATGCCACGTTGTTAACCATTACCAATCAACCTACTGCCAAGCAATTTCACGCACGACAAATTGAAATTTAAACACTTAACACTTTATATAAAACCAACACAGATATCACTAGGAGATAGCTTATGAATACTGTTCATCATTCCCTCCCACATAAAGGGAAAAAATTACGCGGCGTTAATTTAGGCAGTTGGTTAGTCATTGAAAAATGGATGGTTCCTAGCTTATTTGCGGGAACAAACGCCACCGATGAAACCTCTTTTTGCGTTGAATTAGGCGATCGCGCCGCCTCTGTTTTAACTCACCATTGGCAAACCTTTATTACCCGTGATGATTTTGCTTGGCTAGCTGAAGTGGGCATTAATGCGGTACGCATTCCGGTCGGGCATTGGCTCTTTGGGGCTGACTATCCTTACCATCCTGCCTACGGCACGAACCCCCATCCTTTTGTCGTGGGAGGCATTAATGTTTTAGATCAAGCGTTTGCTTGGGCTGAGGAATTTAAGCTAGCTATTATCCTTGATTTACATGCCGCGCCCGGTTGCCAAAATGGTTTTGATAATGGCGGCATTAAAGATGTCTGTGAATGGCATACCCAAGCCGCCTATCTTGAGCACACGCTCTCTATTCTTGAACGGTTGGCTGAACGCTATCATCAACAACCTACCTTGCATGGTATCGAAGTATTAAATGAACCGCGCTGGGATATCCCCACTGAATATTTAAAGGCATTTACTACTGAGGCGTATCAGCGAATTCGCAAGCATTGCTCTCCAGAAAAGGTCGCAGTGATATTTCACGATGGCTTTCGTTCTTTTACAGAATACAGTGGTTTTTTAATGCCGCCAGACTTTATCAATACAGTATTTGATATTCATCGTTATCAATGTTTTGTCAGAGAAGATATTGATTTAGATATTTTTGGCCATGCCCATAAAACACTTTCTGAGTGGAAAAACGAAGCGGATATGATCAATCAAGATCGAGGTGTGACCAGCTATGTGGGCGAATGGAGCTTAGGCATTGATTTACATGTCGTGTCATTATGGGCAGATGGGCCTTTTAATCATGCCTTAGAGGGACTTGATGAATGTCAAGCTAACATTGCTTACCGCCTCTATGCAGCAGCACAATTAGCGACCTTTGAAAACTATTTAGGCTGGTTTTTTTGGAGTTATAAAACCGAAACCACCCCCGCATGGTGTTTTAGAGAGTGTGTTGAACGCGGTTGGTTACCCAATAATTTCAGATAAATTAACTATCGTTACGCAGTAACGTGTTTTGCTTCCCGTTTGCCGCGCCGAGGAGCGCAAGGATGAAGCGGCAACCGGGTCGCCTTTTCTTTGGATACTTTCTTTTGGCGGCGCAAAAGAAAGTATCTCGCCGTCGGGTGCGAGAACCCACTTAACAAGCCGTCGCGATAGCGACACTTTACACTTTGTTTTCAAGCCGCAATGAAGGTCTGCGTAACATCAGTAAATTAATAAATCTACCTAAAAAAGCTGAGCACAGTTAGCACTTTTCTTGGCTTTTCAACCTAAAACGTTAAGCTTATAAATTTAAA
This sequence comes from Methylococcaceae bacterium, assembly GCA_007280895.1. Lineage (GTDB taxonomy): Bacteria > Pseudomonadota > Gammaproteobacteria > Methylococcales > Methylomonadaceae > Methylovulum. The sequence goes on from QYQN01000112.1 coordinate 16,383, forward strand.
GCGGGACACCGTTAAAGGTTAAGCCTTTCGTAGAGAGTTCTGAACTTACCCATTGATCGAAGCAGAAGCAGCTTAAGCGTCCATCTCATTCGACAAACTCAAGACGAACGGCCAAACAGTATTAAGTGTCCCATGTTAAGTGGGCACTCAAACGAGAGATAACATCACTTAAACCATTTAAATTACCGAGTCACATCTCAACGCTCTACACCCTTTACATCTAAGCGTTAAAGTCAGCATCACAAAATTATAACAAGGGCAACTGGTATAGACTGACGTGTTGAGTTAAAATCTCTCAGTTTAAATGTGATTATTTATACGCAAAGTAATTAAATCATCTCAGCCGCTCATGCTGCAAGAAAATGATTTAACACAACGCAAGAGTTTATAACAACTATCGAAGGGGCCGCTCCGTGAACAAAACAAAGCAACTTTTCGCTGGTCTGATTCTGTTAGCCTTAAGCTTAGAATCAGCTTATGCGGACTACACGCTCAATTTAATGAAAGGGGTCACAAAAGTCAGTAATGACGTTTATGACCTACACATGCTAATTCTATGGATTTGTATTTTTATAGGCGTTGGTGTGTTCGGTACTATGTTTTATTCGATTTATCATCATCGTAAATCAAAGGGACATAAAGCAGAGCAATTTCATGAAAATACCACTGTAGAAATCATCTGGACTATTATTCCCACTTTAATTCTTGTGGGCATGGCTATCCCAGCTACAAAAACGCTATTAGAATTGGAAGATGTGCAGAATTCTGATATGTCAATCAAGGTTACTGGCTGGCAGTGGAAATGGGAATATGAATACCTTGATAATGGCATTCATTTCTTTAGCAGTTTAGATGAAGCCAGTAACAAAGCTCGTCAAGTAGGCTCTGGAATTGA
>QYQN01000153.1 GCA_007280895.1 Methylococcaceae bacterium
AACCCCAACACACGGGCTAAGGTGGTGGTATTTTTAAGCGAATTAAGGATATTTTGCAAGGTTAATTAACACGGCAGGCGTAATTTATCAGGCGTAAAGTATAGAGGGCACAAGACGCAAGCCTTACAGCACAAATGCTGTAGCCGCCAAACTTTGCAATACGGCTTTTGGCGATGACGACCTAGGCACTGGCTTTAGGTAAAACTATTTTGTGGGAGGGTTACCGTTCGTGGTGAGCCTGTCGAACCCTGAGCGGCTTAACCGTCCCCCCTTCGACACGCTCAGGACGAACGGTTAAGCCTTGCGCTGTGTCCCGCCTTAAGTAGGTAGCCAAAAAAAGGGAGAAATAATTACTTTAATTTAGCCAGCAGCATTTTATTTACTTCTGTAGGGTTTGCTTTGCCTTGCATGGCTTTCATGACTTGACCGACAAAGAAGGCAAAGACTTTATCTTTACCACTGCGGTATTGTTCAACTTGGTCTGGATTGTCGGCAATGATCTTATCAATAATGGCTTCGATGGCATTGCTATCGGTAATTTGCGTTAAGCCTTGTTCTGCAATAATGCTATCGGCGGTGCTGTCTGGGTGTTGCCATAAGCTGTCAAACACGTGTTTGGCAATTTTTCCTGAGATGGTTTGATCGCTGATGCGTTGTAATAATCCTGCAAGGCGTGCCGCTGAGAGGGGCGCGTCTTGGATGTCAAGATCAGCTTTGTTTAAGGCGGCGGTAAGCTCGCCAGTGAGCCAATTGGCACAGAGTTTTGGCTCTAATGCTGTGTGTTGAACAACTTCTTCAAAGTAATCTGCCATAGGTCTTGAGCTGGTTAAGGCCTGGGCTGAGTCATGCTCAAGTTGATACTGCGTTTGAAAACGTTGTTTTTTAGCGCCTGGTAATTCTGGTAAGGCGGCTTTAAGTTGCGCTTTTAAATGGTCATCAAGGCGCACGGGTAAGAGGTCTGGATCGGGGAAGTAGCGGTAGTCATTGGCTTCTTCTTTGCTCCGCATGGGGCGTGTTTCGTCTTTATTGGCATCGTATAAGCGTGTTTCTTGGATAATTCTGCCGCCATTTTCAATAATCTCGATTTGCCGTTCTACTTCATAGTTGATGGCTTTTTCAACAAACTTGAAGGAGTTGATGTTTTTGATTTCTGTGCGTGTGCCAAACGCGGCTTGTCCTTTGGGGCGCACGGATACGTTGGCGTCACAGCGAAAAGAACCTTCTTGCATATTGCCATCACAAATTTCTAAATAACGGACTAATTCATGCACTTTACGCATGTAGGCAACAGCTTCTTTGGCGGAGCGCAAATCTGGTTCGGAGACGATTTCTAGTAAGGGGGTGCCCGCACGATTTAAATCAATGCCACTGTAGCCATGAAAGTTTTCATGCAGTGATTTGCCTGCGTCTTCTTCAAGGTGAGCGCGGGTGATGCCGATGCGTTTGGTGTCGCCGTCAAGGTCAATATCAAGGTAACCTTTGCCAACTATCGGGTGGTCTAGTTGACTAATTTGGTAGCCTTTAGGTAAATCTGGGTAAAAATAATTTTTTCTGGCAAAGACTGAGTAAGGCGCAATCTCTGCTTCGATGGCTAAGCCAAAGGTGATGGCTTTGTGCACGGCCTCTTGATTTAACACGGGTAATACGCCGGGCATGCCTAAGTCTACGGCACAGGCTTGGGTATTGGCTTCGGCACCATACGCGGTGGCTGCACCTGAAAAAATTTTGGAGTGGGTGGCGAGTTGGGTATGAATTTCTAAACCAATGACGGTTTCCCAGGGTGAGTTGTTCATGCTGTGCTCCTTATTCAAAACCTGTGGGGATGTGTTGATGCCAGTCAGTTATTTGTTGATAGGCATGGGCGATATTAAGTAATTTTGCTTCACTGAAGTAGGGGCCAATAAGCTGTAAACCCACGGGTAATTTAGGGCTTCCTGCGGCACTGGCACTTAGTCCTATGGGCATTGACAGGGCAGGTAAGCCTGCCAAATTGATCGCAATGGTATATAAATCTTCTAAATACATTTGTATGGGATCTGCTGCTTTTTCGCCTAGAGTGAAGGCGTGGGTTGGGGTGACGGGGCTCATGAGGACGTCTACTTGCGTTAAGGCGTGTTGGAATTCGTCACTTATCAAACGGCGTATTTTTTGGGCTTTTAAGTAATAGGCGTCGTAGTAGCCGGCAGAAAGTGCGTAGGTGCCCATTAATATGCGTCGTTTAACTTCTGTGCCAAAACCTTCGGCGCGTGAGCGTAAATATAAGTCGGTTAAGTCGACGGGGTGTGCGCAACGGTGACCAAAACGCACGCCGTCGTAACGCGAGAGGTTTGAAGAGCATTCGGCTGAGGCAAGGACATAATAGGCGGGGATTGCCAGCGTTAAGGTGGGCATGGATAGTTCGATGATGTGTGCGCCAAGTTTTCGGTATTCATTGAGGGCGGCGTCAATATCAAGGGCGATTTGCTGGTTGAGTCCGTGTTGAAAAAATTCTTTGGGAAGACCAATTTTTAGTCCGTGTAGCGGTTGATTAAGTTGGCTGCTGTAATCGGGTACGGGTTCGTTGATGCTGGTTGAGTCTTTTTCGTCAAAGCCTGCCATGGCTTGCAATAAAATAGCGGCATCTTCGGCACTTTTTGCCATCGGTCCACCTTGGTCTAAGCTGGAGGCGTAGGCAATCATGCCATAGCGTGAGACGCGGCCATAGCTGGGCTTTAAGCCGGTAATGCCACAAAACGCGGCAGGTTGACGAATTGAGCCACCGGTGTCGGTGCCGGTGGCACAAACGGCTAAGCCGGCAGCGACTGCGGCCGCTGAGCCGCCTGAAGAGCCTCCAGGCACGACGTTGTCATGCCATGGATTATGCACTGCGCCGTAAAAGCTGTTTTCATTGGAGGAGCCCATGGCAAATTCATCCATGTTGAGTTTGCCTAACAGCACTGCGCCTGCTTGGTGGAGTTTGTCCACGACGGTTGCGTTATACGGTGCGATGAAGTTGTCTAACATTTTTGAACCACAGCTGGTTTTTATGCCAGTGGTGCAAAATATATCTTTATGCGCAAAAGGAATGCCGGTGAGTAAGTCTGCCTGACCTTTTGCGAGGCGTGTGTCGGCGTGTTGAGCGGCTGTTAAGGCGTGTTCTTGGGTTACGGTGATAAAGGCATTTAACGCGTGAAATTTTTCAATACGACTGAGGAAGTGTTGGGTTAATTCAACACTTGAGAAGGTGCCAGCGCGTAAGCCTTCGGCAAGTTGTTTGATGGTTTTAGTATGCATTATGGCGTCTCATTCAATGACTTTGGGGACTAAGTACACGCCGTCTTCAACGTGTGGGGCAAGGTGTTGAAAGTGTTCTCGTTGGTTGGTTTCGGTCACGTTATCCGCGCGCAAACGTTGATTTTGCGGTTGGGGATGTGCCATCGGTTCTACTGCGTCGGTATTGATGCTGTTCATTTGGGTCATTAACGTTAGCATGTTCGTTAGGTCGTGGGTGAAGGCCTCAAGGTCGTGGTCTTCGATGCCTAAGCGTGCCAAGTACGCAATTTTTTTTACATCATTTGTGGTTAGCAACACGGTTTACTCTCTATTAAAGGTTGGGTAATCATTCAGTCCTGCCTCTTGGTTAAAGAGGGGGGAGTAGGTATTACAAGGTTTACAGGCATTAAAAGTCATATTTTATCATTTGTTTAAAGACAGCAACGCGCATTATGGCGATCACGGCAAGCAACGTAAACATGCAGACGCTTCGCTTCAGTTCTTGTTTAAAAAAGCTAAAGCCAGTTTAGGCCTACGTTACCGTTCAACCTTTTAAAGGGATTGGTTTCCTTTATTAAGACTCGGTGTCGCAACCCCATCATAAGGAGCGTTACTGGCATTGGCTCATACCGCTGCTTGCTGCTTTACATTGAAGGTCATAATGAAAATTGCCTACTTGATTGATACAGGCTTGATTGATACAGTAAGGGATAATTTTATCCTGCCTACTCTAAAATCCATCATGTTTAAATTAATTCGCGGCCTTTTTTCTAATGACTTATCCATCGATTTGGGCACCGCCAATACCTTAATCTATATTCCTGGACAAGGAATCGTACTTAATGAACCCTCGGTGGTGGCTATCAAAGAAGATAAAGTGCGCGGTAGTAAAACCATTGCTGCGGTGGGAACTGAGGCTAAGCGTATGTTAGGGCGCACGCCTGGAAATATTACGGCCATTCGACCTTTAAAAGATGGGGTGATTGCAGATTTTGCCATTACCGAAAGAATGTTACGTTTTTTTATAGAAAAAGTGCATAAAAGTAAATTATTACGTCCCAGTCCACGGATTTTAATTTGTGTGCCATGTGGTTCAACTCAGGTAGAGCGTAGAGCTATTCGTGAGTCTGCTGCGATGGCTGGGGCTCGTGAGGTGTATTTGATTGAAGAGCCTATGTCCGCAGCGATTGGCGCTGGCTTGCCGGTGGATGAGGCGTGTGGGTCGATGGTGTTAGATATTGGCGGTGGTACGTCGGAGGTTGCGGTTATTTCTATTAATGGCATTGTTTATTCAAATTCTGTGCGTATTGGTGGTGATCGTTTCGATGAGGCGATTATCAATTATGTCCGTAGAAATTATGGCACGCTGATTGGCGAGACAACAGCTGAACGTATCAAAATTGAGATTGGTACGGCTTATCCTGGCAGTGAAGTGACCGAAATTGAAGTTAAGGGGCGCAATTTAGCAGAAGGTGTGCCGCGTAGTTTTTCGTTAAATAGTAATGAAATTTTAGAGGCGTTGCAGGAGCCATTGGCAGGCATCGTGGGCGCTGTTCGCGTGGCGTTAGAGCAAACGCCGCCAGAGTTAGGTTCTGATGTGGCGAATCGGGGGATTTATTTAACGGGTGGTGGCGCGTTGTTAAAAGATATTGATCGTTTAATCGCTGAAGAAACGGGGTTACCTGTGTTTATTGCTGATGATCCATTAACTTGTGTGGCGCGGGGCGGCGGTATGGTGCTTGAAATGTTGGATAAAAAAGGCTTGTCGACATTTTCTTTAGAGTAAGCATGTCGCTTTTTCTTTGCTTATTTTTAAAGGGTATTGGCGTTTGCTAGTGTTAGGTCATGATGCTTTTTAATACCCATATTTCAGGATAGATACACTGGGAGTTTCGTTATAAAACTTTTATTTGCTACAGGCCCATCGATTAATACACGTCTGTTGTTAGCGATAATTGCTTCTATTGCATTGTTGGTTGCAGAACAACGTAGCAATCAGCTTGATTTTTTACGCAATACTTTGTCTTTTGCAACGGATACGGTTAATTATTTTGTTGATTTACCGCTTGTGGTGGTGGCTCGTCTTAATGATGCGATGATGTCTTATCAGACCTTAAAAGATGAAAATCATCGCTTGCGTGAAGAGCAATTAATTAAGCAAATGCAGTTGCTTAAGTTTGAGTCCTTAGAAAAAGAAAATATTCGTTTACGCGCGTTGTTGGATAATTCTTTTAAATTGGGCGAGCAAGTTCTGATTGCTGAGTTGCTTAAGGTTAATATGGTGCCTTATGAGCATATCGTGGTGGTCAACAAGGGTACGCGTTTTGGTGTGCATCCAAGACAACCAGTATTTGATGCGAGTGGCGTTGTTGGGCAAGTGTTTCGTGCTATGCCGTTAAGTTCAGAAATTATGCTTATCACAGATTTAAATCATGCTATTCCAGTGCAGGTTAATCGTAATGGCTTGCTGACCATTGCGGTGGGCAGTGGTCAACTTAATCAATTAATTTTACCTTTTTTACCTAGTAATGCTGATATTCGCCCAGGTGATTTATTAATTACCTCTGGTTTGGGCGGTACTTTTCCGCAAGGCTATCCAGTCGCCGTTGTTGATCCTTTTACCTCCAAATTAAATAAGCCTTTTGCCAAAATCACCGCAACGCCCACCGCAAATTTAGATAGAAATCGTGAGTTGATGATTGTTTGGAGTAACTCAATCCCTGTCCCTTTTACCTCAAAAATGTTAGATCAAGGTGTTGAACCTAAGAAGTTTGCGCATGAATGATTCATCCTATGGTGTTGGCAAAATAATACTGAGCTTGTTTTTAGCCATGTGTTTGCGAGTGTTGCCCTTGCCGCCGTTTTGGGCAGATTTTAATCCAGATTGGGTGTTGTTAACGCTGATTTACTGGTCCTTGGCTATCCCTGAACGGGTGGGTATTTTTCATGCGTGGGTCTTTGGTGTGTTAATCGATGTATTAACTGGACGGTTACTTGGTCAAAATGCCTTGGCCTATTCAATTGTTGTGTATTTGTGCCTTAAGTTGCATAAGCGCTTGCGACAATTTCCGTTGTTACAGCAAGAGTTATATATTTTTATTTGTTTATTGCTGTCGCAATTATTACTTTTTTTAATTAAAAACCTTCAGAATCCAGAGCAGTTGCATAGCACGTTTTGGCTGCCGGTGTTAACAGGTACCTTGTGTTGGCCGCTTGTTTATACGGTGTTGCGTTTTGTGCGCTTAACCACGCGTCTTAAATCCTAAGCAGTGCCGTAATGTCACCTATTTATTCCGTTAGAGACAATACACTCGAAAATCGTTTATTTCTTGAGCGTATTATTGCGGCATTTTTAGTCATTATCTTGCTGACGATTGCCTTAACGGTGCGTTTGGTTTATTTACAAATAGTGGGGCATGAGCATTATGCCTCTATGGCCAAAAGCAACAGCGTGAAGATTGTGCCGTTAACCCCCACTCGCGGCCTTATCTATGATACTAAGGGACGTGTATTGGCAGAAAATACGGCTTCTTATAGTTTGGAGCTTATCCCCGAGCAGATTGAAAACCTAGACGATACCTTGGCAAAGCTACAGGTGTTGTTGGCTATTCCTAATGAAAAAATCGAGCAGTTTCAAAAAACCCGTAAGCGTCAAAAACGTTTTGCTAGTTCGTCATTATTGTTGAATATGAATGATGAAGAATTGGCAAAATTTGCAGTGGTAAGGCCTTATTTTCCTGGGGTTGATATTCATACGCAAATGGTAAGGAATTATCCGTATGCAGAGTTAACCGCGCATGTGATTGGTTATGTGGGGCGAATTAATGAAGCTGAAATGAAAATATTGCCAATGTCTGAATACCGAGGCTCCACGCATATTGGTAAATTGGGTATTGAAAGTAGCTATGAAACGGTTTTGCACGGTAAAACAGGCTACGCAGAAATTGAGACGAATGTTCAGGCACGGTCTTTAAATACTTTAAACGAGGTTAATCCCGAGCCAGGAGCTAATCTTTATTTAGCCTTAGATATTGAATTACAAAAAATAGCCTACGATGCGTTGGAAAATTTTAATGGTGCGGTGGTCGCTATTGATATTAAAACAGGCGGGGTGTTGACGTTTGTCAGTCGGCCTGGTTTTGATCCTAATCCCTTTGTGGTGGGGATAAGTAATGAGGCGTATCAAGCCTTACAAAGCTCTGATAATCAGCCACTTTATAATCGTGCGTTGCGCGGTTTGTACCCCCCTGGCTCTACCTTTAAGCCGTTTGTGGCATTAGCTGGTCTTGAAAATGAAGTCATTAATGGGCAGCAAAAGTTATTTTGTCCGGGCTATTATCAATTACCAGGTGTGCCTCATAAGTACCGAGATTGGCGCAAGGGCGGACATGGTTCGGTGAATTTACATGAGGCCATTACGCAGTCTTGTGATGTTTATTTTTATCGCTTAGCGGGGTCTTTAGGCATCGATAATATTTATAATTTTGTTAAAAAATTTGGCTTTGGTGAGAAAACAGGTATTGATTTAGACGGTGAAAAGCTGGGCTTGTTGCCGTCGCGTGACTGGAAGGCTAAGCAAAAAAATCGGGCCTGGTATCCAGGAGAAACCTTAATCACGGGTATTGGGCAAGGATATCTTCAGGTAACGCCGTTGCAATTGGCTACGGCAACCGCCACCTTAGCTAATCATGGTAATGTGGTGACGCCGTTCTTAGTTGAAAAAATGGTTGCTGCCCATGAAACTAAGCCAGGTCCTGAGGTGCATAAGGGTGTAATTCCTCTTAAACCGGACAATATTAATCAAATTATTAATGCAATGGTGGGGGTGATTCATAGTGAGCATGGCACAGCAAAAAGTATTGGGCATGCTATTCCGTATCAAATCGCTGGTAAAACGGGCACGGCACAGGTTTTTAATATTAAACAAAATGCTAAATATAACGAGCATGATATTGACTTTAAATTACGCGATCATGCGTTGTTTATAAGCTTTGCACCGGCTGCTGATCCTATGATTGCGGTCGCCGTTATCGCTGAAAATGGTGGGCATGGCGGTTCTGTTGCCGCACCTATTGCAGCTAAAGTCATCAAACATTACCTCAAAGATTTTCACTTCGAGCAGCCATGAAAACTGAATCGCGTCCTGAACATTTTGGCTCACCTTCATTGCTTGGCTCGTTACTACGAAGATTGCATATCGACATTCCCTTATTTTTAGCCTTGTTGTTAGCCGCGTTGTTAAGTCTGGTTATTCTGTACAGTGCTGGCAGTCAGGAGACGGATATTTTAATTCGTCAGGGCGCTCGCATGGGGCTGGCATTTGGGTTGATGGCGGTGTTGGCGCATGTTAATCCTAATCAGTTTAAGCGTTATTCTGCGATTCTTTTCGGTATGGGCATTTTTTTACTGGTGGCGGTGTTGATTATGGGGCAAATTGGCAAAGGTGCGCAGCGCTGGTTGGACTTAGGCTTTTTTCGTTTTCAACCCTCTGAAATGATTAAAATTACAACACCTATGATGCTGGCGTGGTTTGTCGCTGATCAGCCGTTGCCGCCTAAGTTGGGGCAATTATTAATAGCCAGTTTATTAATTTTACTGCCCACTTTATTAATTGCCGTGCAGCCAGATTTAGGAACAGCCATATTGGTGGCAAGTTCTGGCGCTGGAGTGCTTTTTTTTGCTGGGTTGAGTTGGCGAATTATGCTGTCAATTATTGTTATTCTCACTTCGTTAACGCCTATTTTATGGCATTTTATGCGTGGTTATCAGCGTGATAGGGTGTTGACTTTTTTAAATCCCGAAGCGGATCCTTTGGGACGTGGCTATCATATTATTCAATCCAAAATTGCCATCGGTTCAGGGGGAATCTATGGTAAAGGGTGGTTAAATAGTACGCAATCTGAATTAGATTTTTTGCCTGAAAGCTCTACTGATTTTATTTTCGCGGTGTTTGCAGAAGAGTTTGGGTTGATTGGCTGCGTAGGCTTATTGGTGCTGTATTTACTTATTATTGCTCGGTGTTTATATATCGCGAGTCAAGCACAAGATACGTATAGTCGCTTATTGGCAAGTAGTTTAGGCTTTACTTTTTTTGTCTATGTCTTTGTTAATATTGGCATGGTGGTGGGCGTATTGCCTGTGGTAGGGGTGCCTTTGCCGTTAATTAGTTATGGTGGGACTTCTATTGTGACGTTATTGGCTGGTTTTGGTATTTTGATGTCAATTCACACGCATAAAAAACGCTTGTGAGAGGCTTAACTAAGACTGGTTTAGGTGCGTGTATTATTTCTATTCTTAGTAGCTTGGTGCTGTTAAGTGGTTGCGCTCAGCTTGGTGAGAGCAAGCAGCAAGCGGTTGAGCACTTTATAGATACTATGGTGGCAACGCATCATGTTGATAAAGCAGAGCTGGAGGCATTGTTTACGCAGGTTGTCGTGCAAGACAGCGTGTTACAGAAAATACGTAAACCAGCTGAAGCGATGCCTTGGTATGTCTATCGTACTAAGTTAATTACCGACGAGCGTATTGCAGAGGGTGTGAAATTTTGGTCTCAGCACCAAGACGTATTGCGTCGTGTAGAACAAGACTATGGTGTGCCAGCGCAAATTATTGTTGCCATTATTGGCGTTGAAACGTCGTATGGAAAGTATACCGGTCGCTACCGTGTGCTGGATGCTCTGGCTACCTTGGCCTTTCATTATCCGCCACGGAGTGCTTTTTTTACCAAAGAGCTGGAAGCTTTTTTATTGTTGAGTCGTGCTGAAAATATGCCGCCGCTTGATAGTAAAGGCTCGTATGCAGGAGCGATGGGTTTAGGTCAATTTATGCCGTCAAGTTTTATTCATTATGCGGTAGATTTTGATCATGATGGAAAAAAAGATATTTGGCATAACAGCAGCGATGCCATTGCAAGTATTGCTAATTATTTTGTTCAGCATCATTGGCAAGTTGGGCAGCCTATTGCTATGCCCGTTACCGTATTAGGACAGCAGTATAAAAGAATAATGAATGACCAGCTTAAGCCGGATTTAAGACCGTCCGCGTTAGAATCACTCGACTTAAAAATAATTGGAGCAATTGATCCAGATAAGAAAGTTAAAATTCTGGAGTTTAAACAGCAAGATGGCGTAGAAGTATGGGTTGGCTTAGACAATTTTTATTGTTTAACACGTTATAACCATAGTCCCTTGTATGCCATGGCTGTTTATCAATTAAGTCAGATTATTGTTAAGAAAATGATTTTTAATGAAGAATAAATAAGCGGGGGCATCCCATGAATAAATTTATTGTAGCAATCGCAGTACTTGTTTTTAGTTGTTATTTTGTTAGCCCTATTGGGTCTGCAGAAGCAGCTAAAGCTAAAAAACACAGTGTTTCAGCGCGTAAAGGACAGCATAAAGCACACCGGCATCATGCAAAAAATCATCATCATGATAGTAAGCATGGTACTGCATCGTGGTATGGCCCTAAGTTCCATGGCAGAAAAACTGCCAACGGTGAAATCTATGATATGAATGCCATGACTGCAGCACATAATTCATTACCTTTGTCTTCCTACGCTGAAGTCACTAATTTAAAAAATCAACGCACTGTGATTGTACGCATTAATGATAGAGGGCCGTTTTATGGTAATCGCGTCATTGATTTATCGTATGCAGCGGCTAAAAAGTTGGGCATTTTTAGTCAGGGTACGGGTGACATTAAAATTACTCCGCTGGCCGTAAATTAACAGTAATTATCATTTAGGTAGGGTCTAGTGCAGACTTGCCTGACATATCTTATGATGAATAATGATTGAATAAACCGTCCGTGGGCAACACGGACGGTTTTTTTTTGTGTAGACGTATAGGTGTAGGTGTTGAGGTAACAGCGTGACCCTCAACGCACTCAGTCCTTAATAGCGGGTATGATAGAATCGCTAAAACTTAAAAAATTAACTGAGAAAAATCATGAGTATAAGCAAATACGTCAATCCCTACACGGACTTTGGTTTTAAAAAATTGTTTGGTGAAGAAGGCAGCAAAGATTTATTGATTGATTTTCTTAACCAACTGTTGCCTG
>QYQN01000001.1 GCA_007280895.1 Methylococcaceae bacterium
ACCCCAGACATAAAAAAACCGCTCGTAAGCGGTTGTATTTATTGGAGGTTGCGGCCGGAATCGAACCGGCGTAGATGGCTTTGCAGGCCACTGCATAACCATTTTGCTACGCAACCTTTTAAAGCTAAATAAAAAAGCCGCGATATACGCGGCTTTTTAAATTCTTGGAGCGGGAAACGAGATTCGAACTCGCGACCCCAACCTTGGCAAGGTTGTGCTCTACCACTGAGCTATTCCCGCGCTTCAATTTATTTTTGCTATTATATAGAATCTAAATAATATGTCAATAACAAGATTTAAACTAAAAATAATTATTACGTATTACTGAACATCAACAGACAACACCCAGCCCGAGCTTCCTTTACACTCACCCTCTTCAATCTGTACTTTTGAATAGGTATTTTTCTTACCATAAGCATCTTGTAATTCAATGACTGAAACAGGTGTGCCTTGAATAATATGCTGACAAGCGCCACTTCTATCTGCTGCTTCAGTATCATCATAAGCAGCAATAGCGCCAGGTACACTCACTAAACGCACTGTAGCATCTTTATCATAAGCATTTGCACTTTTCAAGATATAACGCTGACCAACTGCAAGATTTTGAATATCAGGACCTTTTACTGTTTTTGTATTGCTACCACCACTCATAATAATCAAAATAAGAATGACTGCAATACCGCCAATTGAACCAAAAAATACTTTTGGATTGTTTTCTTTTAAAGCCATAAAAGAACTAATCATATTGGATGCTGTTGCTTTTGCGGCATCTAAATTTTCATTTGTTTTTTCATCGTTACTCATTTTTTATCCTCGTTGATGTATAGTAATTTTTATATTTATAGTTTTTTGTATCACAAAAAAAATAGCACTTAACAAAATAAACCACCTTTTTTAAAGCCATATACCTTTAAAAACTTTAAAGAAGATCTGATATTGCTCCTTACTTAAAAAAAGAAGGGACGCATAAAATAACAGATACCTTATTCTAACACTCTTTAATTTAAGAAAAATTGCGAAAGCAATATCGACATCCAGTTGTTGGCATAACTTACCACGATGAAATTTCTTTTCAAGTAAGCACATAACTAAACTGTAAGGGTAATAAAAGGTAAGTTTATACACAGCACACTTACTTAAAAACTAACGTTACCCCATTCCTTTTCTTGCCATCATGCCTTTTGAAGGACTGTATCCTACAATAGCTAGGCTACTAAATAATATAAACGCCCCTAAAGTATAGGCTAACGCGTATTTATTTACTTGCCCATACATTGCGAAACGAATTAATTCTACCGCTTGTGAGAAAGGATTGTAGCTTGCCAATGCATGCAATATTTTACTTGATTCTTTTAATTTCCATAGTGGGTAAAGTGCAGTTGACATAAAAAACATTGGGAAAATTACAAAATTCATTACGCCTGCAAAATTTTCTAGTTGTTTTATAAATGATGATAATAAAAGACCTAACGCACCCAACATTAAGCCTGTCAGCATTAATGCCGGAAACAGTAGGAGATAACCTTGCCATGGCGCTTCTATTTCATACATTAAAGCAATCAGCAAAAACACATACACCTGCAGAATTGACACCCCCGCACCAGCAAGCAATTTACTTAATAATAAAAACCAACGCGGTAATGGCGATACCATTAATAAACGCATACTGCCCATTTCTCGGTCATAAACCATCGACAAGGAACTTTGCATGCCATTAAATAATTGAATCATTCCGCATAAACCAGGCGTTATATACACCTCATACAAAATATACGTGTCGTAAGGAGGTGCAATGGCTAAACCTAACGCAGCTCTGAAGCCTGCTGCAAAAACAAATAACCACACCAAAGGTCTGACTAGTGCAGAAATAAAACGCTCGCGCTGTGTGATAAAACGCCACAACTCTCGACCAATAATGCCCTGCATTGCACGCATATAATGCAATAAACTCATGACAATTCTCCTTGGGTTAATTGCGCAAAAGCAGTAGTTATATCCTTAGTTTTAGTCATTGCGAGCAGTTGTTCACTATAGCCCTTCGCTTTAATTTTGCCTTTATGCATGACCAATACCTGATCAGTTGGATAAATTTCATCCAATAAATGACTCGCCCATAACACCGCTAACTGCTCATGTGCTGTTAAATAATGAATATATTCGACAATCGCTAATCGACTTTGCACATCTAAACCTACAGTAGGTTCGTCTAATAATAGTAAGCTAGGTTTATGTAATAAAGCTCGGGCAATTTCCACTCTGCGTTTATGACCGCCATTTAATTTAGCCACTTTTTCAGAGCGTCTATCAAACATAGCCAGTCGCTCTAACTCTTCTTGAATTCTGTTCTTTGCCAGCTTCCGACTCATCCCATACAACGCGGCATGATAATGCAGATTTTGCTGCACCGTTAAATCTACATCTAGGGTTGATTGCTGAAACACAATACCTAAGGTGGCTAATGCTTGACGCGTTTGCTGTTTAATATCAAATCCGTTTAACGCAATACTACCTTCGCGACAATCATACAAGCGTGTTATTAACGCAAATAATGTGCTTTTACCAGCACCATTGGGTCCTAATAAAAAAGAAAAGTCACTGGCGTTAACAGTCAAACTCACATTATCAAGCGCTAACTTTTCTTGATAGGCAAAACGTAACTTTTCTATTGATAATGTCTTAGTATTACTCATGGTTTGACTGCAAGCCCCCATGGATTTGTTCCCACACCCACTGAGCGGATCACTTTTAACTGCTCAAGATCAATAATAGAAATATCATTACTTAAGCCATTAGCTGAATACAAATATTTTTGATCGGCAGAAAAAGCGATATTCCACACGCGCGCGCCCACTAACAGCATTTTTTCTACCGTCAAATTAGCGACATTAATCACCGCAATACGGTTGGCAGGCCCCAAGGCGACATAAGCTCGCTGCATTTTTTTATCAACCAACACGCCAACAGGCTGAATTTTTTCTGCCGTTACACCGTCCACTTCAAAGACTAATTCTTTGATGATCTGCTTAGTTTTAGCATCTAAAATCATCAACTTTCCTGCCATTTCTGAGGTTACCCACACTTGTTTACTGTCTGCGGTGAAGGTAAGCGCTCGAGGCCTTGGATCGACTAGCGTATTTGCTACACGAGTATAAGTTTTGGTTTCGATCCAATGCACCATATTAGTCGTTTCAGACGCACTCACCACCCATTTATTATCAGGGCTTACGGCAATGCCTTCTGGTTCAACGCCTACAGGAATACGCGTTAACACTGTGTTTTTGTCAACATCAATGACAGATACTTGGCTATCATCTTCGTTAGAAACATACATTCGCTTATCAACCTGACTTAACGCAAAAGTTTCTGGATCATTCCCTGAGGGTAAATCAGCTAACTCGGTTAAGGTATCAGCATTGAATTTTTTGATTGTATTGTCATCACTCACGGCAACGTATAAAAATTTAGCGTCTGCACTTAATGCGATACCTCGCGGACGTCGCCCTACCGCAACGGTTTTAAGTAATTTACCGGCAAGTGGATCAACCACAGCGATAGAGTTATCTTTTTCTAAACTGACAAAGATGGTTTCAGCTTCAGCATTAAACGCCCAGAGAACAACACCTAGCCCTACTACATAAAGACATTTTTTCATTATTATTCTTTCCTTTTACAAAGAGATTCTGGCGCATCATACCCTAAGGTATCCAATTCAGTTTTAGGATGTAAAAACCCCTCAATAGGTGCTACGGCCACCAGTGAACGAGGCGCTGCGAGTAAAATAGGTTGGCGTAATTGACCATCCCACGCACGAAAAGATAAGGCACTGCCTTTATAGCCTTGTAACACAAACTTATCACTTAACATAAAGTTTCTAAGCGCTTGCCATGCAATCGAATGGGTACGAGTTACCGCTTCCCCTAATGCCCGAATTGCTAAATACGCGGCATAGTCTTGCTCATTCATCCAGCGTCCTGCTTGTATTTTAAAACGTTTTTGAATTTGTGAAGCACCCCATAAGTCATGCGTTGGATGCCAAGCAACGGGGCTTAATCCTTGAGTACCAATAATTGGTCGTGGCGACCACGTTCGATAATCAAGGTATTCGCCAAATAAATTTTGTTCATCAGCGACCACCAAAACGTCATATTCATCTTCAATTTGGGTAAATACGTCAATTTCTGCTTGCGCTGTTTTACGTGCATCGAAAGTGTGTGACCACTGTTTTTCTGCAACAATCTTGATGTTAAATCGTTTCGCAGTACGCTTCAAGGCATCAGCAAATAATTGATCAGCAGGTTCCGCGCCCACCACTAAAAACCATCTATGCCAGCGTTTTTTTACTGCGTATTGACCTAAGGCATCGGCGCGCATGGCTCGGCTTGGTAATAGATGCAATACCGAGTCGCGGCAGGCAGTGTTTCGCAGGCTGTCATCCACTGTTGCGGCATCTAAAATAAGCATCGCTTGGTGTTGCGCTAAATCAGCAATAGCTAAGGTTTTTTCTGGGGATAAGAGAGTCACTAGATAATTAAATTTCCCAGCAATATGCTCGTTAAAAACAGTTTCTGCATTGGCATTAGCGGGCACAATAAATTTTTTTAAGGCGAATGACTGTCCAATAAACTCACCCGTAATATTATTTTCTTGTATTGCCAGCTCCGCACCTAATTCGCCTTTATCAAGCACCATAGGATCGATAGTCAATAAGTTAATCGCTGGCTTATCAAGCTGCGCCAACATAGCAATATTGACGGTTAACAATGACGCTGGTTTTACGGTAGATTTAGCGTCAACCTGAGTACCAAACAACAAGCTTAATCCTGTAAATACTGTTAGCCATAAATATCCGCACTGCTTAATAAAATACATCACAAAAAAACCTCATTAAATCGGCTGCATATTCAGGTATTCAACCTACCTGCATTAAAAATATTTCTTAATTTTATACCATAACGACCGCTCGCTTATATCTAACAACTGCGCTGCCTTCGCTTTATTATCGTTAGTTTTTACTAAGGCATCTTCGATTAACTGTTTTTCCAAATGTTCGACTTGTTCAGTTAAGCCAGTGTTGTTTGGTACTACTTCTGCTGAACTAAGGGTACTGCTTAGTTCAGTAACGGCTGGTTTATGTTGATAAGCACCTAAAATATCACTGGATAAATGCGTAATAGAAATCTTTTTCCCGCCGCTTAATACAATGGCACGCTCCATCATATTTTCTAATTCTCTGACATTTCCTGGCCAAGGATACGCCAATAAGCATTCTGTTACCTCATCTTCAAGACCATTAAAAGGGTATGCAAATTCGCGCGCGTGTTGTGCTAAGAAAAAGTTTGCTAACGGCAAAATATCTTCTTTACGCTCTCGTAAGGGCGGCAAGATAATGGGGAATACATTTAAGCGATAAAATAAATCTTCACGTAGTTTTTGTTCAACAATCGCCTGCCGAGGATTACGATTACAAGCAGCAATTACTCGTACATCTAAATTGATCGTGCGATTGCTGCCCAAACGTTCTAAAGAACGCTCTTGCAGAACACGCAATAATTTAGCCTGTAAATTAAAGTCCATTTCGGTGATTTCATCCAAAAATAAGGTACCGCCTTCGGCAAGCTCAAACTTACCCACACGCTCTTTGTTCGCACCGGTAAATGCACCTTTGCTATAACCAAATAACTCACTTTCTAAAATATCAGCCGGAATAGCTGCACAATTTATAGAGACAAACAGTGCTTCAGCGCGTGGCGAACTTTGATGGATAGCGCGCGCAACAAGTTCTTTGCCGGTGCCTGTTTCGCCTTGAATTAGCACGCTTGTTTTGGTTGCGGAAACCTGCTCTATTTGCGTATAAATTGCTTGCATGGCGGGGCTTTTACCAATAAAACCATGCCAGCCTTGCTCAACCTTTTGACGTAAATAGCGATTTTCACGTTGTACTTTTGCTAATTTTAAGGCTCGCTGTACCGCTGCTTCTACGGCATCTAGCTCAAAGGGTCTAACGATATAATCACTGGCTCCATATTTCATGGCGTCAACCGCCGAATTCACCGTGCCATAGGCGGTCACCAAAATAACGGGTAAATCATTATTTTGTTCACGCAGCTGTTTTAATAAACCAATACCATCTAACTCTGGCATACGTAAATCAGTAATAATTAAATCTACTTCGTGGCGCACTAAAACATCAAGCGCAACACGCCCATTTTCTGCCTGTAAGACCTCATAACCCATTTGCGTTAACATAATTTCTAATAAACGACGCATTTTTGCTTCGTCATCAACAACTAAAATACTTTGCTGGGGCATTACTACAACTCCAAAATCTGTTGAATTGGCAATACAACATGAAAACTTGCACCACCAAGTGGGCTATCGGTCACATAAATTTGACCATGATGAGAAAAAATAATTTGCTGAACAACCGTTAAACCTAATCCTATGCCTTCTTTTCGTTGTGTGAAAAAAGGCTCAAAGACCTTACTTTTATTGGCATCTGTAATACCCTCCCCATTATCACTGACCACAATTTCCATAGTCTCATCGTGAGAGGTTAACGCAACATCAATCAAGCCATCGCACTCAACATGCTGAAGGGCGTTCATCACTAAATTTAGTAACACCTGAATGATTTGATCACGATCACAATATACGTCACTACGCTGGGCAGTAAACTGACTAGTAATGTGTACATGCTTAACTTCGGCCTGCGAGCTCAATAATTCTAAAGTATGCTCAATAAGTGTTGGTAGATGTTGTTGCGTAAACTCAGAGGCTCTTGGCTTGGCACATTCCAACAGCATAGTCACTAAACCATTTAAGCGCTGCGTTTCACTAAGAATAAACTCGGTCATTTCTTGGCCGATCTCTGTTAAGCCTTGTTCTCTCTGTAAAATTTGCGCAGAAGACTGCAAAATGCCTAAGGGGGTGCGTACCTCATGTGCCATACTTGCTGCCATTTCGCCGATTACCGCTAACTTTGCAACGCGAACTAGATCATGTTTTGATTGTTCTAAATTACTAATCATTTGATTAAATTGTGCGCTTAATTCAACGAGCTCAAGACTAGAGCGTAATTGTGGTGGCGCAACCTGTTTACCTTGCATAAATTCTCGCGTAAAGCCTGCCAATTGAACAATTGGTTTAGCAATTTTTGCGGACATAAAAAAAGACACAACAACGCCCAGCAAAATGGTCAAACATAAAAACACCACGATGGCTAACCACAGTTCACGCACAGGCGCAAATGCACTGGCATTCGGTTGCAAAATTAATACCGTCCAATTAAATCCTTTAAAGGTACGATACCCTAAGGAGTGCGCATAACCGACTAAAGTAACTTCATTATCTAAAAAATCAACGGGCAGTGTTATTGAGCCAGTCGGTTTGTCTAGCGCGGCTAATAATGTAGGCAGTTCTTTAAAGCGTGGCGTCTTATCTCTAAATGCTGCTGAGCTGGCGATAATGCGTCCGGTGTGATCCAATAACAACACATAGGATTTGGTAGCTCCGCCAAACGGCAATGGGGCATCTAATAAGCGAAAAATTTCGTCCCAACTAAAGCCAGCGTATAGGTAACCTAATTCACCTTTAACAAAGGCATCGTTAATCGCAATTGAAAGAAACATTTTGTCGCCTGGTGCCTTCAAACTTTGTAAAAAAAACACCTGCTGGTTTTGTTCGGTCGTTAACCAAGGCGTAACATGGTTATACGTCTGCCCTAGCAGTGCTGGGTCGCAAGATGAAACAATCTGCTGCCGCTGATCAACCACAAAAATTTGCTCGTATACGCCATCGTAACCGGTATGCAGCTTTGTTAAAAAATGTGACAAGCGTTTATCAATATCTCTTACGCGCAGCTCTTGCATAATCTCTAATTGACTCCACATGGCCATATTTTCCATGCGCTCAAATAAGGCAGTGTCAATTTGCTGAATAGTCGACACGGCTTGAAATTTAAGTTTTTCTTCAATTTCTGACTTTAGCGTATCTTGCAAATGCACAAAAATCATTAAAGAAATCATTAATGCCGATGCTAGACTAATCAATACATATGAAATCAGCAATATCGTTCGAATTGTCATATTTTTCCCGCTGTGCAGTCGCTTGCTATACATTAATAAAATCGCTTAATGAGCGACAAGATAATAAATAAAACGCTGCTCACCTTAACTTATTTATGCGCCCCATTAACAATCACTAACGCTGTTAATTTATAGTATTTATGATGCTTAATTTTTTAGTAATTCTACTGTTTGAACTTGGTTCTATTAATCATTGCGCTGCAAAAGAAGCACCCTCCCCTGTGTTATCACCCCATTACCAATGGGGACGCGGCATAACCTGGCAGGCGATTAATTTAAATTTAGGAGGCTATTTCAATGCAGCTTATGAGCATCCGCAGCAGTTTAAAGAAAATATTTCTTTAAACGATTTAAGCCTTTTTTTTACCTGGTCACCCCATCAACGCTTACGTTTTTTTGCTGAAATAGAAGCTGAAAACTGGCTCTCTACACAAGGCATTGATAGTCTTGATAATTCTCTGAGTACCGAACGCTTATATTTAGATATCCTCACCAGTCCTGCTAGCACACTTCGCTTAGGTAAGTTTTTAACACCTATAGGACGTTGGAATCTGACCCATGTATCACCACTAATCTGGACAACAAGTCGCCCCTTAGTGACTGAACGACGATTATTTACTTCACATGTGAATGGTGCAATGTTTACTCATCGTGTTGATTTCAATGATCATACGCTGGGCGTAGCTTTTTATCTTGATGAATCAGCCACCTTAGACGCCTTTGATAATCAACTTGGATTTGAAAATGGTGTTGGCAGTCGAATTACCCTAGACGTCAATGACCACGTACAAATTGGTACCTCTTGGCTTAATTTTAAAAATAAAAGCTTTGCCCAAAAATCTAGCAATCAACTGCTTGGCATCGATTTATTATGGAAAAAAAACAACTATGAACTTGAATTTGAAGCTATTTATCGAACATCTGAAGATAATCAAGGCACAGAACACGGACTTTATTTACAAGGCGTAGTGCCATTAATGAATGACTTTTTTGCAATTAGTCGTTATGAATACGTAAATGGCACCCATCGTTATCTTCCCACAACAACCCACATCGGCGTCACGGGCTTAGCCTGGAAACCTTTTACGCCCCTTATCATTAAAGCAGAATATTTGTTTGGTGATAATAATCAGTTTGTTGCTCCTACTGGCTTATTTACTTCTGTTTCAATGTTTTTTTGATCATGATAACACTACGATCAGCACTGCTACTATCTGCATGTTTTTGTTCTACACCACTGTATGCTGATGATATTTTTGTTATCACGCACCAGCAATCCTCCTTTGCTAAGCTAACGCCCAAACTCATCGAAAATATTTTTTTAAAAAAAACCTTGCTTAACGACACAGGAAATACGTGGATACCGCTTAATTTAGACCCCAATCATCCTATTAGAATTGCTTTCTCTTTAGCACTATTTAAAAAAAAACCAGAGGATTTGGAAGCCTATTGGAACGAGCAATATTTTCAGGGCATTACCCCTCCTTATGTCGTTGCATCAGAAGACGCCATGCTTCGTTTTGTCAGTACCACCCAAAATGCTATTGGCTATGCGTTACCTTGCCATATTACTGATCAAGTTCACGTCATTTTCAAAGTCAATTCTCCACTCTCTCTTAAACAATTTTGCCAAAAAAACCTTTAAAAAACTTAAGCGCTTTACGATATTTTTTTAAACAATAAAATATTGATTATTATTAATTTTTTAAAATACATTGCAGGGTAATAATGATAAAAACTTGACCTAATAATCGTGCCCATGATAAAAACTATGCGTTGTTTGAGTTTTAGCAGACAACCGACTCTACATTTTTGAGTTGCCCCCCATAAAAAAATTGGGGAAAAAATCAATTATATTAATAAAACACTAAAGAGGATTTAAAAATGTCTGAAGCTCCAGTAAAAGATAACATGTGGTTATACGTAGGCCTTTGCATCGCTGGTATGGTTGCTGTGGTAATTTTCTTAAAAAGCCAAAAATCAGCGCATTTAGCAAGTGGGGCTGTTGCTCAACTTCAATCAGAAACTTTTGCTAATTTAGAAAAAAGAAAAACTAGCAACAATTCTTCTGAAATGCAAAAATCTGGTAAATAATTAAGATTAAATTTATAGGCGTCATTTTTTTACTATTAGTCGTTATTCTAATAACAAACTGTAAAGCTAATACGTTGACGTTATTTACGAAAATCTAAACAATCCCTTCGATAAGCTAAACCGTCGAAGGGATTTTTTTTGCTTGCCCTTTTTTGCATCCCAAGACAACGTTCACTGTGCAAATCTTGGTCAAAGTAACGATAAAAGTCCCCTAAATTGCAGTACTTTAGAGTTCTCTCTACACCACAGCGTAGTTAACCCTCTCATACGACAACAAGTCTCCTCACCTTTGCTCCAAAACAAAAAAAATAAGAATAAATAAAAACAATAGGTTAATAAACACTTATAAACTAACTTCTGTACTCTTTACTTTACACGCTAATTGGCACAGATTCTGCAAATTGCATAAATAATTTTACGCAACTTGAGAACATAAATGAATCTTCGCCTATTAATCGCCATTCCTTGCTTGTTACTTTCAGTCTCTGCACTTGCCTTAGATTTAGGTCAAGCTGCGCCTGAGTTTACCCTACCTGAACTTAATAATGGCAACACTACACACCTAACTACTTATAAAAATAAAGTCATTTATTTAGATTTTTGGGCATCTTGGTGCGCACCTTGCCGCCTCTCTTTCCCTTTACTTAATGCTTTACATCAAAAATTAAAGCCTCAAGGCTTTACAGTCATTGCAATCAACTTAGATGAAGATAAAAGCAAAGCCGAACAATTTCTTAAAGAAATCCCTATTGACTTTACTGTGCTACGAGATGGTTCAGGAGAATGGGCGGATCAGTATGCAATTGAATCCATGCCAACCTCCTTTATTATTGATCAACAAGGACGTATTCAATATATTCATCACGGTTTTGCACGTGCAGATATCAGCGACATTGAACAAAAAATAGCCCAACTTCTTGAAAAAAAAGCTCCGTAATGAACATGATTAAACTTAGCTTTATTCTACTCTTAATAATGAATAGTGTAGGCTGCACGCCACTTAAACCTTGGCAACGAGGTAATTTAGCATTACCACAGATGGCACTTACGCCAGACCCACTTGAATTTGGTTTAAGACAACATGCTGCGTTCAGTAAAGAGTCTACATCGGGTGGGTATGGTGGCAGCGGTGGTGGTTGTGGCTGCAATTAATAATACCTTTTTACGCTGATACATTTACTTTTCAACAACTCATGAATTTATTAACACCCACTACTACACTCAAATGTTTAACGTTTGCCGCTCTCGCCTTACCTGGCTTACTGCCGTCTGCGCACGCGGGTAGAGTGGAAGAAAACTATCAATCCGACTTTCAATACGGTCATTACTCGGAAAGTAATCAACGTATAAATGTCGACATTTTTGAAGGTACGCTAGGTTTGCCCATTGGAAAAGCAATGACCGCATCAGTTAGCTTAGTTCGAGATTCTATTTCTGGCGCATCGCCTGTGTACAATAAAAAAGATGCTCAAGGCAAAACGCATCAAGTCATTAGCGGAGCGTCAGCCACGTCATCATGTGGCGCCTCAATCTGCGAACAACGCGATGCAATCAACGGTAATTTAAGCTATTTTTTTGACACTGCCGCATTAAATATAGGCGGTGGCTTTTCTAGAGAACAGGACTATACCTCACGATTTTTTTCTACCACTCTGAGTCTTGATATTAATAAGAAAATGACGACGCTAAATTACGGAGCTTCAGTTGCGTTTGATACCATTGAGCCCTCGCCATCACCTTGGAATAGTCGCCCAATCGGTTTTAATCGCAGTAAAACTAGCCAACAATATTTATTAGGCATTACTCAGCTTATTGATAAAAATTCGCTTCTTCAAGGCAATATAAGCGTTGCTTATTCAGAAGGCTTTATGTCTGATCCTTATAAAGTGGTAGCGTTTTACGACCCAAATAACCCTTTATTATTCAGTGGTAATTTATACGCCAATGCTATTAAACCTGACCAACGCCCTGAAGAAAAATTTCAGTGGGCCGCCCTCCTACAATATGTTCGCCATGTTGATTACACCAATGATGGCGCTTTACACATCGATTATCGATTTGCTTCCGATGATTGGAGCATCCAATCTCATACTTTTGAAGTGAGTTGGCATCAACCTATTGCCAATCAATGGCTAATCATTCCAAGATTTCGCTATTACTCACAAACGGAAGCTGATTTTTATCAAGCAACAGGCACGCACCTGGAGAGCACGTTTTTTTCTAGTGATTATCGCCTCGCCAGTTTTGGCGCATTATCAGGTGGTATAAAATTAAGCAAAGACATTACGCATTTGAAAACGCTTAAACAACTTAAATTTCAAACGGGTATTGAATACTACGACCATAATGCCGACTTCCAACTTACGGGGAATAATAGTAATCACTTTACTGATTTTAGTTATTATTTAGTCACTGCATCTTTTAACCTGAGGTTTTAACGTGTTAAAAAAAATTCCTTTTTCTCATGAGAAATACAGAAACCTGCCCAAAACTTACCTATTATTGTTCATCTTTGCGCTGGGTATTTTTGACAATACGCTCGTGCTTGCTGAGACCCCTACTGCGTTTATAACGCTACAAAACACCACCCATCACGCATGGCCAGCAGAGTACACGATTGAAATCACACCGCCTCAAGATCACCACGCCTACTTAAATACAGGTGATGAGCATAGCTTTATCCCAATTACCTTAGATGCAGACCAATACTTAGCTAACGCAGGTTTATCATTAACGCTGCTAAAACAACCTAAAGGGCACTATGATGAATTGGTTAAAGCACAGGTTCTCCGTGCTAAAGATACCTATCGTTTTTCCTTAATGGCGACTAAAACGATTACCTTTATTGAGACATCGCTTACCATTAAATACCAACTGTGCAATGACCTTACGCATGTTTGTTATCGCCCTAAAACAAGCAAAATTTCCCTGCCATTACCGCCCATTACCACCCTTGAAACAGCAACGGCTTCAGTCTCATTCACTGAGCAATTGCTTAGTTTATTTAACCAAAATCAAAATAATACATTCCTACTGTTTGGCTTAATGTTGTTAGCAGGCTTGTTATCCGTAGCAACCCCCTGTGTCTACCCAATGCTACCCATCACCTCAATGTTTATAGTCAATCGAGCCCAAGGTATTAAAGGCAAAGATAAGCAACACGCCTTAGTCTATTTACTGGGTATTATCGGGACTTACACATTGCTTGGCTTAATTGCTGGAATGACTGGCGGAGCGTTTAACAACTTTATGCAATCCGCGTGGGTAAACTTAGCTTTTGCTTTATTTTTTACCGCTTTTGCTTTAGCTTTATTAGGATTTTTTGAATTAAGTTTTATGCAAAATGAAGTCTACTCATTAGATCATCGTACCTCTCAAGTAAAAGGACTTGCCGGCACCTGGTTAATGGGAAGTGTCGCAGGCTTAGTCATCTCACCCTGTGTAGGGCCGATTGTCTTTGCACTGCTGTTACACGTGGCTGATACTATTGCCGATAAATCCGATGCCTTAGCCGCATTGCAGCAACAACTTAGTTTTTTTGATCGCCTCAGCATTGCTGCTTCGGGAAGTATTATGATGGCTGGCTTTGGCGTAGGCGTTGGCTTGCCCTTTTTTATTGTCAGTACCGTTAAATTTAAAACACTACCTAAAGCCGGTTATTGGATGAATAAAATCAAATATGCCTTTGGCTTTGTTATCCTTTATTTTGCATATACTTATTTTGAAAAAGCCATGGGGGTGCTGGATATTTCTTTGGCAACCAGCCATACATTTATTGTTGGTCTGCTGGCTATTTGGTTTGCCGTTGTGCATGGCAATATCTTGATTATTCCGTCGACTGATTTAGCAACCCCTTTACTCAAAATACGTCAATTTGCTAATTTACTAAGCTTACTGGTTGGTGGCTGGCTTGTCATTGCGAGCTTACAAGACGCTGACATTATTAAATCTACTAATAAAGTGACAACAAATACGCTCATAACGACAGAATCATCTATAAAAAATGAAGCAGGCATCCCTTGGCAACAAGATTTCACTCAGGCACAAAAATTAGCTAAAACGACAGGTAAACCAATATTTATCGATTTCTATGCCAGTTGGTGTGCAAATTGTCTTGCCTTTAAGAAGGAGTCTAAACATAACGCTGCTTTAAATGAGGCACTTCGAGAACGTGCTATTCCAGTGCAATTAGTGGATAAAAGCGCTGAATTTGAACGATTTAAAACACTACCAGAGCATCGTGCCCTTAAAATTGGTCTGCCCTATTTTGCTATTTTAACGCCAAATGGTGAGCTCTCTTGGTCAACAACAGATTATCAAGCCACTGAGAAAATGATTTCCATTCTTAATCAATGGCATAGTTAACACGCTGTTACTGGACCATTACTCGTTTGTTATCTTATGACTGGTGATATTATGATTATGAAACAAAAAATATGTACAACGCTATTCAGTGTTCTTTTCTGTGTGTTGTTTAGCGCGTCAAGCTACAGCTACCCTCAATTTAAATCATTTACCAATGCACCTGATTGCACTTCGTGCCATCAAGATAATTATGGGCATGGATTTAAAACAGGTGTACTTGCCAAATTTGAAGAAACTGGACTCGCAGGTCTTAAAGACTTTGTTAACGCTAGCCTACAACAAGCCACTGGCTTTAATAATACCGTCACCTTACAAAACACTGTCCGCTTACCAAATACCCCGCCTGAAATTAGACCCGTCAATACCAAATGGGATATCACTGTGGGCGAAGCGGCTTTAGTTATTCCTTTTACGATTAGTGATGCCGAACAAAACCAAGTTGTTTTACATGGTTCAGCGCCGACGGGCGCGTCCTTTTCACAGGTTTATCTTGATAAAGTAACGCAATTACCCACTATTAATTTCATTTGGTCACCAACGCCTGAGCAAGCAAAAAAACAATTTACCCTTAATGTGTTTGCCGAGGAAATTGATGCCAGTCCAGCGCTTCGCTCTACCTCAATGAAGACCGTTATCCAAGTATGGACAGCAAGAAATAGCGCGACCAAAAATATCAAACGCTTCTCGTTATTTAGTGCTGAGGTAATTAATAACACACTTAAACTTAGTGGCAATATTCAATTTCAAGCTAATTTATCAAATGCGCAACGCAGAACTTTACTTAAAAAGCTCAATATGAGCCTTAAAACCAGTAAAGATAAATTAATTAGTGCTGGCGTAAAGCTAACAATAAACACCAAAGGTGACTGGTTTAAAACCATTAGCTTAGCTAAAGCAACGCCCCCACCCTGTATTGTAAAACTTGAATATGAAGCACTTAAAGCCGCCCGCTCTGTGGTATTTTTAACGGCTAATTATGACGAAAGCAATGATGAGGAGGGTGAAGATGAGGATGATTCGTCAGAGGATGAAATCGATGATGACGACGTAACTTTATTAACTTCATGTCGAGATTAATTTAGCCACACCGCCATGTAAGCTAAGCTTATATTGATAAAATATCTAGTGAAGAGTCCGTGGACACGTCACTTACCAACTCTCGTGATATTTTAAGCCCAGAAAAATCAAATAATTGTGTGTCCAAGGTATGAGAGGGAGCAACATTTTGTAAGCTGGTAAAAATAGTTTCAAGACGACCTGGAAATTGTTTATCCCAAGCATTCAGCATCATTTTCATTGCCTGCCGCTGCAAATTGAGTTGTGAACCACATAAATTACAGGGAATAATGGGGAAATCTCTAAACGAACTGTAGCGCTGTATGTCTTTTTCTCGGCAATAGGCTAACGGTCGAATGACTATATTTTTTTTATCATCACTTAATAATTTAGGTGGCATTGCTTTTAATTTACCACCATAAAAAATATTTAAAAAAAACGTTTCCAAAATATCATCTCGGTGATGCCCCAAGGCAATTTTGGTGGCACCAATCTCTTCCGCATAGCCGTATAGTGTTCCTCGCCGAAGACGCGAGCATAAACCACAGGTTGTTTGTCCCTCAGGAATAACCCGCTTTACAACACTATACGTATCTTTTTCAATAACATGATAGGGCACACCAAGAGAAGTTAAATACGCTGGTAAAACATGCCCTGGAAAGCCGGGCTGTTTTTGATCTAAATTAACAGCAATTAACTCAAAATCTACAGGTGCTGTTTTTTGCAAATTCATTAAAATATCTAATAAAGTATACGAATCTTTGCCTCCTGATAGGCACACCATAACCTTGTCGCCCGCCTCAATCATTTTGTAATCAGCGATTGCGTCGCCCACATAATGACGCAAGCGCTTTTGTAATTTATTAAATTGATAACGAGTTTTTTGAACGGCGTCAGACATAACAACATTTAAAATATTTTATAAAACACATCCACTCAGCCATTTAAAATAATGCGGTAGGACAACACGCGGAGCAATAATAATTACCCACCTCTGGACACTCTATTAGCCGTTATAACGCTGAAAAATTAAGCTTGCATTGGTGCCACCAAAACCAAAACTGTTCGACATAAGCGTAGTAAGATTAATGTCTTCTTTAAGCTCTCTCACTATGGGCATGCCCACTGCAGCAGGCTCCAGCGTTACAATATTTGCCGACGCACTTAAAAAATTATGGGTCATCATCAGCAAAGAATAAATAGCCTCATGCACGCCTGCTGCACCCAAAGCATGTCCTGTTAGTGATTTAGTTGAGCTAATCCAAGGCATATCTTCAATTCCAAAGACGCTTTGTAATGCACCTAATTCTTTTAAATCACCGACCGGAGTACCCGTTCCATGAGCATTGATGTAATCAATTTTATTAGGCACTGTCGCCATGGCTTGTTGCATACACCGCACAGCCCCTTCTCCCGATGGCTGCACCATATCAAAACCATCAGAAGTTGCACCATAGCCCACTAATTCGGCATAGATTTTCGCACCTCTGGCTTTAGCGTGTTCTAACTCTTCAATAACTAACACACCGCCACCACCTGAAATCACGAAGCCATCCCTTGTTTCATCATAAGGCCTTGAAGCGGTAGTAGGTGTTTCATTATATTTAGATGACATGGCGCCCATCGCATCAAATAAAACTGACATAGTCCAATGCACTTCTTCTCCGCCACCAGCAAAAATAATATCTTGCTTACCCATTTGAATCAGCTCCATGGCGTGACCAATACAATGCGCACTGGTTGCACAGGCTGAGGTAATTGAGTAATTAACGCCTTTGATTTTAAAAGGTGTTGCTAAACAAGCGGTATTGGTGCTGGACATAGCTCTTGGTACACGATACGGCCCAACATGCTTAACACCTTTTTGTCTTAAAATATCCGCTGCATCAACTAAATTAGACGTTGATGGCCCACCCGACCCCATCACTAAGCCTGTTCTGACATTAGAAATATCAGCCTGCTCTAATCCAGCATCCTCAATGGCTTGCTGCATAGCAATGTAATTAAATGCCGCACCATCACCCATAAATCGTTTAATTTTACGGTCGATTAACGCATCAACATCAATAGTAATAGCACCGCGCACCTGACTACGAAAACCTAATTCTTGGTAATCATCGGCAAAAACTATTCCTGAACGCCCTTGTCGTAAGGCATCGACCACTTCATTCTGATTGTTACCTATACTAGAAACAATACCTAAACCAGTTACTACCACTCTTTTCATTCTTGTTACCTTAGAAATTTTCTGTAGAAGTAAATAAACCAACGCGTAAATCTGACGCTTTATAAATCTCTTTACCATCAACTTCCATTGTGGCGTCAGCAATCCCCATGACTAACTTGCGCATGATCACACGTTTTAGATTAATACGATAAACGACTTTCTTTGCAGTGGGTAATACTTGTCCGGTAAATTCAACTTTACCTACACCTAATGCACGACCTTTACCAGCGCCCCCAAGCCAACATAAATAAAAACCAACTAATTGCCACATTGCATCCAAACCTAAACATCCCGGCATCACTGGGTCACCTTGAAAATGACAATCAAAAAACCATAAATCAGGCTTGATATCAAGTTCAGCAATAATTTCACCCTTACCATATAAACCACCTTGATCGGTAATTAAAGTAATACGATCCATCATAAGCATATTTGGTAAGGGCAATTGCGCGTTTTTTGGTCCATAAAGTTCACCTCTTCCGGACATTAATAATTCTTCACGCGTAAAACTATGCTGTTTCTCCATACTTTATATCTACCTTGAGTTATTTTTATAATTAAACCGTTTATTATCCAATACAGGCGAGCAAAAATCAGCTCAAATTTTTTCTTAGCGAATATCCGTAAGATAGGTATTCAATTTTAATCTAACGTTATTCGTTTCATTAAATAGCTTTAGTGAATCATTATAAATAATAGCGTAAGAAAATACGCTAGTGATATATTTTCTTGTTTCTTTGTAAGGAAGTGTTTCCAACCAAATATCTGCTGGCATCGACTGATGATTTGGCATCCAAGATTTAACTCGAGATGGGCCTGCATTATAAGCTGCGATTGCTAATACAAAATGACTATTAAATTGTTTTAAAAGTTTTTTAATATAATAACTACCTAATTGAATATTCAATTTTGGCTTAAGCAATTGCTGTGCTGTTAATGCATTAAGCTTTAATTCTCGTGCCAATTCTGCCCCAGTGCTTGGCATTAATTGCATTAACCCTTGCGCACCTGCTATTGATTGCACACGAGGATCAAACATGCTTTCTTGACGAATAATGCCATAAAGCCATTCCTGTGCAATGTTATTGCGCTCAGCATTATTACTAATTTCTGCATAATGACGTATAGGAAAACGTACGCCTAGATCATCCCAATATTCTGCCTTCACCAATGTTAAAATGGCTAATTGATCCAACTCCCATAGCTGAGCTAATTTTGCTGCCTGCAACTTTTCTTCTTTAGGTAGCTTTGCAACAGCGAACCACCAATAATTTTGCGCTTCATTTTTACGTTTTAAACGCAGCAATTCATGAACAATAGTAAAATCCACTCGCTCCGACAACGCCTTTAACTGGGCTGGTAAAAAATTCAGTGGTTGATTTTTGATAGCATATGGAACAGCAATAGCATCTGCCGCTAAAAATCCATAAAAGCTTCTGTCTTGTGCTACATTATTCCAGGCGCGCTTAGCACCCGATAAATCCCCTTGTAGAACCAAGCTACGCCCAAGCCAATATTGCCAGATAGGTAAGGCTTGCTGCGCTACACTTAAGGCGGCTAAGGCTTCACGAACATGTGCCCAATTTTGTTCATACAGGGCAGCACGCACTTTCCATTCTCGCACCTCATCATCTAGTTCAGATAATTGCTGGAACTGTGCGTAAGCACGTGGATCATGCTGTACCGCCAGTGCCAACGCCAGTGCACGCTCTACACCTTGGATTTCTTGAACCGATAACAACTGTAATTGCGGCTTAACATGCGTCCATGTAGACACTGCATAGTCCATATTTTTTTTAACAGCCTTCTTCAGCCCATAAGCAAAAATACGTTGATTGATTAATGTGTCGTTAATAAATAGCGTGGCGTCAGTAATCAACATAGGGTTGTCATTTACACGCAACCATAAATCAACAGCACGTAAATCTGCACCAGTAAAGTAGCTGCGTAAAGAATGGGCTAAACGATAATTGCCCGTTAACAAGGCGTGATGAAAGCGTTGCCAAACTAAATCAGTGGAAAATAACGCTGCCGTAAATAAAGGCTCGCAAGCGTTAGGCTGATCAACACCTAATAACCAAAGCCGCTTAGCTTCATTTAATGCCCATAATTTATCATCGACTTGATAATGTGCCCACGCAGCATAACACTGTAAGACTGGATTATCAGTCGCTTGATAATGCGTTAAAAAGAGCGTCCATTGCTTCTGCTCAGCTAAATAGATCAACCATTTTTCTGTTAAAAGTTTTGCATATCGACTACTTGAGTAGGTCTGTAAAAACTCAACGATCCACTGCGTTTGCTCAAGATTTTTAACTAACGATTGGTAAATAAGGAAAGGGTAAAGTGGATAATCAACAAGCGAGTGCGTTAAGGTTTGAAACTGAGCATACTGCCCCTGCGCTAAGACCTGTTCGGCTTTTACAAACGCTTTGCGTTGTTGATCTAAGGTGCTACTCATTGTTACATTAGATAGCACCATTAAAACACCCAATACACCCAATACACCCACTATCTGGCATTTTTTTTGAGTGCTTCTACCCAAAGATCGCATAAAAAAATAACACAGCTATTTTTACAAATGTATACGCATCGTTTTAATTGCATCGTGACTTAATTCTGGCAAAGCGGCAATTGCTTCGCGTAATTTTGATTCCCAACGACGTCGCAATTGAGACATATAATCATCGTCATCTTCAAAATTATAATAGTCAGCAAAGCTAAAACTATCTTTACGATACACTAACATTTCAACAGGCGCACCCACACTGGCATTACTTCTGATAGTGGAATCCATAGAAACCAGGCAACAACGTGCCGCCTCGTTTATCGAGGTGTCCAATTTAAGAAAACGATCTAAAATCGGTTTACCATATTTACTCTCGCCAATTTGCAAAAACGGCGTATTGGCTGAACTGGTAATGCTATTGCCTTCTGAATACACCATGTACGCACCATGTGGTTCATCAGCAATTTGCCCAGCAATGATAAACGTGGCAGACGGATTAAACGCAGATTGACCATGTGAATCAATATGCTGCTTTTGTTTTTCGACACTGACATGACCTAAATAATCAGCGGCCTCCGATAAACATTCCACCGTATTAATATTAATTTTGGCTTCTTTAATTTTATCGCGATGCAACTGTTCTAATACCGCTTGGGTGGTTGCCAGATTACCCGCACAAAGCAAAACTATTTTACGATCGTTTTTAGTTTCAAATGGATGCATCTTGCCATGCGTACTAACATTATCAATACCCGCATTGGTTCTTGAATCGGAAACCAAAATAAGACCTTCATCAATAGAAGCTGCAATACAATAAGTCATAATAAGTGTTATTAAACGTTCAAATGGGATGGCATTTTAAACTTTTTTAGTAAAAATGCGCCATGCAATTTACTGTTCAATCAACTCTGTTAACCGTAACGACCATATTTGTTAACAATGCGCCTGAACCAAACTGATGAAATACCGAGACATCAGCTGCATCTCGACCATAAGCAACCACTACCCGTCCCGCATCGTCATCAGTGCATAGTGGATCAAATGTTTGCCACTGATGTCCTATGTACACTTCGAACCAAGCATGCATATCCATTGGCTCAAGATGCTCCAAATAGCCCACGACAATACGCGCGGGAATACTTATGCTCCGACACAATGCGATACCTAAATGAGCCAAATCTCGACACACACCAAAGCCCTGATGATAAATTTCAATCGCTGACATAGGATATTCGCTGGAACCAGGTAAATAGCGTATCGTTGCCTGCAACCACTGCACAATTTTAATCACTTGCTGAAAACCTGGTAACGCATCACCAATAATTTCATGCGCAATAAGCGTTAAGCGGTCAGATTCACAATACCGACTTGGCAACAAAAATTGCAAAATATCTGCTGGTAAACACTGTATTTCGACAAAATAATGTTCATAATTTGTAGGTTGATAATAATTTTTGACATCAGCAGTCACGGTGATAGTTAAATCACCCATGGGGGCGACTAATCGCTGGCAGGCATTACCAAAGCTATCACGACTTTCTAGCACAGGGATCATCTGATTGACTTCATACTGCTCTTGTATAATCCATTGCTGATTGCCTTGATAAGGACGCAACATCAAAATTAAGGCGGTACCGGCATCAATCTGAAAACTTAAATGGCACGCTACGCGAAGTTTCATTCGACCA
This sequence comes from Methylococcaceae bacterium, assembly GCA_007280895.1. Taxonomy (GTDB): domain Bacteria; phylum Pseudomonadota; class Gammaproteobacteria; order Methylococcales; family Methylomonadaceae; genus Methylovulum. The sequence continues at coordinate 22,024 of QYQN01000001.1, forward strand.
ACTAACTCAGTAAGCGATCAAGCTGTGTATAGGCAGAATTAAGCCATATTTTTAAACGCTGCCGATCTAAAATACCCAAGACATTCGCATTAGCACCTGGTTCACGCTGAGTTGCCGCCCAAAAACTCGCATTATGTGCGTCAATTTTAAGCATAATCGGTGCATATAATTTTTTTAAAGTCATCAATTGTGCATTCATCATCAACGCTTTTTCTTTAAGCCCTGAACGCATCAATAAGCTAAAATGTTCATCTCTTAATTGATTTTGTACAATAACATACTGAAATTGTTCGCCCATTTGATCAAGTAAACGCGCCAATAAAGCAACGCTATCTTGCCCAGAATCCATAACATGCCAATAGATTAGCTTTATCTCTAATTCTTCTGCTACAGCAAAAACACCTGACTCTAGTAACCAATTTGCTAACGGGTCATAAGATTGTGCCGCCAAATCCACTAAGATATGTTGCTCGGGCAATGCCACCGCAGCTTCAATTAACTCATCAACACTATGGTACGCGTTAAGATCAATTGGCTGAGCATAATCTGAATAAAAGCGCAGTAATGCACCATGCGATCGATCGGTATCAAAGCCTGTAAAGGCAATGCCTCGATCGATAAAATACTGCGCCATCACACGCGCAACAACCGATTTACCCACACCACCTTTTTCACCACCAATAAAATGTATAGTTGCCATACTTGCATCTCTCTCTTTCACAAAAAATTAACATCAGTTTTTTTTATATCAGGCCTAAACCAGCACTAACACCTCATACCATCCGCAACACATCTACCGCTACCGTTAAGCTGTGCCGACCACCACCTAAGGCGATGCCTTTTAAAGGCGTAACATCAGTGTAATCTCGCCCCCAAGCTAAGGTAATATGTTGATCAAATGGGATTTTATTATTAGTAGGATCAAAATCAATCCAGCCTAATAAGGGAACATACACCGCAAACCACGCATGCGAGGCATCGGCTCCTACCAAACGCGACTGCCCCGTTGGCGGCTGAGTCTCCACATAACCGCTCACATACCTTGCAGCTAGACCAACACTGCGCAAACAACCAATCGCCAAATGTGCAAAATCTTGGCAGACACCACGCCGATACAATAAGACATCTGACAGCGGCGTAGCAATTGTGGTGGAACTTGGCGCGTAGGTAAACTCTGTAAAAATGCGTGTCATTAAATCCTGCACCGCCTCTAAAATTGGACGATTAGGGGTAAATGATGCGACGGCATAGTCCGCGAGCGCAGCACTTGTTGTGATCATGGGTGAATCCAAAAGAAAATACCGCGCCGCCATAAATTCCTCTGTACTCGTTTTAATCTCAGTCTGTGGATTTTGCTCTAGGTCAGAAGAGGTTAGATAGCCACTGGCGGCAGGCATTGTAAGAAACTGCTGCACAACCTGTTCCCAGCTAAATTGGCTTGCCGTTAACCATTGCACTGCTGAGCGATTAATTGTCACTTCATTAATTGCCGTTACTTCTAATTGCGTATGGGGTTGTTGAATTGAAAAATAAGCAACACGGTTACCAAAATAATCAATCCGTTCACGCATATCAAAGGGCAAAGGCAGTATCTCAAAATAACTAGAGAGACATTGTTGCCGCCAAAAATCACGTACCAACAAACGCGCCTCGTTTTGACACAAGCCAACAACTTGACTGTAATGATAATACGTAGTGTGCGTAATACGGTATTTCATAAGTCCTCATCTTCTGCGTTCGGGCTTGCTACGGTAACCAACTGCGATATTTGGGAATGACTAAAATAAGCACGCGTAATGACCTCTGCAATGTGCCATAGAAACACTGTGGTTTCAGCTAATAAGCTTTCTAACCCTGTATAAATTGCAGAATTTTCGTCTTCTTTTAATAATTCAGCTACGGTTGCTAGCCGAACATTAGTGAGTACTTTTAAAATTAAACGCTCTTCCTCAAATAATTGGCATTGGCGACTATCTCTTGGAAATTTGCTGATAAATTGAGCTAACTGCTGTAACTGATAAACAATTGAACGCGGATGATTACTATCGAGTAATAATAACTCCAGCACTAACGCTAATTGAAATCCAGAACGATAACGGCGTTGATAAATTGTTACACTATCAAGCGATAATAAAACAGATTCTAAAACTTGATTTTGTATGGCGGGTGACTGCTGAGTGACCAAGGTTGCACGTAATAACGCGGTTAAATTTAATGCACGCTCTAAACGCCGACCACTTTCTAGCATAAACCAGCCGGCTTCGTGCGTCATACTTTCGTGCGTTAACCCTGCAAAACCAACGACTCCCGTAATTAACTCATCCAAACTACTTTGCAAGACTTCAATAGATAAGTCATTCCCCATCACTTTTTGCTGCCAACGATGACGAATTGCATCGATACTGCGCCACGTGTCTTGTGACCATAAATCTCTAATACTAAATGCTGATTGCACTAACGCATAAATCGTAGCCGCTAAAGAGCCTGAGCGTTGACGATTTTGTGCGAGTGAGAAAAGCTCCGCTTCTGGTGCCGCCATTATCGTGCGCTTATTTTGCAAGAAGCCAGGATACGTGGCTGTCATTTGCGTCAAACTGGATAATAAAACGCCAAGACTTTCGGTGTCAGTGTGATCATTAAACTCAAGCGTATCACGGTATTTAAGTAAAATTGACCGCAGCAAGCGAGCGGCACTATCGGTACGCTCTAAATACCTACCTACCCAAAATAAATGATCCGCAGCGCGACTGGTGACAGGTTCGCTAACGCTCTCTAAGGGTTGGTTGGTTCGCCAAATAGTTTTCTTAACAAAACCATTTGTGACTAATTGTTCGCTATCTACTGAGATGCTTGGTAATGCGTTTCCCGAAGCATCATTATTGCCAACCAATACCCACGTATCTTTACTTATGCCACCTTCTTGATTGGAAACCTTTGCATCATTTTTTTCACGCGCAACACGTGTTAAGCCACCAGGCATCACATGATATTGATCGCGCTCGGCAACCACAAAATGCCGGAATACTGCACGTCGAGGCTCAATGTGATGATCAACAAATGCAGGGACAGTCGCGAAATCTAATGACTCTTGACCAACAAATAAATAAGGCTTTGCTGTAATTTTGGCGCGTAATAGGCTTTTTTCTTGCTGACTTAAGTGATGACCAATAATTTGTTCATTTCTATGCTCACCGTTAATCTGCTTAATAATAAGTTTATCCAAATTTTGAATAACAAAATCACACTCTCTTCGTTGACCGCACCACCACGTTGCAACAGAAGGTAATAACAATTCTTGATTTAAAAAATGTCTCGCCAAGCGCGGCAAAAACGCGAGTAATGCCGGATTTTCAAGCACACTACTGCCCAATGGATTAGCAATTGCAACATTGCCTCGACGCACAACTTCTAATAATCCAGGGATGCCTAATCTTGAATCATTTCGTAATGAAAGCGGATCACAAAACACATCATCTACCCGACGCAAAATAACATCTACTGGCTGTAATCCGGCCAATGCTTTCAACCAAACACGACCATCGCGTACTGTTAAATCATCACCTTGAACTAAGGTATACCCTAAATAAGAAGCTAAATAAGCATGTTCAAAATAGGTTTCATTAAAAGGACCAGGGGTCAGGACGACAACGCGAGGGTTTTCTTTATTTGATTGCGCGAGGATTGATAGGCTTTGTTGAAATACTTTAAAGAATGAAGATAAACGTGCAACCTGTGTTTCACGAAAGATTTCCGGCAATATTCGTGTCATGACCGCTCTATTTTCAAGTGCATAGCCGCATCCAGAGGGCGCTTGAGTACGGTCATCGACCACCCATAATTGACCTTTATGACCCCGCACTAAATTAGCTGAGTACACTGTTAACCAGGTAGCTTGTGGCAACAAACTACCCACGCATGCAGGTAAAAAACCTGAATGCGCTAAGACTAATTCATACGGTAATAAGCCTTTTTTTAATAAGAGTTGTTTCCCATAAATATCTTGAAGTATTAAATCAAGTAACTGGGCACGCTGTTTTAATCCTGCCTCTATTTTTAACCATTCTTCACTACTAATTAATAGAGGGACGGGATCAAGTCGCCAAGGTCGAGTGAGTTGTTTATCATCACCGTACACATTATAGGTAACGCCATTTTCACGCAGTAAGCGCTGCGCTTCCCGACGGCGATTATCAATTTCTGTACTGCCCATAGCATCTAACGCAGCGAGAAGTTGTTCCCAATAAGGCTGTACTTTCTCCTCTATGGGAAAAATTTCCTCCGCAATGGCTAAGCGTGTTTCATAACATTGTTTTGCAAAATCAGTATGTTTGCCGGTCATCTTAGCCATTATCGCCACCTAACAAATAATATAGTTAGCACGCACACCCCTCTCTGCCGCATTAAATATTATTAATCTTTCAACTAACGTGATAACGCAAATCTAACGTAAAAGGATACTCTTCACTTAACTCCTCTTCAGGCGGTGCCATGGGACGTGGTTGCTGATCATTTACTTTAAAGTTTCCTCGTGTTGCTGAAGTTGAAAAGGCGGATTGAATGGTCTCAGATGAATTTGACATCACTAAGCCTGGTGTATGCCCATAATCCCAGAAACGTGAAATACGACGCGCTTCTGCTTCAAAACTATTGACTGGAAAAGCATCATAATGACGCCCCCCCGGATGCGCAACATGATAGGTACAACCGCCCACTGCATGACCATTCCACGTATCGATAACATCAAAAATTAACGGCACATGGGGCTTAATGGTGGGATGTAATGCTGAAGGCGGTTGCCATGCACGATAACGAACACCAGCAACAAATTCACCTTGCCGACCAGTGCCACGCAAAGGAATCCGTCGACCATTGCAGGTTAACAGATATCGCCCTTCAGTAAAGCCCGTTACTTTAACTTGCAAACGCTCTACAGAGGAGTCTACATATCGCGCGGTACCGCTGCGCCCAACCTCCTCACCCAAAACATGCCAAGGCTCAATGGCAAAGCGTAACTCTAGCTCCATTTCATCAACAATTGCAGTGCCATAACGTGGGAAACGAAACTCAAAAAATGGGGCTAACCATTCTAATTCGAAGGCATAGCCTGCGCGTCGTAAATCTTTAACCACATGCTTCATATCTTCACGAACGTAATGCGGCAACATAAAGCGATCGTGTAAAGTAGTTCCCCAACGTATGAGCTCGTGTTGATAAGGATTTCGCCAAAACCAAGCAATAAGTGCGCGTAGTAACACCATCTGCACCAAAGACATTCTGGCATGAGGTGGCATTTCAAAAGCACGTAACTCTAAAATACCTAAACGGCCTGTAGCACTATCAGGCGAATACAGTTTATCAATTGAAAATTCAGCACGATGCGTATTGCCGGTTATGTCCGTTAATAAATGCCGTAATAAACGATCAACTAACCACGGTGCTGGCTGTTGATCTTTTGATAATTGCTGAAAAGCGATTTCTAATTCATAAAGCTTCTCATCACGCCCCTCATCGACACGAGGCGCTTGACTAGTGGGACCAATAAATAAACCGGAGAATAAATATGATAATCCAGGATGATGTTGCCAATAAGTAACTAAACTCTGTAATAAGTCGGGTCTGCGCAGCAATGGACTATCTACTGGAGTAGCGCCACCTAAGGTAATATGATTTCCTCCACCTGTCCCAGTATGACGACCATCTAGCATAAACTTTTCTGTACCTAATTTTTCTAAAAAAGCTTGGTCATATAATGCGGTCGTTTTTTCAACCAATTCCTCCCAATTACTAGAGGGATGAATATTTACTTCGATAACACCCGGATCTGGAGTAATTAATAAGCGCTCAATGCGGTAATCACGCGGTGGCTCATAACCTTCAATAACAACGGGTAAGTTTAATTTTTCTGCCGTTGCTTCAATCGCGGCTAATAAGTCTAAATAATGCTCTAATAAAGTGATTGGGGGCATAAAAATATACAACCGCCCCTCCCTTGCTTCCACACACACAGCTGTATGAGGAACCTCTACGTAAACGACCTCTTTATCTGCGGAACTTTGTTCAATTAATTCTGGATGTTCTTTAATTACAGGTTCAAAGGAGCGATAACGACGAGCCACTTCACCATGATAATCACCTAATTCTGGCAAGTCGGTAAATAAACTTTGTGGTTCTTGTGGATCACGTTTTTCAGGCGCGACCCAAGGCAAACTATCTAATGGCATTCGCATGCCCATGGGTGAATTACCAGGAATTAAAAACATCGTATCACGACGAAAATTCCACGGACCACTTTGCCAGTGTTGAGATTGCCACTCCCATTTTATAGGTAACGCATAGCCAACTGGCTGACCTAAATCTGCATCCAGCACTTTTGCTAGCGTCTTACGCTCTAAAGAATCCTTTAAATTGGCGTGTAGGGGATTTAAATTAATAGGTAAGATGTTTTCTTGCCAGAGATAGTAAAAACTGTCTTCATAAGCATTCACCACAAAATGCTGCTGTATTCCTAAATGACGCGCTAGCTGACTGGCAAATAATGCCGCATGGTGATAAGTAATTTCATAGGTTTTATCAATATCCGCCAAAAGCGCTGGATTTCGCCATAAAGGCACACCATCTTTACGCCACAAAATGCCATATTGCCAGCGCGGTAAGGCTTCGCCTGGATACCACTTTCCTTGCCCATAATGCAGTAAGGCATGATCGGCAAATACTTGCTGCAAACGTTTTGTTAACGCTAGAGCACGTTCACGTTTATGATCACCATCAGCAGAAACATTCCATTGCTCAGACTCCATATCCTCAGCAGAAACAAAGGTAGGCTCACCGCCCATCGTCAATCTGACATCATCATTTAGATATTGTTGATCAATTTGTTTACCCAAGGTATCAATGTCAAACCACTGCTTATCACTGTATGGTTTAGTTACGCGTGGATCTTCATGCAGGCGTATTACTGAATTACTAAAGTCAAAACTAACTTCGCACTTATCTATGGCTCCTGAAACAGGTGCTGCGCTTGCAGGATCTGGAGTACACGCTAAGGGAATGTGTCCCTCACCCGCCAATAAACCTGAGGTTGGATCTAAACCAATCCAACCTGCTCCAGGAATATATATTTCAGCCCATGCATGTAAATCAGTAAAATCTTTTTCTGGCCCGGCCGGCCCTTCTAAGGCTTTAATATCTGCCGTTAATTGAACTAAATATCCTGACACAAATCTAGCGGCTAAACCTAAATGTCGTGCCAATAAAACTAACAGCCAAGCTGAATCTCGACATGAGCCACTCCCTTTTTCTAAGGTTTCTTCAGCTGTTTGAATACCCACTTCCATTCGAATATTATAGCTAACTGTATTAAACACTAAGCGATTGATAGCCACTAAAAAATCATTGATATACATCGGTTTTGCATCAAACTCAGCAACCCATTTTAACAATGATGGGCCGTTTTCTATTTTTTCCAAATAAGGTTGTAACTCTTTTTCCAATTGCGCTTCATAGGCAAAAGGAAATTTTTCTGCTGATGATTCAACAAAAAAATCAAAAGGATTAATAACCGTCAAATCAGCGATAACTTCAACATCAATACTTAATTCACGGCATTTTTCGGGGAAGACTACCCTTGCTAAAATATTACCAAAAGGATCTTGTTGCCAATTAATAAAATGTGTTTCTGGTTTAATATTAAGACTATAGGCAGTTATAGGTGTTCGACAATGCACAGCAGGACGAAGACGAAATACGTGTGGAGACAGAGACACTGCTTTATCAAAGCTATAAGTAGTTTGATGACGAATAGCGACTTTAATGGTCATAATTGTGTTCCTAGTCTGTTAAAAGTGGAATAAATATATAAGCCGAGTAGATTCTCTGATTAAACATACAGTTCAAACTCACAACTGAGTGCACTCTATTAATTATTAAAGCAAACTATGTACCAAAAAAATTAACCTTGGGTAATGATTGCATCTCTTTAAAGGTATAGCCGTGCTCTCAATACCAAAAATACAGACCGTAACTGATTAAACTAAAAAATTTATTTTAATTAACACAAGCCAAAAACAAAAAAAAATTTAACTACTCAAGTTCACCTTAGAGTTAACTATTAGTTAACACCTAACTTTATTTAACGCACAAATCAGTGACAATACCTCATAGATTCACAATTAAACGCCCCAAAACAGAGCGTTCAACCAATTTTCTTCTGTTAATTTATAATAGACATCTTTCCTCAATACAACCATAGTGCACGTTAACAAGAGCGGCTACTCAACGCCATGTCAGGGAGTAATGCTTGTTTTTACCCCAATAAACATCGTTGACAATCCTGTGTATTTTGCAGTTTAGGGTTTCACGCAAACTAACGACAACTGCTTCTTCTAACTCGGTTAGCGTGGTATTTAAGGTATGCGCACAATGTGAGCGATCTTCAGTGTCTTCGCGCTGCATCCATTTTCGATGTACTACGGCTAATACTGTATTGAGCGGCAAGTTTTCTATCTGATAGGCTCGATTCCTTAATCTCTTTATGAATGAGAGGCGTCGTTCTTGCCTGTGAATAAATAGTGTGACTCATGCTCTTATATCCTGTTTAGCAGTTTGATAATGTTCTTGTAAATAAGCCGTTGCTCGGAAGAATGGGTATATGATCGAACGGTACTATACAATTAGCTTGATATGAGCCGTCGTTGTGCGTGGATACACGCAGACTAAGCGAAAAAAAATGGGGGGGGGGGATTTTTGGCTGTACCTTTAAATAAAGGATAATAAAGGATGCGTTAACTGTTATACGCAATCAAATTGGAAAAAATGCTATACATGTCTTTACATTTAAAGGTCAATGCGTTTTAAAAGCTAATACACTGGCACGGAAAAAAGCATTAAGTAGAGCAGAAATAGAAAATTTTAGATGGCATGATTTACACCACACGCAGGCAAGTCGTCACATACAAAACTGAACACCATTGCATGTGCTAAAAGAATTAATGGGGTATGGTGCTACGTTACGCGCACTAATCAAGTGCTCATTTAGATGACTATGCAGGAAACTCAAAAATAACAGTTTTGACAAATTTATTACACGACAAAAAAAATTTAAATAAAATCGTGTAAAGCATTGATTTAATGGGGTGGGCGACGGGGCTCGAACCCGCGACAACAGGAATCACAATCCTGCACTCTACCAACTGAGCTACGCTCACCATAACATAGGAAGGAACCGCTTGAATAAATGGTGCGCTTGGCAGGGCTCGAACCTGCGACCCCCAGCTTAGAAGGCTGGTGCTCTATCCGGTTGAGCTACAAGCGCAAATGGTCGGGATGGAGGGATTCGAACCCCCGACATCCTGCTCCCAAAGCAGGCGCGCTACCAAACTGCGCTACATCCCGACAAACTCTTTGCAAGTGGCTTAGATATAAAATCACTTTCGAAGAGCTGGCTATAATAGCGACATAAGCTTTATTCGTCAATATTTCTTGTCATTATTTTTTACTTTTGATAAAAACAAAATCAGACCCGTAAGCATATCATCAGAGTTATGCAGAGACCATACAACAAGCACAACCTGATTATAGCCTTACGACTAGCCGCACTCTCTCTTAATACCATTCAGTCTTTACCATGATTTACAGCTGCGCATAACTTAGTGTAATAATTACCTAAGATAGTTAACAATCACTGTTAAAATACACCTGAATCAGCCCCTTTCATCCACTACTTGGTCGCATTATTATGAATATTGAACCCTGCAGTTACGTTATTTTTGGTGCCACTGGAAATCTTTCGCGCGTAAAACTTATGCCCGCGTTGTACCATCTTGATGTTGCAAATCGCTTACCTGAAGGCACACGTATCATTGCTATTGGTCGACGCCCATGGAACCAGCAACAATGGCTTGATGAGGTTTTAGATATGATTAAAGCCAAAGTAAAAGAAGACTTTGATGAAATACTATTTCAACGATTTAGCCAACGCTTTCATTATCATCAAGGTGATATCAATCAATCAGAATGCTATCTTTCTTTAGCAAATACCTTGGCACAACCTGAGTTTCCAAACAACACTGCCTATTATTTATCGATTAGCCCAGCTGATTTTGGCTCCGTAATGAACTTACTCAGCGAACAACATCTCTTTAATGAAGATGGAGGCTGGCGAAGAATTATTATAGAAAAACCCTTTGGCTATGATTTAGATAGCGCCCAGGCATTGCAAACTAAAATCAGCCATTATTTAAATGAAGAACAAGTGTATAGAATTGATCACTATCTTGGTAAAGGGATGGTACAAAATGTCCTTGTTTTTCGTTTTGCCAATGTCATGCTAGAACCGCTTTGGAACCGGAATTACATCGATCACATTCAAATCACCCACTCCGAAAGCATTGGCATTGATAGTCGCGGAGACTACTACAATAGTGCGGGCGCCATGCGTGACATGCTGCAAAGTCACTTACTGCAATTACTTACCTTAGTCACCATGGAGCCTCCCGTATCCATGGACGCGGAATCTTTACGCGATGAAAAAGTTAAAGTCTTAAAATCTATCCGCCCTATTCCTAAAGAAGCGGTGCACGCCCACACCTTTCGAGGCCAATACGCTAAAGGACATATTAATGGGGAAAAAGTGTGCAGTTACCTTGAAGAAGCTAATATTCCAAGTAACAGTACAACCGAAACCTATGCTTCACTAAAACTTTACATAGATAACTGGCGCTGGCGTGGCGTTCCCATTTACATGCGCACAGGGAAACGTTTAGCTAAGGCACAATCAACTATTTCAATCTGTTTTCGTCACCCACCGCTGCAATTTTTTCGCGATACCGAAGTGCATTGCATGAATCAAAATTGGATATTATTAGGCATACAACCAGAGGAATGTATTCGTATTGAAATGACGGTTAAAGAGCCAGGCTTAGAAATGAACACGCGCACACGGAGCCTAGACGCAAACTTTCGAAATCAAGATGAAAAAGCAATTGATGCCTATGAAGATTTATTACTTGACGTATTAAAAGGTGATCGCTCATTATTTTTACGTTTTGACGAAGTTGAACACGCCTGGCGAATTGTTGATCCTATCTTACAATCATGGGCTATAGAACGCGATTACATTGCCACTTACGCGGCTGGCTCATGGGGGCCTGAAGATAGTCGTCTATTTGATAAAGACAACCAATATTGGCGAAGCTCGTTATTACCAGAATGTAAATAACGTCATACTACATATTTATAACAAGCGTTTTGAAACATCAAATTCTTAGGGTATTTTTTAGTTTCAGCTCCGTTCAGCCAATGGTTAATTATTGGGCTGAGCGGAGTGAAAGCTTAATTACGTTTAAATAATCAAAAAATCTGCGTTAGTTAAGGCTAAATTTGTAGACAATAAAGCAATAGGCGTTGGTGCTGCGGAGCCATTGGCATCAGCATCGTAAAATAATTCGCCGGTGGTTTTGTTATAAATCAGGTAGTCGTTGTTATCGAGTGCGCTTGCATTAATAACGAAATTCCAAGCCTGCAACTTTCCTGTAGTGGTGAATTTAGTGAATACATCGTTATTCAGTTCTATGAGGTCATCGGTTACTGAGAAATCAGTGATCGTATCTTTGGAAAGATCACGTAAACGAAACACATCGTTGCCAGAGCCACCGGTTAACGTATCCAATCCAGCATAACCATCTAAGACATTATCTCCGCTATTGCCCTTTAGAGCATTGTTAAGCGTATTGCCTACCGCGCTGATGTCACTTGATCCAGTTAAGGTAATATTTTCTACGTTAGCAGGTAAGGTATAATTAATTATACTGGAAACCCAGTCAGTGCCTTCGTTAGTCATTTCAATAACAGAATCTCGGGCATCAGCATGAATGTAGTAGCTATCATTGCCTAGTCCACCATAAAGGTAATCGACAACGTTATCTTCAGTAATCTCGGCATAACACCCATCAAGGCGATCATTACCACCATCGCCATAAAGTGTATCGGCACCGATACCACCATACAGCGAATCATTGCCAAAGCCACCATAAAGTAGATCATTTTGATCAGTGCCATCACCACCATCGGAATGGTTTTCCTCGTAACCCCAGAGTTCATCATTACCAAACCCACCATAGACGGTATCGGTATTATAACCACCGGCTAAGGTATCGTTACCATCGCCGCCGTAAAGTAAGTCATCGTCCTTTTGCCCTCTTAAAGTATCATTGCCTGCCCCGCCATCAAGGATGTCATTAGCTTGCCAACCGTTGAAATTGTCGTTGCCACCATTACCAAACGCTACATCGTACCCCCCATTACCCTCCCAATTTTTACTAATATTTAAGGTATCGTAATAGCTTTCATTATGTTCTTTACTGCCACCAAAGATGTTTTTGATGGCACTGCCAGCTTTATCGATGGCTTTATTAATAGCCTTGTCCGCCTGTGCTGATGTAAATACATGGGTACCAGAATTGAAAATATCAGTGACTCCGTCTGTGACTGCCGACGCTATATAAGCAGGGAGCTCACCTATTTGATCAGCCGCCGCATCATAAAGTGCTGTACCAATCTTATCTAATTTAAAGTCACTGGCGGCGATAGATAGCTTGATATCTCCAACCGCACCCACATCGGCAGTGACGGTAATGGTTAAGACTTTATTGATCAGCTCTGCTTGCACTGAGGCAGTAACGTTGCCCAGACCTTTAACGCTTACCCCTAATTCCCCTGAAATCGCTAAAGAATTGTTGCTGTAACTTACTACCGCCTTACTGAGTGTGGTACCACTAATTGTTACACCCCCCGTTACCGATAATGTACTTGCCGGCAGATTCCAGACAAAATTACCCTTAATATCCAAATATCCAAGATCCATCAGGCCTGTAAAATCAATTTGCTTACTGCTCGCATTAAACGACACAGCAAAAGTTTCATAGCCCAGCATCGTGATATCAGCTTTACCACTTGCCGCTAAAGTTTTCAAATCAGCATTAAGGTAATCAACTTCTAATAACAAGGGTCCTAAAGCCAAAACAGCCTCAGTAATGCTTACCTGCGTTGGGCTAAACATAAACTTCGCTTGGGCTAAAGTTTGCCCAAACATTATGATTTTGCCATCACCTTGTAGATATTGGTGTGTCGCTGAAATGTCAAAACTGGCAGTTAAATCTTTACCAGGTTCAATGCCACTAATGGTTAACCAGTCTAAGTCTAAATTATTGATTGTTAGACTGCCCGTCATAGCTGTAAACGTGGAATTAACCTGCAAGGCCATCGTGCCCGTGACACCAAAGAATTTCACTTGACCCGCAATGCCCATGCCTTGCGTTAAGGAATAACTGCCAATGCTGGTTGGGAAAGGCACAAAGCTTACTAGG
>QYQN01000087.1 GCA_007280895.1 Methylococcaceae bacterium
AATAATCAGAAAATTAAATACGCCGTAGATAGTATCATCCCATCGTCTAATGAACGTCTAATTTATAGGGTATTTAAGCCTAATTAACTTACTTTATATAATGTTTATGGGCTGTTTTTTGAGCTTTTTACACTATAAGTTAATGAAAAATATAGTGTAAATTTATTTTAAAAAAGCCGTGTTTAAGCGTACTTAGCCCAAAAAGTGTCGGGGAATAAGGGGGATATTCCGTGTGCTGTGCTAATCGTGGTTAATGGTTAGCAAGAGTAGGTTTTTTTAGGCAACGTTTCTCTCACTACAGATTAAGTCCACTAGCCGTGGGTAGTGACGTAAGCAGTAAAGTAAGCCTGATAGCTTGCGGTAGGCTCTAGTCGCGGCGTTTACATTAGACAAATCAGCATTGTTACCTATACTTTTTATATGCAGTGGCAAATTTCATGTGCAGTGAGGACATGAGGTGGTGCTTGTGATGAAGCAAGTCGGTGATGTAGATACTAGGCGGGATGATTTTTTACGGTGATTCATGAAAACAGACGTCCATAGCGTGGGCTTTACCTTAATTGAGTTGATGGTAACGATTTCGATTGCTGGCCTTATGCTCTCGATGGCGGTGCCCAGCTTTACTGATGCGCTGCGTAATAATCGTTTAACCACGTATGCTAATGACTTCTTAAGCTCGTTGAGCTTAGCGCGTAGTGAGGCGATTAAACGCGGCGTGTCTGTAACGGTGCGTAAATCAGGGGCACAATGGGAGGGCGGTTGGGCTGTTTTTGTTGATGATAATAGTAATGGTCAACTTAATAGTAATGAGTTAATTATTCAAAGTCATGCGGCTTTGCCTGCTACGTTTACCTTGCGTGGTAATAGTAATTTTACTAATTTTGTGCGCTACGTGAGTTCTGGTGCAAGCAGTACTACAGGAAGTTTTATGTTGTGTGATAACAAAGATAACAATGATCTTGCTGAACCCTATACCTCGCGCTTACTTATTATCAATAATGTGGGGCGTATTCGTATGGCTGAGGATACCAATAATAATGGTCTCTATGAAAAATCTGCTAACGATGAAGTCACCACCTGTGTGTCTGGTTTTTAAGTCATGAAACACGCCAAAGGCTTTACCTTAATTGAAGTGTTAATTGCTTTACTGATTCTTTCGGGTGGTTTGTTGGGCTTGGCGGCATTACAAATCACCAGTTTGCGCTACAATCAAAGTGCCTATCAACGTAGCCAAGCGTCCTTTTTAAGCAGTGATTTAACTGAACGAATGCGTTGTAATCCGCAGGCTGTGTCAGCTTATCTCAACGGAGATTTTGCCAGTGCTGGCGCGCATCCTGAATGCTTGACTGTGTCTGGGTGTACTCCAGAAGCCTTGGCTGAACAGGATATGTTTGAATGGTATCAAGCGGTGCAGCTACAGTTACCTAAAGCACTGGTGAGTTTAAGCTTAGCGGGGCAAGTCTATACGTTAACACTGCGTTGGGATGATCTGCACGGAGGCGTGCCATTTTCGCATTCAACGGTGCATTTCCAGTTATGAAACAGGTAAAACAGCAGCTAGGGATGACGTTAATTGAGTTATTAATCGCTATGCTCTTGGGCGCAGTGTTAATTACGGGAGTGGTGCAGGTATTTATTAGCAGTAAACAGACTAATCAGTTGTTGGAGGCGACAGCGCGTATTCAGGAAAATGGTCGGTTTGCTTTGTCTTTTATCAGCACTGATTTAGTTAATGCAGGCTTTCGTCAGTGCTTGGAGGAGGGTTTTGCATTAGTTGACGCTATTAATGGTATTGATGCCAATCGTATCAATCGCTCAGATTCTCTTAGTATCGCGTGGTCAACAGCGGCATGTGCTGCGTCTAGTGCGGATACGCCGTTTACGTCAGTAAGCTATTACCTTGACACGGGCTCAGGTAATCAGGTGTCTTTGTATAAAAAAGTAGGCAGTGCGTCTGCTACAGAGCTGGTGGAGGA
The DNA here is from genome assembly GCA_007280895.1 of Methylococcaceae bacterium. Classification (GTDB taxonomy): domain Bacteria; phylum Pseudomonadota; class Gammaproteobacteria; order Methylococcales; family Methylomonadaceae; genus Methylovulum. Next base: position 1,977 of record QYQN01000087.1, read on the forward strand.
TATTGATAACCTTCAATTTCTGTTTGGTGCCGATACCGATGGTGATGGCGTTCCTAATTATTTTGTACCTGCTGGAACGGTGGGTTTAGATATGGCGCAGGTCATGGCGGTACGGATAAGTGTGGTGGCGCGCTCAGCTCAGCAAATAAGCGCACGTCCAGTGTCGTACCTACTTAATAATCAAGTGATTACACCTGTCGATCGCGTTATTCGGCGAGTGTTCACCAGCACCATTTTATTACGAAATCGTGTGCAATAAGGAGCGTAATATGGTTTTTAATAGCGCTTATCAGGTGGTGCGTAAGCAATCTGTTGCTGTGGGCAAGCAGCAAGGTGCCGTGCTTGCAATCAGTTTAATTATGTTACTTTTATTGACCTTAATTGGCGTGTCAGGGAGTCAGTTGGCAGGTTTGGAAGAAAAAATGGCGGGCAATCTAAATGAAAAAAACATTGCTTTTCAAGCTGCGGAAGCCGCATTAGCAACGGTGGAAGATTCTTTAACAGCACCGCCGATCTTTTCTGATACGGGCTTGGGTGGCTTTTATACAGAAGTGAGTGCTGTTGATTTGTCTAGGGCGACCTTAACGCAGGATGAATTTTGGCTAACCAATCCTAATGTCGCACGGCTTCCCCTTAACACGCTTTCGGTGCCCAGTGCTTACTTTATTATTCAAGAATTAAGTAGTGTTTGCTTGGGTATTTGCCAACCTGGTAGCCCTGTGAATGTTAATTATTATCGCGTGACCGTTCGCGCTAGTGGTCATCAGGCAAATCATAGTGTGATACTGCAATCGGTATTTGCTGTGCCAGCATTTTAATCAATAACTTTGGCGGTGTCAGATCGTTCATTTTAATAGTGCTCAGTAAGCCGTTTTAACAAGCGTGCATAGAGGTCTTGGTATGGTAATAAAAATAAAGTTTTGCTGTGGCGTATTGTGGTGTTTGTCGATCTTAAATACAGCGTTAAGTTGCGCGGGCATTGCCCAAGTACCATTGTTTGTGAGTGCAAATGTGTCGCCTATTGTGATGCTAAGTTTAGGGCGCGATCATAAGCTATACACTGAGGCATACAATGATGCTTCTGATTTAAATGCTGATGGTGTGCTTGATGTAGGTTATCAACCTAGCATTGATTACTACGGTTATTTTGATTCGCATCGCTGCTATTCATACAGCGACAGCGATGGTTATTTTGCGCCAGGTGCGGTAACGCTAACCAAAAAATGTGCAGGGGCGTGGAGTGGTGATTTTTTAAATTATGTTACGACAGCACGTATTGATGCCTTGCGTAAAGTGTTGTATGGCGGCATGCGTAGCACCGATACTAATGCTGTTACGGTTGTGGAGCGTAGTTTTATTCCGCAAGATGCCCACGCGTGGGGTAAAGAATACCGAGCTGATAATTCTCCAGAGTATGCCATTGCTGATTACACGCCGCTGAGCGAGCCTGAGCGTGGAAAAGGCCATGTTTTTGCCAATGTGTCCTTGAGTGTTGCAGGCCCGCCTTTGCTACGCGTGTTAAGCAATAGTGCGTTTCGTGTGTGGGAATGGGTGTCGAAAGAAAAGCCGGTGGCGGGTGATTATTGTTTACGCAGTCAATCGGGCAGTGAGGCGTTATGTACCTTAGATGGTGCAAGCTTAACGGATTATTCGGTGCGCGTAAGGGTGTGTGTGGCAGGGCAGTTGGAAACCCATTGTAAACCTTATAACGATGGTGTCACGACGGTGTATAAACCAATAGGCTTACTGCACGAATATGGCGAAAACGATGCGCTGGCATTTGGGTTGTTGACGGGTTCTTATCAAAAAAATACCTCGGGTGGTGTGTTAAGAAAGAATATTGAATCTTTTCGCAATGAGGTGAATGCAAACACGGGACAGTTTATTAGCTCGGTGAATGGCATTGTCAGCACCTTAAATCGGTTGCGTATTGAGTCCTTCGATTATGCTTCTTACAGCTATGCGTCGGGTTGGAATTTACGGGGTGCTCTCAGTGACGGTGAGGCAGCTGAATGGGGTAATCCTTTGGCAGAAATGATGTATGAAAGCGTGCGTTATTTTGCAGGTAAAGCCGCGCCGTCCAGTGCTTTTGCTATTGCTAGCTCAGGCAATGCCGATGCGCGTTTAGGCTTGCCTTTGCCGGCGTGGAAAGATCCTTATGCGCCGCAAGCCAGTGGTGGCGGTGGTTTTTTAAGTTGTGCTAAGCCATTGCAAATAGTGATAGGTGATGTCAATCCCTCGTATGATACGGATCAGTTGCCGGGCAGTTATTTTAATAATTTTACCGGTGATTTAGCGGGTCTTAATGTAAGCGCGTTGGCGGATACCATTTGGGCAGGAGAGAGTGAAGGGCGTCAGGTATTTATTGGGCAGTCTGGCTCACTTACTGATGGTGCGCCAACGGCAAAAGCGGTCAGTAGTTTTAAAAGTATTCGTGGTATGGCACCTGAAGAACCCACCAAGCTTGGCGGTTATTATGCAGGCAGTGTGGCGTTGTATGGGCGAAATACCGATTTGCATGCCACGTCTTTAGGTGCGCAAACCGCCACCACCTTGACGGTGGCGATGGCATCAACCTTACCACGCATTGAGATTCCTGTTGCGCAAGGACAAACAATCACCTTAGTGCCGTTTGCCAAATCGGTGGGCGGCGGCATCAATGGTGAAGTGATTAATACGGCGCGAGGCAGCTTTCAGCCAACCAACCAAATCGTTGATTTTTACGTTGAAAAAATGGTTAATACGCAGCCAAACAATCAAGATTCGCGCATTAATTCTGGCCGTGCTTATGGTAAATTTCGTATCAATTACGGTTCGGTAGAGCAAGCAGGCAATCATGATATGGATGCATTTGTTGCTTATAGTTTTGCGGTTCAAGAGGATGATACGGTGGAGATTAAGTTGGACTCACTGTACGCTGCGGGCAGTATTATCCAGCATATTGGTTATGTGATTTCTGGTACTACGGACGATGGTATTTATTTAGAAGTACGCGATCGTGATACGTCTTTATTTGACGATCCAGATTATTTTTTAGATACCCCACCCGGGCAAACACCTGATGGCAATTGGCAGGATAGGGTGTCGTTACCCATTATTACTACGCGTACCTTTACGCCAGGAAGCACAGCTTCGGCACGCTTTATCAATCATGATCCGTTGTGGTATGCGGCAAAATGGGGCAGTGCGGACAGTAATAGTAATGACGTGCTGGAGTTGAGTGAATGGGATAATCTTAATGGTCTTCATGACGGAGTCCCTGATAATTATTTTTTAGTGACCAATGCAGGCACCCTGCCTGAGCAATTAAGTCGTGCTTTTGCTAAAGCCATGAGTGCGATAAGTTCAACCACAGCCGTCATCGCAAACTCAAGTCGGTTAAGTGCAGCGACCGATATGTATCAAGCTACGTTTGATTCCAGCGACTGGAGTGGCGAATTAATCGCCAATAAAATTGATATGACCAGTGGGGTACTCTCTGAACGCTGGAAAGCCTCCCTGAAACTGCCCGAACCGGCTGCACGTGTTATTTATACCTACAACCCAAATGCCGCATTAGGGATGCCGCGTGGAGTGCCCTTTGTATGGAACAGTGTCGAGCCCTCGTTATTAACCAGCCAGCAGCAAAGCTATCTTAATACCTTGTCTTTACGTCAAGATGCACTGGGTGAAGCCCGGTTAAATTGGTTGCGTGGCGAGCGTGCTCAGGAGTTACAAAACGGAGGAATATTTAGGGATAGGCGCAGCCTGTTAGGTGATATTGTTAATTCTGATCCGGTCTTTGTTGGGCAACAAAATTTTGGCTATGCATCCTTGCCTAGCAGTGCAGGCGGTGGGAATAGTTATAAAGCCTTTGTGCAAAGTAAAGCATTGTTAGCGTCAGCCGTGTATGTCGGGGCAAATGATGGCATGTTGCATGGTTTTGATACGACGGCAACTGGACAAGGTCGTGAGTTGTTTGCCTATATTCCCAATGCCTTGCTGCCAGAGTTAAGTAAATTAACCTCGCCTACCTACACGCATCACTACTATGTTGATGGGCAACTTAGTGCGGGTGATGTCTATGATGGACAGCTGGCTGGCGCAGGCTGGCGCACGGTGTTAGCAGGCACGACGGGCGCAGGTGGACGAGTCGTATTTGCCTTGGATGTCACTAATCCTAGCCATTTTGGACAAGGCAATGTGTTATGGGAATTTACATCGGCTGAGGATGCAGACTTAGGCTATACCTTTGCTCAACCCAGTGTGGTAAGAATGCAAAATGGTCAGTGGGTGGTAATTGTCGGTAATGGCTATGAAAGTGATGGAGGTCAGGCGGTGTTATTTGTCCTTGATGCGTTAACAGGTGCGGTGATTAAAAAAATACCTGTGGAAGGCGGAAGCAGCAATGGCTTGTCTTCGCCCTTAATGGTGGATAGTGATAATGATCGCAGTGTGGACGCTGCGTATGCAGGTGATTTAAAAGGTAACGTGTGGAAATTTGCGCTATCAGGTGCCGTGTCGGAGTGGTCAGCCTCGTTACTCATGGTGGCGTGCGAGGCAGGCGGTGATTGTACGTCGTTAGACAGTCCGCAGCGGCAAGCTATTACCAGCAAACCTGCGTTAGGTTCGGTCGCAGGAGCTGGCTCTGATCAGAATGGTCAAGGGGTAATGGTGTATTTTGGCACAGGCAAATATTATGCGAGCGAAGATAAATTAATTGGGACAACGCCGCAGGTGCATAGCTTTTATGGGGTGTGGGACGATACGCGGGCATTTTCTCGTGAGCCGTTGTGGCAGCGTACAAATCTACAAACGCAGAGTATTATTTATGAAGGTGCGTCAGTCTCCCAGCCAGTTCGTCTTATCTCTAGTAATCCCGTGTGTTATAAGGCTAGCAGTGTGGGGTGTACTACGTTAAGTCCGCTTAAACAAGGGTGGGTATTAGATTTATTAACCAGCGGCCAGCTTGCAAGGGGTGAACGTATCCTCAGTGCGCCCGTCGTTCGTAAAGGAGTAGTGATTATTTCTAGTTTCATTCCTAATGCAGATTCATGCAGCGCAGGCGGGCAATCGTGGTTGTTTGAGGTAAATGCGTTTAATGGCAGTGAGTTAACGGGCGCAAGTCAGTTTGATGTGAATGGTGACCAAGTCGTTGATGAAAACGATCAGCTTAATTGGCAGGGACAAAGCCATAACCTTTCAGCCATTAATTTACAAAATGGCATGACTAAAGCCTCAGCCATCATTACCAAAACCGATTACGAGGTTAAGTTATTCGGCGGTTCTTCGGGCACAATGACGCAATTAACAGAGCAACAAAGCCAAGCCGCTGAAGGTGGTATAGGGCGTAAATCATGGCAACAATTAAAGTAATAGTTTATTTATGCCTTTTAAAAAATGTTATCTAAAAAGCTCTTCTTGCTTCTTGTCTGTCTTTTGGTGGCTGTTTTAACGTGTAGGGGGAAATGATTTCTCATTAAAATAGCCCGCAAACCGCACCGCGTTTTTTGATGAATTTATGTTAGCCGTGATAATTATGAAACAATAGGCACGAGCATTTAGCTTCTGAGCACTCATAAGGTAAGAAATTTATGGGCACTTACTTTGCCGCCATCGGTTGGTTGTTGCTTTAAAATTTACTTCACCGCTAAAAAAACGTAATGACATGAACCGTAATGTTTAATAATAATAATGATTATTTACCCATGAAAAATCCTTTGTTTACCTTTGAACAAATTCATATAGAGGTTGCCAGAAATGCAACGGATGACTTTAATTTATTTCATGACAAACACAAATGGTTAGAAATTACTCATAATCCGTTTAAAGGGCCGATTGTGCTTGGCTTTCAATTAACCACCTTTTTAGAATACCAAATGCGCTTGTACCGAGAAGCGCAGCATGAAGATCAAATTATTGCCGATAAACAATTGCGCTACAGTAATTATCAAATTAATTTTGTTAATGCCCTGCGCCCGCGTCAGGATATTTCCTTAGAAATTAAAAAAACCTTGATTAATACTATCCCTGATTTAACGCTAACCAATCGGGTGACGATTAAATCTCAAGGTAAGACAATTTTATTAGGCTATAAAAAAGAAACCCAAACACCGTTATTTTTAGCAGATACAGAATTAAGTCATTTGCCAGCTTTAGCATCGCTGCCAGATAAATCATTTGTGATGGATGGTAATTTCTTTTTAAAGCGCAAAAGAATGCATAACGGCAATGTTAAAAATTTTCTGTCTGGCTCGTTAGCAGAGCAGTCAGATTATTTTGATGAACTCACGCAAATGGCGAATTATCCCGAGATTTTTCCGTGCAGTTTAACTTCAGGCGTGTTGTTAGAAAAAGCCTTGTTAGAAAATCATGATTTTAAATCCAACCCAATGGTGTACACCTCGCATGATATTTCTGTGGATCGGTGGTTAGTTAAGCGCATTAAAAATAACGACAAAATTTATATTTTGGTAAAACAATTGCCCGAATCTAAAGAAAATACGCTTAATCACACGACTATTTTATTACGAACTTATGAGTGCTTTGGCTTGCTTGAAAACAATGAAATTTTGTTTCGTATGAAGCTAAATTTGGTGCCGTTAGAAGAAATTATCAAAACCTTAAGCGGTAAAAAAAACGTAAAAGCTTCGGCATTGGCGGTGTAATTAGCACGGCACAAGCCGTACTTGTTAGGCAGATAATTGGGTAAGACTTACGTCTTATTTCCTTCCCTTTTTAGTCAATACCTTAATAGTGCTACATGAAACATCCCATTGATCCAAAAATAGATTGTGTGTTCAAAGCCTTATTAGGTAGTAATGAAAACCGTAATCTGCTCATTCACTTTCTTAATGCATTTTTAGCTCAAGAACTTAGTGAGCCTTTGATTTGGGTGGACATTATTAATCCGTATAATGACAAAGAATTCTTCACGGATAAACTCAGCATTGTCGATGTAAAAGCCAAAGATAGTCATGATCAGATCTATCAAATTGAAATACAATTAACCTACTATGCACATTTACCAGCTCGAATTATTTACAACTGGGCAGACATATACAGTCAACAATTGCAAAATGGGCAAGCTTATCGACAGCTCAGACCTACGTATTCAATCTGGTTAATAGCAGAAAATTTGCTGCCTGATGACAACCACTACAGTCATCATTATAAAATGCGCGACGAACAGGGGCGTGTGTTTAACGCTCACGGAGGAATATGGCTGTTTGAGTTGAAAAAATTTCATGATCAGCAGATTGAACGTGAAGACCAGCGTTGGATAAAATTCTTCAACGAGGGGGAACGCCTAAACGACAATGCTTTACCCGAATGGATGAATACCCAAATAATGAGGCAAGCCATGGCAACGTTAACTAGATTTTCAGAAAAAGAAGACCACTATTACAAATATCAAGCGAGGCAAGAGTATCTTCGTGAACAACTAACCATTCAGCTGGAATTAGAGGCAACAGGGGAAGCCTTGCTGCACGCTCAGCAACGCGAACAAGAGGCAAAGCAGCGTGAACAAGAAGCAATGCAACGTGAACAAGAGGCATTAGCTGAAATTGAACGCTTGCACGTTTTGTTAAGGCAGTAACTGTGGCTGTTTTAAAACATCTAAAAAAGCAAAAGTGGTACTCAGTTGATATATCATTTTGCTTGCTCACATAAGACGGGACAACTGAGGTGCTTAGGCTTTTGCTCACCGCCTACAATTAGTGGCTTTCATTTGTAGTGGGAGTGGCTTCGCCTAAGGCACCTAAGAAGCGGTGCTGAAGACAGTGAATCAAGGCTTATCATTTTAGGTTTACATCGTATAATAAAGTCTACCTTTTTTATTTTTTCTTAGCCATGATGGTGTTAATTTTTCGTATTATTATTACCTTATTGATTGGTTTGCAAGGCATTGCACCGTTGATTCATGCGCACAGTCAGCAAGATTTTTCTCTTACGTCCAGTCAATTCAGTCCTACACTACATATCCCAGGTTTGGAAGATTATTCTGCGGTGGGGCGTTCAGCATCAGCGCCTTATGTAATACCGACGGAAGGCGTGTTAATCAGCCTTGGACAAGCTATTAAACCTAGTTATTACGCACCTCGATTAGTTAAAGAGCAGCTGTTTTTAGTGCTAATTTTCATCCCCATTATTGTTTTTCTTAGCTGCTTCAGGCATCTTTTTGCGGTTTTTTTTGCTAGTTTTCGTTCGTTTTTTTTACTTCCTGCGTATGCATCCCGAGCACCGCCCTTTTGCTTTTACGGTATTCATCTTTTAAAGAAAGGGCATGTTGTTTAAGTGTCTGCTTGTTGTTGACTATTTTCGCGGTAATCACCGCAGAGAGTTTATTTTATGATGTTTTTTTCTCGCTATGGCCGTTGTGCGTATTGGCTACGTTATCAGCTTGCTTTTGGGTGTTTGTGCGCGTGTGCTATGTTGTCGTATGCAGGCGCACCGTTTGCCGCGTCGGCAGAATTTGCGCTAGCTAACCGTATTGAGCATGCGGATCATCACGATGATTTAATTGAAGATGCCAGTTTAAGTTTGGCAAATGTAGTGGTTTTAACCATGGAAAAATATCCAGATATTCGTTGGTTGCAAGCACTTGAAGAAGAGGCGCGGGCGGTTAAGCAACGTAGTGAAAGTTGGCTTGCTGGTGCACCGCAGGCAGGGGTAAGGTTTCAAGAGGCCACCAGTGGTAGTTTGCATTACATTGATGGTTACGTGCAGGTGCCATTATGGAATTTAGGGCAGCAATCTGCTGAGCAGCGCATGGGAGAAAAAGCCTTTGTCAGTGCTGAGCGTCAATCTGCGGCAATTAAATTGCGTATTGCAGGCTTGGTTCGCGTTACCTTATGGGATATTGCTTTGCAAAAAATTCGCTACGAACAAGCGTTGGCGGAAGTTGATATTTACGGAAAAATTTTAGCAAAAGTACAGCGTCGTGTTGAATTAGGTGACTTAGCACGGTCTGATGTCTTGCTTGCTCACTCTGAATTATTACAAAAACATTCAGTATTAAACTTGGCAGAGGCCGAATTAATGCATGCAAGAAAACGGTATGCCTCGATTACGCAAGCCAACAAAATACCTGTTATGTATCAAGAAAAATTAGCCAGTGTGCAAGAAATTCAAGCTACGCATCCTGAGTTACAGGCACTAAGTAGTCAAATTGAACGGCAACAAGCAGACCTTGACGCACTTAAAAAACAAGGTTCTGGACAAACGAATGTCTCCGTGGGAGTTAATAGTGATCGCTTTACCACTGATCCGCGAAGTAATAAAACTGAAAGTTTTAATATTGGTGTTACCTATCCCTTTGGTGGCACTGTGCATGCTCAGCCACACATTGCCGCAGTAAATGTCAAATTGAATGCCTTAATGTCAGAACGTGAGCAAATGTTAAGAAATTTGCAGCAATTGCATCATGAAGCTGAGCATAATTTAGAGGTTAATCGTATTGAGTTAAGCATCGCTAATGAATTACAACAAGTCGCCGAGCAGCATTTAAAAATAGCTCAATTAAGTTTTGCCTCAGGGGAAATTAATTTAATGGATTTGCTGAAAATTCAATCTCGAACGCAACAAGCAATTTTGAATGCTAAAGAACGTGCAGTGATGACGTTACGCGATCAAGCACTTTATAACCAAGCCGTAGGCGTGCTCCCATGAATGATGTAAAAAATAAATTACCAACACACTCCACTCGCTTTGTTAATTCTAGCCAGTATGGTTTATCGCTCCTTTGCTTACTCAGTTTAGTGTTGCTGACGATGGGAATGAGTCATGCTGAAGATAAGCGCATCACTATGTCTGCTGAGCATATTGCTAACTTAGGCGTTACTTTGGGTAAATTAGAGACGGTCTCGCAAGTGCCCGTGTTATACGCGCCAGCAAAAGTAGTGATTCCTCCTAAGCAAGAATATATAGTCAGTGCCTCACAAGCGGGCTTAATCACGCAGTTAAATGCGGCACTGGGTGATCAAGTGAAGGCGGGCGAGGTGTTGGCTGAAATCAATAGCTCTGAGATAGTGTCTATGCAGCGCATGTATTTAAAAGCCAGTAGTGAACTTGAGTTAGGTCAGTTGGTTTACGATCGTGAACAAAAATTATTGGAAGATGGGGTGATAGCCGAGCGGCGCTGGCAAGAAACCCGCACGGTGCACAATACCTTGGTGGCTGAAGCGAACGAGCGTCGACAATTACTTGAAATTGCAGGCATGACCGTAGCTGAAATTACTGAACTGAAAAAACGTAGGCAATTATCAGGTGTGTTGCGTATTCGTGCACCGATTACAGGTATTGTCATGGAACGTATGGCTGTCGCGGGCGCGCGTATAGATAGTTTGGTGCCCTTGTATCGTGTTGCCAATTTAGAAGAGCTTTGGTTGGAGATTAATATTCCTCAGGAACATATTGGACAAATTAAGCTAGGCGATCAGGTTTTACTTGAAAAACCGCCTACTGAATCTGAAGCACCAGAGCAACAAAAAGGCTCATTAGCACCCGTTACGGCCAAAATCACCTTATTAGGGCAAACGGTTAATCCAGAAAATCAAACTATTTTGGCGCGAGCCTTAGTAAAAGGGCAATTAACGGATGTGCGCCCTGGACAACGAATCAATACCCAAATTATTCAGCCCAATAATGGCATGGCCTTTACTGTACCTAATACCGCAATAGCACAACATGCGGGACAAGCGTTTGTGTTTGTGCGGTCAGCAGAAGGTTTTACGGCACACCCAGTGAGTGTCATTGGAAAGCAAGGTGATGATTCGACTATAAAAGGTCCGTTTATCGGCACCGAAATAATCGCAGAAAAAGGTGCGGTGTCGTTAAAAGCCAATTGGTTAGGACTGGGGAGCGAAGAGTAATGAATCTTCTAATAAGTTTCGCATTACGCCAGCGGCTATTAATGATGATAGCCGTTCTGTTGTTATTGGGCGGCGGATATTATGCGTTTAACCAAATTCCCATTGATGCCTTTCCTGAGGTGTCGCCAACCCAAGTAAAAATCATTGTAAAAGCACCTGGCATGACGCCAGAAGAAGTAGAAGCCAGCATCACCGCACCCATTGAAATAGATTTATTAGGCATTCCGCATCAAACCATGTTGCGCTCAGTAGCAAAATACGCCTTAACGGACATCACCGTAGATTTTGAAGAAGGCGCGGATATTTTTTGGGCGCGACAACAAATTGCAGAACGTTTAAATACCTTATGGGGCATGTTGCCCGTGGGCGTGCAAGGGGGCATTGCACCGATGACCACCCCACTGGGTGAGATTTATATGTTCAGTATTGAAGGCGGTAATTTAAGCTTAATGCAGCGCCGTGATTTTCTGGATTGGGTAATACGTCCCGCCTTACGCACTGTGCCTGGTGTTGCAGACGTAAATTCCTTGGGAGGTTTAGTCAGAAGTTTTGAAGTGATTCCAGACAATATCCGTTTGTCAGCGCGTGGCATCAACATGGAAACGTTAATCGCAGAATTACAAGCAAATAATCGTAATGATGGTGCTGGGCGTTTAAGTGATGGTGAAGAAGCGTTAATCGTGCGTGCTGAAGGACGTATTAAAACCTTAGCTGATGTGCGTGCCATTGTTGTTGATACTAAAAAAGGCACGCCCGTTACGGTTGGCGATATCGCTGAAGTAAAAATTGGTGCCTTAACACGTTATGGTGCAGTTAGTAAAAATGGTGAGGGTGAAGCCGTTACGGGGTTAGTGCTAGGCTTGCGTGGCGCTAACGCAAGACAAACTATTGTGGGTTTAGAAAAAAAAATTGCTGAACTGAGTAAAAGCTTTCCTGAAGGCGTGCATGTTAAGGTTTTTTATAATCGAGGTGATTTAGTTGATCATGCCATCAGCACGGTGTTGCATGCCTTAGTTGAAGCAATCGTCTTGGTAATTGTATTATTACTGTTATTTTTAGGTGACTTACGTGCAGCGTTAGTGGTTGCCTTGGTTTTGCCCTTGGCGGCTATGTTTACCTTTATTTTGATGCATACCATGGCAATGTCTGCCAATCTAATGAGTTTAGGGGGCTTAGCCATTGCCATCGGCATGTTAGTGGATGCAGCGGTCGTGGTGACGGAGAATTTAATTACCCATTTAGCACATAATCAGAACTCCCAACGTTTACCAAGATTACATATTATTTATCGAGCAACGGCGGAAGTTGCGGTCTCTGTAACCTCGGGCATTTTGATTATTATTATCGTGTTTTTACCGTTGTTAACCTTACAAGGCTTGGAGGGCAAGTTATTTTCACCCGTTGCGTTAACCATTGTGTTTGCCTTGAGTGGCTCATTACTGCTGTCCTTAACGGTCATTCCAGTGATTGCCTCTTATTTGCTAAAAAATGTGTCTCATGAGGAACCTTGGTTACCTAGGCAATTACACAAACTGTATCAACCCTCGTTAGCGTGGTGTTTAGAGCATAGCCGTGCGGTGTATGTTACCGTAGCAAGCTTGTTAGTTGCTACGGTAGTGGTGTTTTTACAGATTGGCAGCACCTTCATGCCCACTATGGATGAAGGTGATTTAATCATTCAATTAGAAAAATTGCCGTCCATTACCTTAGCGCAATCAGTCGCATTAGATGGGCAAGTGCAAAAAAACTTATTGAAAAATATCCCTGAAATTGAATCAGTAGTCTCTCGCGTGGGGGCTGATGAATTGGGGTTAGATCCGATGGGCTTAAATGAAACGGATACTTTTTTAGTGCTAAAACCTAAAGCACAATGGCATACCCAAGATAAAGAGCATTTAATTGAAGACATTCGTAAGGTAATGATGCAAACGCCAGGTATTGCTTTTGGCTTTACCCAGCCCATTGAAATGCGCGTGTCAGAAATGTTAACGGGCACACGGGGTGATGTTGCCGTGAAATTATTTGGTGCTGACTTGGCGGTATTAAATGAAAAAGCCGTTGAAATTTCAGAGGTCTTAAAACATATTAAAGGTTCAAGTGATGTGTTTGTTAAACAAAATGCAGGGATGCAGTTTTTACAACTTAGCATTGATAAAACCGCCGCCGGGCGTTTGGGTTTAAGCAGTGACAGTATTGAAACCTTGTTACGCGCACAAATAGAAGGCTTAAGCTTAGGGATTGTGCAAGAAGGCATAAAACGTACACCGTTGATATTACGAGGTAATAGTAATATGGCAAATTTTGATAATCTGCAAATTACTTTACCCAATGGTGGGCATGTGCCGTTAACGGCCGTTGCTAAGTTGGCAAAAGTAGATGGTGCGGTGGCGATTGGACGTGAACACGGACAGCGATTTACGGTCGTGCGCAGTAATGTAAAAGATCGAGATTTAGTGGGCTTTGTTGAAGAAGCGCGTCAGGCGGTGGCTGAACAAGTCACTTTACCCATGGGTTATGTGCTGGAATTTGGCGGACAATTTGAAAATCAACAACGTGCTGCGGCGACCTTAACCATTGTTATTCCTATCGCATTAAGCTTGATCTTTCTTTTATTGTTTTCCACCTTTGGCTCAATTCGACAAGCTGGTTTAGTGTTGTCCAATATTCCTTTAGCCATGATTGGTGGCGTCTTTGCGTTGTGGTTGTCCGGTGAATATTTATCCGTGCCAGCATCGATTGGGTTTATTGCTTTACTAGGTATTGCGGTGTTAAACGGCGTGGTGATGGTCAGTTATTTTAATCAATTACTGGCAACTGGCATGAACATAAGTAAGGTCGTGCAAACAGGAGCGGCCAGACGCTTAAGGCCCGTACTCATGACTGCAACGATAGCTGCGTTTGGCTTAATTCCCTTATTATTTGCAACGGGGCCTGGGTCTGAAATTCAACGACCGTTAGCGATTGTGGTCATTGGTGGTTTAATCTCCTCAACATTTTTAACCTTATTTTTGTTGCCGATGCTTTATCAAGCATTTGCCCGTGAAACCCCCACTTTGTCAGAGAAAGTCTTATGAACCACAGTCATACTGAATTTTTAGTGACCTTAAACGTCCCCACTAGCCTTGAAGAAGCTATGGTTGACAGTTTATTGATGCTGGAATCAACGCACGGTTTTAGTAGTTTTCGAGTCAGTGCGCACCATCATGATAATACCCGTCAACCCTTATCCCTCGCCGAGCAAGTGATGGGGCGGCAGAAAAAAATACGTTTTCAAATGTATGTCGATAAAGCAGGGCTAAGCAAATTGCTGGTGCAGTTAAAACAAGAATTTGCTGGTGCGGGTATCCATTATTGGGTTATTCCTGTGCTGGAAAAGGGCATTATTTAAGTGCAACCTTAAGGCATTACTTAACCGTCTTTTAACAGGAGAACACAGCGTTAGCTGTGTTCTCCTTAACAGCTAAAGAGACGCTGACAGTATTGCGTTCTGGGTTTACGGTGTTAAAAAAGATGATCGGAGAAATAAGTAATGTATGCAGAAAAATTCAAGGCGTTTGAAAATGTCGAAAACTTAGGCGGCAAAGCGTGGGAACACGCTATGGCTATTGATTTAATTAGCGCGTCTAAAATTAAACACTGTTCCATGCGCTGTTTTTATTATCAGCAAAGGTTCGAATTACTATTGAAGCATTTGCTTGAAACAAAAACTAAATCAGGGGCGTTCCCACGCTCACACACATTAAACCATTTTTCTGTTTAACTGCGAAACCTACCAGCGTAGAGGTAAAGTTTTAGAAAAAACAATGTGATAAGCATTATGTAGGAGGGGGTGGATACGCTTGCCTGATGTCGGTGCGATAGATTCACACCGAGCAGATAAGGTCGTGCCTACCGTTGGGCATCCTTTTTTATATTCATTAAATAAACCTTACTTCACCTTCATCGTAGCAAGGTATTTTTATATTTAACAAGCGAGATAATATGGCTGTAGGAAATAATTCTTTACCCACACTGCATGCAGTGGCGGGCATTACTTTAGGAACCGCCTGTGCGGGCATCAAACAAACCAGAAAAGATGATCTGTTAGTGATGGCGTTTACTGCTCAAACGCAGTGTGCGGCGGTATTTACCCAGAATGCTTTTTGTGCCGCGCCTGTGCAGGTAGCAAAAATGCATTTGGCTCATGCCCCACGTTGGTTAGTTGTAAATTCAGGCAATGCTAATGCCGGTACGGGTCAGCAAGGATTGCAGGACGCATTAACAACCTGCGCGTCTTTAGCACAATTAACCGAAGGGACATTGCAGCAGGTGCTACCTTTTTCAACAGGCGTTATTGGTCAAGCGTTGCCTGTAGACAAAATTGTACGTGCGCTACCTCATGCGGTGGCAGATTTAGCTGCGCAGCACTGGGAACAGGCGGCGCATGCCATTATGACGACCGATACTTTTCCTAAAGGTGTATCCACACAGGTAGTCATCGGCGCTGAGACCATCACCATTACGGGCATAGCCAAAGGTGCAGGGATGATTCATCCTAATATGGCAACGTTATTAGCCTTTATTGGGACGGATGCAAAAATTGCCCAGGCTCACCTGCAAACCTGTCTTGCTGAAGCCGTTGAACAGTCGTTTAATCGTATAACTGTTGATGGCGATACGTCCACCAATGATGCCTGTGTTTTAGTCGCAACAGGTGCCGCCATGGGTACCGAATTATTGCCCGAAACGGCAGCGTATCAGTGTTTTGCAGAGGCCGTAAGGGCAGTATGTAAAGCCCTAGCGGAAGCGATTATTCGTGATGGTGAAGGCGCAACAAAGTTAATGCGAATTGTCGTTAGCGAGGCAAGCACCGAAGCAGAGGCCGTTCGTGTTGCCAAAACCATCGCCCACTCGCCCTTAGTTAAAACCGCTTTCTTTGCCAGCGATCCAAATTGGGGACGTATTTTAGCGGCCGTGGGCAGAGCGGAAATTGAAGGTTTAGTGTTAGAAAACGTAGCGATTTTTTTAAATGAGGTCTGTATCGTCAGCCATGGTGGACGTGATTTAGCGTATACCGAAGAAGCAGGGCAAGCGGTGATGAATCAAGAAGAAATTACCATCACGGTTAGCTTAGGCAGAGGCGTATTAAGCGCAGAAGTGTTAACCTGTGATTTTTCGTATGATTACGTCAAAATTAATGCGGAATATCGTACTTAATGATAGCCGTCAGGACGCATGTGATTTGCCCTGACATAAAAAGCATCGTACATAAAAACTTTCAACAGGCGGTTAAGTAAAGGGCAAAAGCAAGCAGGAGCAAAAAAGCTTTAGCCTTTTAAACCACTGGTTAACGTGATTGGCGGCGTGTTTACTTTAGGCTAGGCGTTAATTGCACTGCTATTAAATTAGCGGCATCCACTTATTGTTAATAATTTTGCTATCTTTATTTATACCTATTTCTTGTGACTTCAACGCTTACTCAAATGTTTTTAATAGTTTTATGTGGCAGCTTATGGAGCTATCTTAAACCAGCTAATTTAAGCCCACAACAAACTCGATTAGTGTTAACAAATCTTGTTTACTACCTTTTTTTACCTGCGTTAGTGTTAAACACAATTTGGCACACCGAAATTAACGCCAATGTTTTTCAATATTCATTTATAACTATTTGTAGCATTAGCTTTTCATTATTTTGTATTGGGTTGTTAAGTAAATTAATAAGTATTTCTAAGAAAAGTCTTGGTGCTATGCTTTTAGCTGCTGCATTTCCAAACGTTACGTACTTAGGCTTGCCAGTCTTAGAAAACAGTCTTGGGCAGTGGACAAATGCAGTTGTTATTCAAATTGATTTATTTGCCACAACGCCTTTTTTATTTACCGTTGGCGTATTGATTTCTAGGCATTATGGTGAAGAATTAACTAAAAAACATATTTTACTATTTTTTAATACCCCGTTGTTTTGGACATTAGCCGTCGCTTTAGCTCTTAATTTTTTTAAAATATCTACTCCGGTCATTGTAAGCAATTTACTTACTCAATTTACATCACTCGTTGCACCCTTAATGATTTTTTCTTTAGGACTGACATTAACCGTGAGCAGCTTTCAACCTCGTTATATTTATCTTGCATTACCCGTTTTGATTATCAAATTAATGATGATGCCTTATTTTGCAACGTTATGCTCTGCATATTCGCTTCTTGACTATTCTCATCAAATGGCGACGATTTTAGACTTAGGGATGCCAAGCATGCTACTGGGCATTGTTTTTTGTGAGCATTACAAGTTAAATACGGCGCTTTATGCCACGGCCGCCATGCTAACTACTTTATTTAGTATGGTAACACTCCCCTTTTGGCATCATGTTTTAACGCAAAATAAATTGTTTTAGCATTTTGGTAGTTTGTGCGAGCACTTGTCATGAGGGCTGTCAACGTAAATACGGAGTCAAATGGCTTTACTTCTGTTTGTCTTTCAACACCAAAAAGGTTTGGAGGGGATGGGGTCAGCGTGTTTTTAGCCAGTCTTCAAAGGCCTTGGGCGACAGTGGTTTGGCAAAAAGATAACCTTGTCCTTCTTTGCAGCCCATTTCTTTAAGTGTTTGATTAACAAGTTCTGTTTCAATGCCTTCTGCAATCGTTGTTAAATTAAAACCTTCGGCTATGTGCAGCATGGCTTGAACGATAGCGCGATTTTCGCTGTCTTTCTCAAGGTCTTGCACAAAGAAGCGGTCAATCTTTAGTTTGTCAACTTTCAGGCGTTTTAAATACGCCATGCTGGAATAGCCTGTGCCAAAATCGTCAATAGAGAGATGGATACCTTGGGCACGCCACTGTTGAATGGCATCGATTAAAAATTCATCGTGTTCCAGTAAAATCGATTCGGTCAATTCCAGTTCTAAGTAATGTGGCATTAAGCCGCTGAGTGTTAGTGCATCGTTAACATCGGCAATTATCTGCCCCTGTTGAAACTGAAGTGCGGACAAATTGACCGCCATGATTAACCCGTCGTAGCCAGCATCTATCCAGCGCACGGCTTGCTGGCACGCCTCGATTAATACCCAGCGTCCAATTTGGTTGATAAGCCCATATTCTTCAGCAATGCTGATAAAGGCAATGGGACCTAGCAAGCCTTGCTCTGGCGATTGCCAACGAATTAACGCCTCAGCACCGGTAACACGCCCAGAGGCTAAATCGATTTGGGGTTGATAGTGCAGTACAAATTCGTGTCGCTCCAGTGCAGTGATCAGCGCATCGCGCATCGTGATTTTTTGCAGCAGACGGTCAAGCATTTGTTGTTCAAATAGTTGATAGCTGTTTGATGTGGATTGTTTCGCAATAGTCAGTGCCGTATGGCTTTTTTGGATTAAGCTCTCGCTGGTAGTCGCATCGCGTGGAAATACAGAGGCTCCAATAAAGCAGGCAATTGCAACGGAAGTACTGTTAATTTCAAACGGGGTGCGAAGGCTGTTTAAGATATTTTCACAGCGTGTGGGGAGTTCGTCGGTCGCAGCAAGGTTGGGTAATATGATCATAAACTCATTACCAGATTGACGGCAAACCGTTGCGTGGTCTCCCATTATATAACAGAGTCGTTGAGCTAATTGCTTTAGGATGCTGTCCCCTGCGGCATGACCATATTTATCATTCACATGCTTAAATTGGTCGATATCAACAAACAAAAGGGCAACGTTGAGTTGGGTTGTTGTTGCCATGGCAAGGGCGTGTTGTAAACAATCCATGCCTAAGCGACGATTGGCTAAGCCCGTGAGCGCGTCGTGAAATGCGAGGTATTCAATTTGTAACTGGGCTTTCTTTTTCTCGGTAATGTCTTTGGCAAATACCGAAATACCAAAAGCTTTGCCGTCATGCTCCATCACGTTAAAACCTATGGCAAGATAGCTGTTTGGTTTTAGGTCTTGGTAAGTGACTTGGTGGTGTTTGTCAGTCAGTGCACGAGTGTAAAATTGTTGCCATTCAGCACTGCGCTCGGGAGTTATAAATATGGCTTCCACTGTCATGCCGAGTTCAACAGTAATATTGTTATGGGTTGCCATGCACTGGGCAAACGAATGATTAAAGGACGTTAAGGCAAAGGTGTTAGGGTCAACCGACCAAATCATGTCATGGGTGCTGTTGAATATCGCGTTTAATTGCTGTCTCGCATTATGGATTAAGCTCATTTGATGTCGAAAAGTGGTCGCTGTGGCAATACCAATGAACGCAGCGATTAAATTTGCTACCATGAGCACTGCCATAATAATTTCTAAGGGAATGAATTTATCTGGCTTAAATCCTGACATTTGCAGTTGATACATGGCAAAAATAGAAATAATACTGCCAAGGGTTACCGCTATGGCACCGCGCTGACCAGTAAGCCAGCCAGACACTAAAACCGCGATTGGCCCTGCTACCCACGCTACATTCTCCAAGCCTTGCGAGGCGAGTGAGCTAATTACCACCATCACTAAAACGCTCCAGCAAAAAAAGCTTGCTGTAGAGATAATCAAGCCGCGTTTTAACATGATCAACATGGTTACTGCAATCAACACTAAACCAGGGCCACCTGGTCGATACCAAAAGCCCCAGTATGTGTTGACTGACATGACGATTAGTCCGGCTATAAGGGAGACAATTGCAATATGGTGTAACAAGCGGGCATCTGATTTAATAGCGACGATGTCAGCAGCAGACGAGTTGATATGGGAGGGGGCCATAAAGGTGCCAAGGAAAGGTGGAGTTTGGTTATTTTAAGTGCTATTGATGACAAATAAAACAACCGACTGTATTAAATTACAGGGTAATGAAGAGGGTCTATGTTGTGTATGTTTAGCTAGCAATGCTAAGCAGTAGCGTCGCGGTTTTAGCGTGTGTCATAATGCCCTGTTTGGGGCGTTAGGTGGCTAATAAGTCGGCGTAGTTTAAGGCTGTGTGGACTGTTATCTTAGTTTTCCGCAGGCTTATTTTTATTTATTTGGTGTGTACAGGCGAGCTATGCGGATTCAATGTTTATCCTCTCAATTGATTAATCAAATTGCCGCCGGCGAGGTGGTGGAGCGTCCAGTGTCCGTGGTTAAAGAATTGGTTGAAAATTGTTTTGATGCCGGTGCAACGACCATTCATATCGACATTGAACAGGGGGGCACGCGGTTAATTAAAATTAGGGATAATGGGTGTGGTATTGAAAAGGATGATTTGCGCTTAGCTTTATCGCGTCATGCCACCAGTAAAATAGCCTGTTTAGATGATTTAGAACAGGTGGCGACGATGGGTTTTCGTGGTGAAGCCTTGGCAAGTATTAGTTCAGTTGCTTATGTCTCCTTGATTTCCAGAATCGCAGGTGCAGAGTGTGCTTGGCGCGTGGAGTCAGAGGAGGCGGATAAGGTGTCGACGCCAAGCCCAGATCCACACCCACAGGGAACCACCATTGAAGTGCGTGAGTTATTTTATTCAATACCTGCGCGACGCAAGTTTTTAAAAACAGAAAAAACCGAGTTTTCTCATATTGAAATGCTGATTAAACGTTTGGCGTTAAGCCATTTTGAAGTGGGCTTTACCTTAGTGCATAATCAAAAAGAAGTCGTCAAGTTAAAGCCTGCGTTGTCTCTGGCTGATAAGCAGCAGCGCATTGCCGGTATTTGTGGCGCACAATTTATCGATCAATCGTCAGTTATCGAGGTAAATTCATCTGGCTTGCAGCTATCTGGCTGGGTTGGTTTGCCAACATTTTCTCGTAGTCAGCAGGATATGCAGTTTTTCTATGTGAATCACCGTTTGGTGAGAGATAAGTTGGTCGCCCACGCGGTTAAACAGGCGTATCAAGATGTGCTTTATCATGGGCGGCACCCTGTTTTTATTTTGTATTTAGCATTAGACCCTGCTTTGGTTGATGTCAATGCCCATCCTGCTAAGTTGGAAGTGCGTTTTCGGGAAGGTCGGTTGGTGCATGATTTTTTATTTTCAGCCTTACATCGTGGTTTAGCGACTCCTTCTAGTGCGTCGCCACTGACGTTAACGCCTCAGCACGTTACGTCTGTAGACAGCGCACAAGTAAGCCAAAATCATTCCCGCACTGCACGTGAGTTGACTTCTTATCGTATGGAGCAGATGCCATTTCGTCAAAGTAGTGTGTTGCCTAGTCAGATTGAAGAACAAATGAAACGCTACATGCAGGTGTCTCAGGAAGTAGGTGGTGCGTCTTTAGTGACCGAGCAAAATAATGAATTGCCGCCCTTAGGTTTTGCCATAGCACATATTCACGCCACCTTTATTCTGGCAGAAACAGCGACCGGTGTTATTTTAGTTGATGCGCATGCTGCCCATGAGCGCGTTACCTATGAGCGTTTAAAGCAGGCGTTTTTGCAAGGCAATATTCCTAGTCAACCCTTACTGTTACCCATTATGTTCTCTGTGGCAACCGAAGAGGCAGAGATTGTCGAGCAAATGCACGATTTTTTTGCGCCATTAGGTTTTGAAGTAAATCGTTCTGGCGTCGATACCGTGGTCTTACGCGCTGCTCCCGCGTTATTGAGTGACTCTAATTTGGAGATTTTAGTGCGTGATGTGATTGCAGATTTTCGTGTGTTTGGGATGAGTCAACGTATTCAGGAGCACAGTAACGAAATCTTAGCAACGATGGCGTGTCATGGTTCGGTGCGTGCACAGCGTCGCTTAAGTCGTGAAGAAATGAATGCGTTGCTGCGTGAGATGGAAAAAACTGAACGTAGTGGGCAATGTAATCATGGTCGTCCAACGTGGATTGCTTTATCTTTGCAAGAGTTAGATAAGTTTTTTATGCGAGGTCAGTAATGCGCATCAACTGTAGTGAATCTTATGAATAAATTACCGCCCGTGCTGTTGTTAATGGGCCCTACCGCTGCGGGTAAATCACATTTAGCGGTGCAATTAGCGAAGGCCTTTAATGGGGAAATTATTAGCGTTGATTCGGCCTTAGTATTTAAGGGCATGGATATAGGAACGGCTAAACCTACGCTGGCTGAACGCGAAGACATTGTTCATCATCTGATTGATATTCTCGATCCTGCGGAGGCATTTTCTACAGGACAGTTTAACGTCTGCGCTACACGCTTAATGGCTGACATCACGGCCAGACATAAATTGCCAATTTTAGTTGGCGGTACTATGTTGTATTTTAATGCGCTGACTCAGGGTTTGGCCAAATTACCCCATGCTGATCCACCTATACGCGCTAAGTTAGCGCAAGATTTAGTGCTCTTTGGAAAGCAAGCCTTGCATCAGCGCTTGGCTGAGATTGACCCCGACGCAGCAGCAAGAATTCATCAAAATGATCCTCAGCGGGTGCAGCGCGCATTGGAAGTGTACGAAATTACAGGACAGCCAATGAGTTCCTTGTTTGCCTCAACCCAATCAGTCTTATCGGCGTATCAGGTAGTAAAGGTCATGTTAGTACCGGTTGAACGAAAAGCTTTACATGACATGATCGCGCTGCGTTTTCGAGAAATGTTAGTGCAAGGTTTGCTTGAAGAGGTTAACAGCCTTTTTCAGCGCGGTGATTTGCATGAGCAATTGCCGGCTATTCGTGCGGTGGGATATCGGCAAGTGTGGTCGTATTTGCGTGGAGAGTACGGTCTTAACGAAATGACTGAAAAAGCTATTATAGCCACGCGGCAATTAGCAAAACGGCAATTTACGTGGCTACGAAAACAACACGATGCGCACGTTTTTCAGACTGGGGATGCACATTTAGTTGCAAAAGTAAGGTCTTTTTTACACGAGCAACAAGGTATTGATTATGAATAAAATTAAAAATTTAATCATTTAATTCTTGCTATTTTAACTATAGCCCTCATAGTTATGTTTTTTAAAATAATGTATATCGCCTTGGTGGAAACGCAACAATGACAGATTTGCCAAAAGAAAATGTATTAATTCCAGTGTTACCGCTGCGAGATGTCGTGGTCTATCCGCACATGGTGATTCCTTTGTTTGTTGGTAGGGAGCGTTCAATTGACGCGTTAGACACTGCAATGAATGAAGGTAAGCACGTTTTGTTGGTGGCACAAAAAGAAGCTGAAGTCGATGAGCCTGAATTCTCTGATTTATATCATGTGGGCACTTTAGCCAATATTTTACAGCTATTAAAGCTGCCAGATGGTACGGTTAAAGTCTTGGTCGAGGGTACTGAGCGCAGTCAAGTGCTGACTTATAAAAATACGGGAAGCTTTTTTTCTGCCACCATTCAGCCCATGGAAGATACCCTAAGCTTATCCGAGCAAGAACAGGATGTCTTGCAGCGCACGGCAATTAGTTCCTTTGAGCAATACGTTAAGCTAAATAATAAAATTCCCCCTGAAGTATTGACGTCGTTGGCAGGTATCGATGATTTAAGCCGTTTAGCAGACACCATGGCTGCGCATATGAGTTTAAAAGTTCAAGAAAAGCAAAAAATTCTTGAAAATTCAGATATTGAAAATCGTTTAGAAAGTTTAATGACGTTAATGGAAGGCGAAGTCGATATCTTAGAAATGGAAAAAAAGATTCGTGTTCGTGTTAAGCAGCAAATGGAAAAAAATCAAAGGGAGTATTATTTGAATGAGCAAATGAAAGCCATTCAAAAAGAATTGGGTGATATGGAAGATGTGCCGAATGAAATTGAAGAATTAGAGCGGAAAATTGTTGAAGCAGGTATGTCCCCTGAAGCAAGAAGTAAAGCGCATGCTGAACTTAACAAGCTTAAATTAATGTCACCGATGTCTGCAGAAGCAACTGTAGTGCGTAATTATATTGATTGGATGGTAAACGTTCCTTGGAAGAAGAAAACTAAGGTACGTCACGATTTAAAAATTGCGGAACAGGTTTTAGAACAAGAGCATTATGGACTTGAAAAAGTAAAAGAACGTATTTTGGAATACCTTGCTGTTCAGCAGCGTGTTAAACAGCTGAAGGGACCTATCTTGTGTTTAGTTGGACCTCCAGGCGTGGGGAAAACGTCATTAGGTGAATCAATTGCCAGAGCAACGAATCGTAAGTATGTCCGAATGGCCTTAGGTGGGGTGCGTGACGAGGCCGAAATACGCGGTCATCGTCGAACCTATATTGGTTCAATGCCGGGCAAAATATTGCAAAATTTGGCGAAAGTAAAAACACGTAATCCTATGTTTTTATTAGATGAAATTGATAAAATGGCGGCTGATTTTCGTGGTGATCCAGCGTCAGCATTGCTGGAGGTTTTAGATCCCGAGCAAAATCATATGTTTTCAGATCATTATCTTGAGGTGGATTTTGATTTATCTGATGTGATGTTTGTCGCGACGGCAAATACTATGAATATCCCACCTGCATTGTTAGATAGAATGGAGGTTATTCGTTTATCTGGGTATACCGAAGATGAAAAAATCAATATTGCGTTGCGTTATTTGATTCCTAAGCAAATCAAAAACAATGGACTTAAAGACAAAGAAATAGATATTTCTGAATCGGCAGTGAGAAATATGATTAGATTTTATTCACGAGAAGCAGGCGTAAGAAGTCTGGAGCGTGATATTTCTAAAATTTGTAGAAAAGTGGTGAAAACACTTTTATTGCAAGCTGATCATCACAAAATATTTATTACTGAAGAAAATTTAGGTGATTATTTAGGCGTCAAACGCTTTAATTATGGTGTTGCAGAAGAGCGGGATCAAATTGGGCAGGTGACTGGATTGGCGTGGACTGAAGTTGGCGGCGAGTTACTTACCATCGAAACCGCAGTTATTCCTGGTAAGGGTAAAAATCTTGCGACGGGTAAATTAGGTTCGGTGATGAAAGAATCTATCGAAGCCGCCATGACTGTAGTAAGAAGTCGTTCGCAAATTTTAGGTATTGATAATGAATTGTTTCAAAAAAATGACATTCATATCCATGTACCTGAAGGAGCTACCCCAAAAGATGGCCCAAGTGCTGGTATTGGAATGTGTACCGCTATTATTTCCGCACTGACAAAAATTCCTGTAAGAGCAAATGTCGCCATGACGGGTGAAATTACCTTGCGTGGCGAAGTACTACCCATTGGTGGCTTAAAAGAAAAGCTTTTAGCAGCACATCGTGGCGGTATCACTACGGTATTAATTCCTGCTGAAAATGAAAAAGATTTGGTTGAAATACCTGAAAATATTAAACAAAATTTATTAATCAAGCCAGTTCATTGGATTGACGAAGTCTTAGAGGTCGCTTTGCAATATATGCCCGTTCCTATTGAAAAAGTATCGGTAGATGAGGCTGTTAATGTTGAAAATGAATCCATTAAAGCCGTTGTGACAGGCTTAACGGCACATTAATTAATAACCTGTTGAGCGTGTTTCTTTATTAGAAAATCGCAATATTATTATTTAACTTATTAATTTAATAAAGCAATGAGAGTGTGAATGGTTTGTGTGTTAAGTAATATATTTAATGGATATTTTAAGTAACATGTAACTTGACACTGGCTAAGTTCAGTTGATATAACTATCGAAGTTGTTGTTTATTGCATGAGCATTGAAAACAGACATCAAACTGTTACTATAAAAAAAACTTCCTAAGGGGGAATAATGAACAAATCTGAACTTATCGACGCAATTGCAGAGTCAGCACAATTGACTAAAGCAGAAGCAGAGAGGGCTTTAAATGGTTTTTTAAGTGTTGTTACTAAGGCCTTAAGTGATACAAGCGTTGAACCTAAAGATCGTTCAGTAGCGTTGGTTGGCTTTGGTACTTTTGCAGTTAAAGAAAGAGCAGAGCGTAAAGGTCGCAATCCACAAACTGGTGAAGAAATTACCATTAAAGCTGCAAAAATTCCTGCATTTAAAGCTGGAAAAACGTTAAAAGATGCTGTAAACTAGGTTTCATTAGTCGGGTGCTTAGCTCAGCTGGGAGAGCATCGCCCTTACAAGGCGAGGGTCGGGGGTTCGAACCCCTCAGCACCCACCAGACTTTGGAGTGGTAGTTCAGTTGGTTAGAATACCGGCCTGTCACGCCGGTGGTCGCGGGTTCGAGTCCCGTCCGCTTCGCCAAAAAAACAAAAGCCCCGTACCACTTTGGTTCGGGGCTTTTTTTTGCATTGTATTTTTTGAATAAGTTAGGGTAACGCTATGCTCACAAAGATTAGAGAAAAATCACAAGGTGTATTTTCATGGGTAATATTGATTGTAATCTGTATTCCTTTTGCGCTGTGGGGTATTAATAATTACGATGATAATGGACAAGAGGTCGCTTTGGCCTCGGTTGGAGATAAGGATTTTTTTCAGCGCGATGTCAATAAAGCTTATGATCAGTTCAGCCAAAGTTTACGAGGATTAGGCTTAGACGAGCAGTTGCTTAAGCAGCAAGCATTGCAAAAATTAATAAAAGATGAAGTGTTATTGCAATATGTTCAAGCGCGAGGTCTGGCTGTTACTGATGCAACTATCAGAGAATTTATCGCAAAATTAGACTATTTTCAAACTGAAGGTCGGTTTGATGAAGGCAAATATAAATCATTACTTGCGGCTCAGCGCTTATCTTCCGCTGAGTTTGTTAACAGAATTAAAAAAGCATTAATGATGGAGCAATTTCAAAACAGCATTCTTCAAACGTCTATTGCCACTGATTATGATGTTGAAGGTTTCTTTAAAATACAAAATCAACAGCGTGATGTAGATTATGTGACCGTAGCGGTAGCGCCAGCAACTGTGCAGCCCACCAAAGAAGAAATCGAGGCGTATTACCGTCAGCATCAAGACGTATTTCAAGCACCTGAGCAAATGTCAGTTGAATATGTAGAATTATCGTTGCCCGAGTTGGCTAAAAAAATCATCGTAACCGATGATAAATTACAGGCTTTTTACCAAGAACAAAAAGATCAATATACCTTGCCAGAGCGCAGAAAGATTAGTCATATTCTATTTGCGGTAAATGATAAAGTTACTGAGCAGATCGCCTTAGAAAAAGCTCAAAAAGCCAAGCAGATATTGGCAAGCAAAGCTTTTGCAAGTGTCGCAGCGGATCAGTCAGATGATAAAGTCACGGCAAAACTAGGCGGTGACTTAGGTTTGTTTAACGTAGGTGTGATGGAAAAATCGTTTGAAGATGCGGCAATGAAATTACGTTTAAATGAAGTTTCAGAGCCTGTTAAATCTGCGTTTGGTTATCATTTAATTAAAGTTACTGAGTTATTGCCGGCAGAAATTAAAGCCTTTGATACGGTAAAAGAAGATTTGCTAAAAGCCTATCAAAAGGTTCAGGCAGAGAACGCCTTTTACGAAGAGGCCGAGGGATTAACTGAGTTAAGTTATCAAAATCCAGATAATCTTCACACAGTAGCTGAATCGTTAGGATTAACTATTCAGAAAACGACGTTGTTTACTAAAGATAGCGGTGAAGGTGTTGCTGCAGACGCTAAAGTGCGAGGTGCGGCATTCACTGACGAAGTGTTGCAGGGTAATAATAGTAGCGCTATCGAATTAGGTGCGGATAAAGTAGTTGTGTTACGTTTATTGGCTCATAAGCCAGCAGCGAGCAAAGAATTGAGTGCGGTTACAAAAGAAATTGTGACGGTGATTTTAAATGAAAAGGCAAAAAATGTGGCTGTTGAAAAAGCCAAGCAGATATTGACGCGTTTAGAAGCTAATGAGAGCTTGGTTAAGCTGGCTGAAGAAAATAAGTTAAGCTTAAAAAGCCTCAACTCCTTAACTCGACGCTCAACTGAGGTGGAGTTGCCATTGCGTGAAGCGATATTTAAAGCTGCCAAACCGGTGCTTAATAAACCCAGTATTTTCAGTGTGCCTATGGCTAATGGTGATCAAGTGATTTTATCATTGCATAAAGTCACCGAAGGGGTGATGAGTGACGACGAGAAAAAGCAGCTTGAGGTAGCGAAAAAGAATATTGCCAATACCTTTGCACAAGAAGAATTTAACGCAGTATTGAGTAGTTTAGAGGCGAGTGCAGATATTAAAATCAAGCCGGCCGCAGCAAATAAAGCAAGCGAGTAAGCAAGGCGTAAAGACTAGCTGGCGTCACTTAATACGTCGTGTTCCAGTTAGACTTTTCATGCTTAATCGTTGCAATGTCGTTTTATGGGGAAGTGGCAGTTAAAGCTACTTCCTTCCCCCATTTTGCTCGTTATTTCAAGTTGTGCGTCATGACGCATCAAGGCATGTTTAACAATGGCTAAACCCAGTCCCGTGCCAGGAATTTTTTTTCGTCGTTTCGTATCAACCCGGTAAAAACGCTCAGTAATGCGTGGGATTTCTGTTTCAGGAATACCCTCACCATAATCTTTAATTGCTAAAATAATTTCTGTTTCAGTCTGGTACCAGCGGACTTCCACTAAAGAATCATCAGGCGAATATTTAAGTGCATTGCCCAGCAAATTTGTGAATGCGCTGCGTAAATCTTGTTCTTCACCCATAATATGAGCTGACGATTCAAGGGTTAATTCAATTCGTCGTGAAGCACTTTCAAGGGCATCACCTTCTTTGCAGATTTGGCTTAATAATGCTGGAATATCAATGCATTGTTGTTTTTTCTGCTGAGTTTCAAGGCGTGTTAGGAAAAGCAAGTCATCAACCAAGTGCTGCATTCGTTCGGTTTGCCCAAGCATCTCTTTAAAAGACGTGGTTAATAACGGAGAGCCACCGTCATCCATGTCTTTCATGGTTTCAAGATAGCCTTTTAAAACGGTTAGCGGTGTTCTTAATTCGTGAGAGACATTGGCCACAAAGTCTTTACGAATCGTCTGCATTTTTTTTAGCTGCGTTACATCTTGTGCAAGTAACAGTCTAAGTCCTGAGCCATAAGGAATAATGCGAACTTCTAAGATGATGCAGTTATTGACTGGCGAGGGCAGAATAACGGGTTCGCTGTAGCTTCCTGATTTAAGGTAGCGAATGAATTCTGGGTAACGAATAAGATTAATCAGGCGTTGACCTTTATCAATTTGTTGCAAACCAAGAATTTGCCTAGCTGCTTTATTCGCCCATTCAATTTCATCATTATTATCTAACACAACGGCGGCATCGGGCAGTGCTTCGGTAGATTGTCTGAATTGTTCGATTAATTTGCGTAATTTTTTCTTACGGCGTTTTTCACTTTTTTTTATGCGATAGATTTGGTAATAAATTTCCTCCCAAATCCCGCTGGTTTTAGGATATTCGCCTTTGCCACCTTGACTAATCCACTTCTCAAAACGTCTTATTTGAGAAAGCTGAATGAACAGAATGATTAATGTTAGCAACAATAATGTCTGAACAAGATAGCCGGTTAAGCCTCCTACTAAAAAAACACTTAGATAAAGCAGAATCAGGCGGGTGAATTCTTGATGCCAAGGATGCATACGTTATGACACTAATGAAAAACGGTAACCAAAACCTCTTACTGTTTGAACTAAATCTTCGCGACCGTGCTCGCCAAGGATTCTCCGCAAGCGACGAATATGGACATCAATCGTCCGTTCTTCAATATACACACTACGTCCCCATACCTGATCAAGTAATTGCGTGCGGCTGTAAACTTTATCGGGATGGGTCATAAAAAATTGCATTAAACGGAATTCAGTTGGGCTAACTTCTAATTGTTTATTGCCAATACTAAAACGATGTTGTTCGGTATCTAAGGTTAAATCACCTAAGACAATTTGTGCTAAACCTTGAATTTTACCGCTACGTCTAAGGACGGCACGAATCCGCGCAACCAACTCCTTTGGGGAAAAGGGCTTGGTGATATAATCGTCTGCACCAATTTCAAGTCCTCTAACTTTATCTTCTTCTTCGCCGCGTGCGGTAAGCACAATAATCGGCAGGTCACGATAAATAGGTTCTTTTTTTAAGCGCCGAGCCCATTCGACACCACTAATGCCAGGTAACATCCAGTCGAGTAAAATTAAATCTGGTGAGAAGTCATCCAAGACTTTTTGAGCTTCTTCTGCATCAGCAGCGGCAATGGATTTAAATCCAGATTGCTCTAATACCATGACCAGCATGCCTCTAATGGCGTCTTCATCTTCAACAACGAGAACATTAAGTCTTGACATAATTTTTTGTGTAGTTGGAATTAAATATTTTGTGGTAATAAAATAGTAACAAAGTGCTTGTTACCTTTTGATGACAATGTGTTGTTTAATGACAATGATGCCTCATTTTATCGGAATAGTGATTGTTTTAGGAAATAAACGCGCGTGTTATACCATTATAATCACGTCACTGGTGGTGCTAAGTTGCTAAACAAACGTTTGTTGGTATTTAGGGTAGGGTTAAGTTATTCGTGGTGAGTTCTTCAGCTGCGTATAGGTGCGTCTTGTTAAACTCTGAATGACTTAATTATTCACCTCATTTGACACGCTCATGGCGAACGGTAAAGTCTGGTGGCTTACCCTATCTTAAGTGGGGAGTCCAAATTTTTTGCATGATTCTCTCTTTCAAATTAATAAATTTATCCAATGATTTCTTCTGATTTACTTGCTTCACTAGCTCAACAGCTGCCCTTGTGTTTAAGTCTTGAGCGGCACCTTTTAATGCGACAACTTGAAAGTTTGCGTCAACGCGCTCGGCAGGGAAAGCTGTCTGAGGAGTCGTTACGCGCTTTAGCAGAACGTATAGAACGCTCGGTGTCGGCAAGAGCACGACGCTTGGCAAGTATTCCGGCACTAAATTTCCCTGATTTACCCGTCACTGCAAGAAGGCTAGAAATTGCTGCGTTAATTCAGCAGCATCAAGTGCTGGTGATGTGTGGAGAGACGGGATCTGGAAAAACCACGCAGTTGCCAAAAATTTGTCTATCAATAGGTCGAGGGGCGGCGGGCTTGATTGGTCATACGCAGCCACGGCGAATTGCTGCACGCACGGTTGCTGATCGTATTGCCGAAGAATTAGGTGAAAAAATTGGTCAAACAGTGGGATATAAAATTCGTTTTAATGACAAAACACAGTCAGCGACATTAGTTAAATTAATGACGGATGGTATTTTATTAGCAGAGTCGCAAAATGATCCGTATTTAAATCAATACGATACAATCATTATTGATGAAGCCCATGAGCGTAGTTTAAATATTGATTTTTTAATTGGGTACATGAAATGGTTGTTACCCAAGCGCCCCGATTTAAAATTAATCATCACCTCAGCAACTATTGATACGCAACGCTTTGCTGCACATTTTAATAATGCGCCCATTATTGAGGTGTCTGGGCGTACCTATCCTGTTGATATTCGTTATCGTCCGGCTGAAGCCAAGATGCGCGAGGAAGACTCTGAAGCAGATAAAGATGAAACCAGTGATGATTTACAGCACGCTATTTTGGATGCCGTCGATGAGTTGTATCGAGATTTACGTGGCGATATTTTGATCTTTTTAAGTGGTGAAAGAGAGATTCGTGAAACTACGGATTCGTTAAAAAAACATCATCCAACGCAATACGATATTTTGCCTTTGTATTCAAAATTAAGTGTCAGTGAGCAAGAGCGCGTATTCAATCCAAAAGGCGGTAAAGTGCGCATTATTTTAGCCACCAACGTCGCCGAAACATCGCTCACGGTACCAGGTATTCGTGGCGTGATTGATACGGGACATGCGCGTCTTAGTCGGTACAGTCATCGAAGTAAAATTCAACGCTTACCCATCGAACGTATTTCGCAATCCAGTGCTAATCAACGGGCGGGGCGGTGTGGTAGGGTTGCGGAAGGTATTTGTATTCGTTTGTATTCTTTTGAAGATTATGCAGCAAGACCAGAATTTACTGAGCCTGAAATTCTGCGGACTAATTTGTCGGCGGTTATTTTGCAGATGGCCGTATTAAAGCTGGGAGATATTGAAGATTTTCCCTTTATTGAGCCACCTGATGAAAAAATGATTCGGGACGGCAAGACCATGTTGCAAGAGGTTCACGCCCTAGATAAGGCAGGAAAGTTGACTGATGTGGGGCGTCAGTTGGCCAAATTTCCAACTGATCCAAAATTAGCAAGGATGTTAGTGGCGGCTCAAGACGAGGGCTGTTTACACGAGGTGGCCATTATTGTGTCAGCCTTAGGCGTTCAAGATCCACGAGAAAAACCAGCGGATAAAATGGCGCAAGCAGATGCTAAGCATGTTGTATTTCGTCATCCTGAATCTGATTTTTTAACGTTTTTAACCTTGTGGAATACCTACGAAGAGCAGAAAAAACATCTTTCAAATAATAAGTTAAGAAAATATTGTCAGGATAATTTTATTTCGTATTTGCGAATGCGTGAATGGTTTGATGGTCATGCCCAAATTATGCAAGTATTGAAAGGCGATGTGGCTTTCACTACGCCAGAGGCAAGTGGACGCTCAGATAAACAACAGCCAGCAACGCTGTCCCGCATAAAAGAAGTGCCGGAAGTAAGTAGCACCTTAGAAGAGCGTATTCAAGCCAGTATCGAAAAAGCCAATGCACGTTATGAAAATATTCATCGTGCCTTACTAACAGGCTTATTGTCCACGATTGGTTTCCGTCATGAGCAGTATGAATATTTAGGTGCGCGTGGGTTAAAGTTTTTTATTTTTCCAGGCTCAGGACTGCATAAAGTCAAACCAAAATGGATTATGGCGGCTGAGCAAGTGGAGACCAGTAAAGTTTATGCACGGACCGTGGCGCGTATTGAACCAGAATGGATAGAGCAGTGCGCTGGGCATTTAGTTAAGCATACTTATTATGAGCCGCATTGGGAGAAAAAAGCAGGACGAAGTGCCGTTTTAGAACGCACTTATCTGTATGGCTTAACCTTGCAATCAGGGCGTAAAATTCCTTATGAGCGTGTTGATCCCAGCGCCGCACGGGAAATATTCATACAATCTGCCTTAGTGAGCCATGATTACCACAGTAACGCCCCTTTTTTTATCGCGAATAAAAAATTACTAGAAGAAGTGGGGATGATTCAACACAAAGGGCGGCGAGTTGATTTGGTGGAAGATGAGTTATGGTTATATGATTTTTATGAACGACTGCTGCCAGCAGAGGTAGTTAACGGTATTACCTTGGATAAATGGCGTAAAACTGCCGAAAAAATAAATCCTACGGTATTATTTTTAACCAAAGAGGCATTAACAAGAGAAAAAGAAGGCTATGTTAATGACTGGGATTTTCCTGATAGTAAAAAAGTGGGTAGTCTCACGATTCCTTTGCAGTATCGTTTTGAGCCAGGGCACGATGAAGATGGTGTGACGGCAATCATTCAGGTGCATCAGCTTAACCAATTAACCGACGCTCCGTTTGTCTGGGTCGTGCCAGGGTTGTTGGCAGAAAAATGTAGCGCATTAATTCGTGGTTTACCCAAAAATATTCGTAAGCATTTTGTGCCAGTGCCCGCAACAGTCAAGCAATGTTTAGAAATTGAACCTGATTTTAAGGGTTTATTACAAGAATGGTTGGGGATGCGCCTAAGAAAGCTTACGGGTGAAGCCATTCCGTTAACAGCTTGGGCAATAAGTAATGTTCCTGAGCATTTAAAAATGAACTTTCGTGTTATTGATGAGAAAGGTCAATTAATGGATTATGGGCGTAATCTTAATGCCTTACAGCAGAAGTATGCCGTTAAAGCAGAAGACAGTTTTGATCAAATCGCCGCTGACGAGTTGCATTACACCGGCTGTATTCAGTGGGCATTTGATGATTTGCCAGAAACATATAGTTTTATTCAGCAGGGTAAAACGGTGGTGGGTTATCCTGCTATAGTCGACGAGGGTGATGCGGTGGGGGTAAAAATATTTGACACCCAAGCGCGAGCTGAGGCTTTTCATCAAGCGGGATTATTACGTTTGTTGCAATTGAAATTACGAAAAGAAAGTACTTATTTAATGAAAAATATTCTGCAATGGGCGGCTGCAGAATTAGCTTACGCACGTTTACCCAAACGCCAACTATTCATAGACGCGCGTCAGTATTCTTATAAAGAAGATGTGCTCACCCTAGTGTTGTATACCGTATTTATTGAAGGGCGTGTTATACGAACACACCATGCTTTTGATACCAGCATAATAGAACATAAAGCCGCGTTAATAAGCTTTGCTAACGATGCTGCGAAACTCACGCAGCAAATTATGGCCGCTTATCAACAAGTGCACGAGCAGCTACAAAAATTTAAGGACACCGATGCGATGGCGAAAGATATTCGCGAACAAATTAATGCTTTGGTGTACGCTGGATTTATCAATACGACCCCTTTTGCTCAGCTGCAACACTTCCCGCGTTATTTAAAAGCCATTCAATATCGTTTGGATAAATTGGATAATCATCCACAAAAATTGCAAGATATTCAGCGTTACACCAGCCGTTATTGGAGTGTGCTAGAAAAGCGTGCTAAAAAAGATGTCGTGCATCCAGAGCAGGAAGGTTTTCGGTGGATGTTAGAGGAATTTAGAGTGTCTTTATTTGCTCAGCAACTGAAAACAGCTTACCCCATTTCTGTAAAACGTATGGAAAAAGCCTGGGATGAGTATATGAATGCCTTAGTTTGAGACATGATCAACGCTCATGCTCATTATGGTTATCACCGTAAACACGCTGCCCAATCGTTGTAGAGACTGTAAATCCAGTCATAATGAGCATTGCTGGGCCAACACCAAATAATAGCGGTTGTTCAATGTCAGTAAGGGCTAAAAACCTAGTGCTTTACTGCGAAATTAAATAGGACTAAAATAGTCCGTAATTAGGGAGGGGGAGCATGTTACGATTAAGCAAATTAACTGATTATGGCGTAGTAATTTTAAGCTTTATGGCTAAAGATCGAGCGCGTGTACTGACCTCTATTGAAATCGCATCCGTCACAGGTATTGCGTTGCCAACAGTAAGTAAGTTATTAAAAGTAATGGTAAATTCTGATTTATTAGTGTCGGTTCGTGGAGCGAAAGGTGGATATCTCTTAGCACGATTACCCGCAGCTATTACCGTTGCTTCGATTATTACTGTACTGGAAGGCCCTATTGCGTTAACCGAATGCAGTCTCTCCAAGCAAGCCTGTGAACAAGCAACGGGATGTGATATTAAAGCCAATTGGCATTTAATTAATCAAACCGTTCATCATGCCTTAGACGCCATTACCCTTGCAGATTTAGTGAGACCAGTGCTGCATGTTAATGAAATAACCATTCCTATTGCCAGTCTGTATCACGTGCAATCACCGCTTTAACAATGTTAACTCGCGTACCTGCGGGTAATTGAAGAGAGAAGTTTATGTCAGACAGTACGCAAGAAATTAATCAGATTATTAATCAAGAGTATAAGCAAGGTTTTGTGACGGTATTAGAAACCGATACCTTTGCTCCTGGATTAAATGAAGTGGTTATTCAACAATTATCAGCGATCAAAAATGAGCCAGATTTTATGTTGGCTTATCGTTTACAAGCCTTTCGGCATTGGCAAAGCTTAACGCCGCCAACGTGGGCGCAGGTAACTATTGAGCCCATTGATTATCAAGCCATCAGTTATTATTCTGCACCTAAACGCAAAGAAGATGGCCCGAAAAGTTTGGCAGAGATTGATCCTGAAGTCTTAGCCGCTTACAAAAAGTTAGGTATTCCCTTAGATGAGCAAGAGCGTTTAGCGGGCATTGCTATCGATGCGGTGTTTGATAGCGTCTCTGTCGCCACCACCTTTAAAGATAAGTTAAAAGAGGTGGGGGTGATTTTTTGTCCAATCTCAGAGGCTCTGCGCGATTATCCCGAGTTGATAAAAACGTATTTAGGCTCAGTGGTGCCGCATACCGATAACTTTTTTGCGGCGTTAAATGCGGCGGTATTTACCGATGGCTCTTTTGTGTATATTCCCAAAGGCGTGCGTTGCCCGATGGAGTTATCCACCTATTTTAGAATCAATGCCGCTAACACTGGACAATTTGAGCGCACTTTAATTATCGCCGATGAAGGCAGTCAGGTGAGTTATTTAGAAGGCTGCACTGCGCCCATGCGTGATGAAAATCAGTTACATGCCGCCGTGGTTGAATTAATTGCACTGCGTGATGCCACGATAAAATATTCCACAGTCCAGAACTGGTATCCAGGCGATAAACAAGGCAAAGGGGGCATTTATAATTTTGTAACCAAACGCGCTGAGTGCCGTGGCGATAATTCAAAAGTATCGTGGACACAAGTGGAAACGGGTTCTGCCATTACCTGGAAATACCCCAGTTGTGTGTTATTAGGCAATAATTCTGTGGGTGAGTTTTATTCGGTTGCCGTCACCAATAATTATCAACAAGCTGATACCGGTACAAAAATGATTCATATTGGTAAAAATACGCGCAGCACTATTGTTTCAAAAGGGATTTCAGCAGGGCATGCGCAAAATACCTATCGTGGCTTAGTTAAGGTGTTAAAAAGTGCAGAAAACGCGCGCAATTACACCCAATGCGACTCCTTATTGGTGGGTGATCAGTGCGGCGCACACACCTTTCCTTATCTTGAAGTTAAGCAACCGTCTGCACAAATTGAGCATGAAGCCACGACTGCAAAAATTGGTGAAGATCAGTTGTTTTTTTGCCAACAACGCGGCTTATCAGCTGAAGATGCGGTCTCGATGATTGTTAACGGTTTTTGTAAGGAAGTGTTTAAAGAATTACCGATGGAATTCGCTGTTGAAGCTCAAGCCTTATTGGGGCTGAGTTTAGAAGGTTCTGTAGGTTAATTGAGTGGTATTTATACCGCACGCCAGTACGACTTAATTTCACTAGTAAACAATGGAAAACGAATGCTAAGTATTAAAAATTTAACAGTTAACATTAATGATAAAGCTATTCTTAATGGCATTAATCTTGAGATTAATGCAGGTGAGATTCATGCCATTATGGGGCCTAATGGCTCTGGAAAAAGCACCTTGTCACATGTGCTTTCGGGTAAGCCTGGGTATCAAATAACAGGCGGGACAATTCACTATAAAGGCAAAAATCTAGTCGACATGGCGCCTGAAATTAGAGCGCGTGAAGGGGTGTTTTTAGCTTTTCAATATCCTGTAGAAATTCCTGGTGTCAGTAATGTTTATTTATTAAAAGCGGCATTAAATGCCGTGCGTAAGCATCAAGGCTTAGATGAAGTTGATGCGATGGATTTTTTAAGTCTAGTGAAAGCGAAAATAAAAACCTTAGATATGGATGAGAGATTTCTGTATCGAGCTGTAAATGAAGGTTTTTCTGGCGGGGAAAAAAAACGTAATGAAATTTTACAAATGGCGATCTTAGAACCAGCCTTATGTATTTTAGATGAAACCGATTCAGGCTTAGATATTGATGCTTTAAAAATTGTTGCTGAAGGCATTAATGCCCTGCGTTCACCCGAACGTGCTTTTATTATGGTAACCCATTACCAACGTTTATTAGACTACATTAAACCCGATTATGTGCATGTTTTAGCGCATGGTCAGATCGTTAAATCAGGTGGAGCAGACTTGGCGTTGGCATTAGAAAAAGAAGGTTACGGTTGGCTAGAAGAAGGACAGGTATCGGCATGAGTACAGGATTAAGTCTGGATGCTGCGCGTTTGCCAGGACAGTCGCTGCCATGGTTACAAGACTTTCGTGCGGACGCATGGGCGCAGTATGTCAGTACAGGATTGCCCACATTGCGTAGCGAAGCATGGCGTTATACCTCATTGGCAGCGCTGCAAAAAAAAACCTTCACCGCCGTCACTCAGACGGCTTTAACTCAGGCGGCTGATTACCACAGCGCACAACAGCTTACAGATACCTGGCGAGTGGTTATCGTCAATGGTCAGTTCGAGCAAAGTTTATCGGACTTAGAGGGGTTGCCAGAAGGCGTATGTGTGATGAGTATGGCAGAAGCCTTAGCTCACCATGCTGAACTAATTCAGCGCCACTTAGGGCAAGCTGTTGCCGCAACTGAACATGGTTTTATTGCCTTAAACAGTGCAGGCTTTAGCGATGGCGTGTTTGTGCATGTGCCTGCTGGCACCGTATTAACTAAACCACTTCACTGTGTTCATAGCGTGAGTCAAGCTGAAGTCATGGTTAATACGCGCGTGCTATTACTTATTGAAAACCATGCTTCGCTGCATTGGCTTGAAAGTTATAGCGGTGTTGAGGCAGAGTATTTGTCAGTAGCTATCACCGAAGTATTTTTGGCACAACACGCCACATTAATCGCTTATAAGCAGCAGATTGAATCGACACGCGCGTATCATTTTGCCGGCGTGTACTGCAAGCAAGCGCCGTACTCACACTTTACGCAACATCATTTTGCTTTGGGTGGAATCTTGGCGCGTTCTGAAACGCATACCGAATTAGCCACGGCAGCAGAGTGTGAATTAAACGGTTTGTATTTGGGTGAGGGTCGTCAACATTTAGATCACCTAACCCGAGTTACGCATGCACAGCCGCACAGCATCAGTCGTGAATATTACAAAGGGGTTCTAAATGAGCGTTCGCGCGGGGTCTTTCAAGGACGAATTGTTGTCGAACAGCAGGCTCAGAAAACCAGCTCCATGATGGCTAATCGTAATTTATTATTATCTGAACACGCCGAAGCAGACAGTAAGCCACAATTAGAAATTTATGCTGATGATGTTAAATGCAGTCATGGTGTTACCGTTGGGCAATTAGATGAAAAATCAGTTTTTTATTTACAATCACGCGGCATGGATGAAGCCAGTGCCAGAAATATACTGATTTTTGCGTTCGCTAATGAAATGGTCGAAAAAATAACTCATCGTCCGTTGCAGGCCGCGTTGTTGACGGCGGTATTAAGCCGTTTCCCCAACGTGGACATTAAGCACGATGGTATGTAGCTAAACAATAAGCACTTATGCCTGTGCATAAGTGTTGTCGCGCTCGTGCCTAATTGCCCTGCGAAGTGCAGGCTCTGCTAAAGTAAAACAGCTTTAGCTATTTTTACAGGCAATAGCTGACGAGACTGTGAAAGTATTATGAAAACAACACAAAAACAACTTTTTAATTTTGTAAGTCATTGTTTTTATATAATGTGGGAGAGGC